>DASSWC010000342.1:0-4579 GCA_035705395.1 Pricia sp. | reverse complement strand
CTGAATGGGGAATTACTCCAAACAGAATTGCCGTTCTGGGAGCCAATCTGCTGATTCTTGTGAACCTGTTAATGGTGACGGGAAAACTGCTGAAAGCTACTTCTAAAAAAGAAAATCTTGACGGAGTGGGGAATATCATTACCGGCTATCTGCCGGTTTATGTAATCTGGGCGATCATTGTCACTTTTAGCTTTCCGCTAATCTTCGGAGTTGAATAATCTAGATTTCAGAAAAAATAGACAGATAAATTATATACAATTGGAGATGGAATATTTTGTGGAAAAGGACTCAATTGTCCGGAAAATATGGGGAAAGGGAGATACGATTTTGTTTATTTTTGCAGGTGCTTCTGCAGAATTTGCCCTTAACAAAGAAGTAGACTGGCTGTATTTTACGGGTCGCTTACCTGCGGATCCGTTGGGAAGACTTTTTTCCACGGTTTCTTATGCGAGACAAATAGTTTTTTCGGAAAAAGAAGCTGCAAATCGCGCTATTAATTCAATAGCTGCCATTCATTCTGCGGTGGAAGAAAAACGTGGTGCAAAAATTCCGGATTGGGCGTACCGGGATGTACTTTTTATGCTTATTGATTATTCCATACGGTCTTTTGAAGTATTACAGCGGAAGCTTACTTTTTCAGAAAAAAAAGAAGTTTTCCACGTTTTCTACAGAGTGGGGAGAGGAATGAAAATTCCCGGTCTTCCGCAAAATTTTGAGGCCTGGAAAAAAATGCGCAAGGAACACCTTCAGCAGGATCTTGCACACAGCAAATACAGTAAGGACCTCTACAAACAATATCGCAAACATCTAGGCACCATTCGGTACCGGCTCCTCCTGGAGGCACAGACGCTGGTGGTGCCAAAAAAGGTTAACTTCTTACTTGATCTCCGGAAATTTTCGCTGTTAACACCGCTCCTGGGAACCTATAAGCTGAGCAGAACCCTTAATCTTGATACGTTGATTAGAGAAACCATTCTTCCATCAAATTTTATGCAGGAAATCCGGGAGTTAGACGCGGTACCCATCAATAAATGTCCTTATTCGGGGAATAAGGAGAGAGTAAGTTTGAGCGAACAGCGGAAACCGACAACTTTACAGGATTAACAGCGTTTACCACAAATTTTTAAAGCTACACCACATTTTGTTGCTCACAACGCACGATATAAATAAGTTTACTTCATCAAATAAATACAGCGACCCAAATCGCACCAAAAATTTAAATCCGATACACTAACTTAACCTACGTTTCTTATGCTTTACGACACTTACGGAGAGGAGTACCTAGCCTTTTTACAAGAACTCAACGAGATCTTAAGTCTAAACGAATTGGTGGAGTTGGATTATATGTAGACCGGAAACGGAAAGCAGTCCCAAACCTAAATCCTTCAATTTTTTAAATCCTACTATTATGGCAAATCAAAATTCCGATAATGCGGCGTACCTATCCTTTATCGAAAAATTGAACGAAATTCTCTCCAGCGAGGAAATCGGCAAATTGAACTATTCTTAGTGTGTGTTTTTAGTGTTTAAAGTTGTTTTTAGTGAATTACATGTAAAAAAAGGCCCGACGTGACGTCGGGCCTTTTAACATTTTAAAAGAGCTTCCGGAATCTATCCCAAATACGTCTTCAACAGTTTGCTCCTCGAATTATGGCGCAACTTTCGAATGGCCTTTTCCCGGATCTGTCGTACCCTTTCCCGCGTCAGGTCAAAAGTTTGCCCGATTTCCGCTAGGGTCATGGGTTGCTGGTCACCAATGCCGTAGTACAGTTTTACCACGTCGGCTTCCCGAGGGGACAAGGTCTCCAAGGCCCGATTGATTTCGGTGTTGAGGGACTGTAACATTAGGGACTTGTCAGGCTTGGGTGATTCCCCAGAACGCAATACATCGTACAGGTTGGAATCCTCTCCTTCCCGCAACGGTGCATCCATGGATACATGACGCCCGGAGTTTTTAATGGATTGCTTGACCTCGCTTACGGTCATTTCAAGTTCCTTGGCGATTTCCTCTGCGGAAGGTGGACGCTCATGCGCTTGCTCCAGGTAGGAAAAGGTTTTCTTGATTTTATTGATGGATCCGATCTTGTTCAATGGCAGTCGTACCACACGGGATTGTTCGGCCAGGGCTTGCAGAATGGACTGTCGTATCCACCATACGGCGTAGGAAATAAATTTGAATCCCCGCGTTTCGTCAAAGCGCTTGGCCGCCTTTACCAGTCCCAGATTGCCTTCGTTAATCAAATCAGGCAATTTTAGGCCTTGGTTTTGGTATTGTTTGGCCACGGAAACGACAAATCGTAGATTCGCAGTAGTAAGTTTTTCAAGGGCAAGCTGATCACCGGCACGAATGCGCTGCGCCAGTTCCACTTCTTCGGATGCGTTGATCAGATCGATTTTACTGATATCCTGCAAGTATTTGTCAAGGGATTTTGATTCGCGGTTGGTTACTTGCTTGATAATCTTAAGTTGCCTCATAGGTTTATTTTGAATTTTGGAGTTCTACAAGAAGGTAGTATACAGCTTTATTCCCTCTTTTCCAAAAAGATGTAGGTATTCTTATACAATATTTATGAGAAGTTTAAGGATACTCGTCCAATATCCCAATAAATCCGGTATCTTGGGTTATTTTTGGGGTAGCATACGTTTCAGCTCGTGATCGTAAAGGGATATGATTTACATTCTTAAAATTCGTAGTACATGGCGTTGGTAATCATAAGACAGGACGGTAAAATAGACCTTTGGAAGGAAGCCCTACTCGCGGAATCCCCCGAATTTGAGGTTTATGGCTATTTCGAAGACCATCCCAAGGAAGAAATCGACATGGCCTTGATCTGGAAGCACCCCAAGGGAAGTTTGGGGGAATACCCCAACCTCAAACTGATTGCCTGCAATGGGGCGGGCGTGGACTTCATCTTTGAGGACCCCGATGTGCCAAAAGGCATCCCTATTACCAGAGTGGTGGATACCAAACTGGCCGAGGACATGTCCGAACACGTTTTGGCGGTTATCCTGGCCCATCTGAAGAACCTGGATGTATATAAACTGCAGCAGACCCAAAAGATATGGAAACCGAGAAACTACCATCGTATTTCCGATTTCACGGTTGGTATCATGGGCCTTGGGCAGCTGGGCAGCGTTCTGGCCAAAGACCTGGTACGCTTCGGTTTCACGGTGCAAGGCTGGGCGAGTTCCCCAAAAACCATCCAAAACGTAAAGACCTTTGCCGGAGATGACGGGTTGTCCGCTTTTTTGGCCTCTTCGGAAATTCTGGTCTGTCTTTTGCCTCTGACCGAAAAGACCACGGGTATCCTGAACAAATCCCTTTTTGAAAAACTTCCCAAAAACGCCTTTGTCATCAATGTGGCCCGTGGGGGGCATCTTGTCGATGCCCACCTGCTTGAAATGTTGGACACCGATCACCTGTCGGGTGCCGGTCTCGATGTATACCATCAGGAGCCGCTACCGGCAGGACATCCCTTCTGGGATCACAAAAAAATACATATGACCCCCCATTATGCCAGCGTCTCAGACCCCAAGTTCGTGGTGCCACAAATCGTGGAAAATCATCGCCGGTTACGACAGGGCGAGCCTTTGCTGAACGAGGTTTCAAGAGCGAAGGGGTATTAGGGCTGACAACGAATGCCCTTTACCCGGGGCATCGAGGTGTTGCTATCGTGGCGATCACAATGGCTTCAACTACCAGAAATCCTCCTAGAACGGTACCCACCGCCATATTCCCATCAATATATTTCGCCCAAACGCAATTTTCCCTTAGTTTTGCAAAATTGAATTTGTTCGAAGGTATCTCCACCGGAATGCTTGCGGACTAAATCGGACAACCTGCTTGGAAGTACAGAACGACACCGCCGAAAAGACCCTCTATGACTATCAGAAGGAGGACCTGAATACCATTTTTGAACACGTACGGGAAATCTCTAACGGCAATCTGCTCTATCAGTTGCCGACCGGTGGCGGAAAAACTGTGGTGTTCTCCGAAATTGCCCGTCGGTATATCGAACAGACCGGTAAAAAAGTGGTGGTACTGACCCATCGCATCGAACTCAGCCGACAAACCTCGAAAATGCTGAAAGGCTTTGGGGTCAAGAACATGATTATCAACAGCGAGGTCAAAGAACTCACGGACCAGGACAATTACATGTGCTTCGTCGCCATGGTCGAGACCCTAAACAACCGCCTCCAGGAAGAAAAGGTCGAGATCAATAACATCGGCCTGGTCATCATCGATGAGGCACACTACAACTCCTTCCGAAAACTCTTCAAATTTTTTAAGGATTCTACCATCCTCGGTGTTACGGCGACGCCCTTGAGCTCCAACATCAAACTGCCGATGAAGGACAATTACCAGAAGCTGATCGTGGGGGAATCCATCGAGGAACTCATCAAAAAAAAGTTTCTGGCCAAGGCCAATGTCTACAAATACGATGTGGGACTGCAAAGCCTCAAACTGGGCATCAGCGGCGATTATACGGTCAAATCCTCCGAAGAACTCTACGGAAACCACAGTATGCTTGGGAAATTACTGGCTGCCTACCGGGAAATCGGAGAGGGCACGAAGACC
>DASSWC010000341.1:0-2809 GCA_035705395.1 Pricia sp. | reverse complement strand
AATTATCCTCTTCCGCTTTTTCGATCATGGTTTTATTATTGGTCAAAATGCTGTAATACCGGTTCCAACTATGACTGTCGCTGCTCCAGTCATAGGCATTGTGCCCACTTGACCATCCATCCTTTTGGGTGTGTTGCATTACGCCCGCCAAATCGCCAAAGCCCAGATCGACCACCGCCTTGCCTGCCCCTTTGATTACGGTTGGGAGCAACAGGTTGGGATCTACGCTCTCCGAGCCGATCTGGTCGGGATTTTCGTTAAGTTCTTCTAGGCCATGGCAAGCGCCCAGGAGGAGAAAGCCCAAAATCGTTACCCCTATTTTATACGTTGCTCGATTCATGATATTTTTCCATTTAAAATGTTACTCCGATTTTAATTCCAATAGGAACCAACCATGGTTCTACGTTATACCGTTCTATCCCTTGCTTGAATTGGGTGCCCCGGTTGCCCGAATCGGTTTCGGCCTGAAAGGCCCTTTCCGGATCCACACCGTAATCCGAATCTTTGGTCCATAGCATGATATTTCTACTGTACAACGAGAACGTCAAGTTATCAAGACCCATTCTCTGGATATGCTTTGAAGGCAGGTCATAGGAAATCGCTATTTCACGCAATTTGATATAGTCGGCATCGAACATATGGGGCACCCCGAATTCCCATGGGTTGGCGACGGAAAACGGGATAAAAGACGTTCCTACGTCGCCCAGATTTTCCCTGTCCAGTATAAAATTACCGTTTTCGTCATGGGTTCCTACCACCCCGGCATTGAATATACCGTCATAAACAACGCTACCCCCTAAATCTTCGGGAAACCCGCCATCACTCGGGGGACCGCCAATAGATAGGAAATTTTCACCAAATATCAGCCGATCCGCATTGTTCAAAACCCATTGTTTGAGTTCGGGCCCTGCCTCCGGGATGCCCGGGTTGACTAAATTGTCCAAAATCTGTTGGCTATAGCCATCCTCGGTAGAATATCGTGAGGTCTGGGACATATACTGGCCTCCCGAGCGCCAATCGAAGGTCAAGTTCAACGAAAGGTTTTTATAGGTTAGACCGGTCTGTAGCCCCATTATAAAATCGGGATTATAGTTGCCCACCTTCACCCGTTCTTCTTGGGCCAGCCACTCCGCATCCTCCCCTTGGCCTAGCAGGGGGTAATTGTAATAGGGGGAATCGACATCGGTAACCCTTTTGATCTTGGGCGAATAGATGTTGCCGACCAATCCGTCTTCCCCGGTGGCGGGATTGGCCACATAACCACGGGAAACACTTTTGTTCTCACTCCAAAACTCGATATAATCGACCCCTTCGGACAATTCCAAAATTTTTGATTCATTGGTGGTGAAGTTCAGGTTCAAATCCCAGTTCCAAGTATCGGTACGAACGGGGGTAAGGCCAAGAGAGAGCTCAAAGCCCTTACTTTCGAGTACTCCCGCATTAATGCTTACGCTATTGTATCCCGAAGATCCAGGGATGGGGATGTTGGGCACGATCTGGTTCTTGTTCTCTACCATATAATAGGTTCCCTCAAACCGCACCCGGTTTTGAAACAGGGTCAGGTCGAGACCAAATTCCTGGGAAGTCGCCTCCTCCGGCTCGAGATTCGGCGAATTGAGCCCTCCTTCGGCACTGTATAGCACGGCATTCTCCCATTGCCCCGAATTGTTGTAGTAGGCGTCCAGCTGATAGGGACTCGTATCGTTCCCTACCCGCGCCCATCCGCCCCGCAGTTTTAAAAGATCTACTTTTGGAATATCTACCAACTCATTGATCAAAAGGCTCAGGGAGGCTGAGGGATAAAAATAGGAACGGTTGTCGACCGGAAGGGTGCTCGACCAATCATTTCTGGCGGTAACGTCTAAATATAACAGGTCTTTAAACCCAAAATTCGCAAGGCCGTATACGCTGTTTATCGCCCTCTCCGTAGTAAAACTGGAATATCTCAGGGATGTAGGGGCAATATTGTCAATGGTAAACAGGTTCGGAACGATAAGTCCCACACTCGGTGCTGCGGAGTTACTTATGCCCCTATTCTTTTGGTACATCAGGTTACCCCCTGCGGAGACCGTCATATCAAAACCTCCGAAATCGCGGGTGAAAGTGGCCAAAAGGTCGATGTTGGTTTCAAGACCGTCCGTGTCGGCGATACCATAGGTGCCGTTGTTGGGTTCCCGATCATAACCGGGTGCCATTTTGGTTTCCTGCACTTGATCGAACCTGTTCAGGTTGTAGCTGGTACGGAGGTTGAACGCGGGGGCAACTTGCCAATCCAAGGCCACATTCCCATAGATACGGAACCTGGAGAAGCTATTGTTCACCTCATTGGCCATGAACCAGGGATTGGGATAGTCGTCGGAAAAATTAAACACCTCGTTGCCCGGTAGTTTGTAGTCCTTGACATCCATTATATTCACATTGGCCGGCACCCCATAGGCGGCCTGCAAGGGATTAGTTCCCCGGTTCGAAGCCGGTCTGTTATCGGCATAGCTATGGGAAAAATTGACGTTCGTACTTACAGTTAACTTGTTGCTAAAGCCAGAGGATGCGGACAAGGAAAAGCTATTTCGCTTAAAATCGGAATTGGGTATGATGCCTGAATTGTCCAACGCCGTGACCCCCAATCGATAGTTGAGGGCTTCGGTGCTGTTGGAAACCGTCATGTTGTTAGTGGTAGTGATTCCCGTTCTGACGAATTCCTTAATATTATTGGGATAGGATACCAGCTCGATAGGAATGGGGTTTCCGTTCGCGTCAAGGGGAGAATTCCATTGCACGGCAAAATAGCCCCTATCGAGTTCCGGACCCC
>DASSWC010000340.1:0-17380 GCA_035705395.1 Pricia sp. | reverse complement strand
GCAAATCCAAAGGAAAGCATCATGACATAATCCTTTAAGGTCGGTACCCGTGCTATTTTCTCCGCGAACTCCGTGACCTTTATCTTTAAGGTCTCAATGGCCGAGGTATCCGCATTGATCCAGCGATCGATCCGGGCGCTTCGGCCTACTCCAAATAGGAGTATGGCCATCCAAATGTTGGCGATTACGATATCGACTAGCACCATTTTTCCGTATTCATCGGGATTGTATTGAAAGATTTCGAGCATGGCAGCCTGGTTGGCACCGCCGCCGATCCAACTTCCCGCGATGGTGGAAAGTCCACGCCACACCGCATCGAAACCGCTTCCGCCTACGGTCTCGGGAGAAAAAATGGAAACGACCAAAATAGCGATGGGCCCACCGATAATGATGCCCACCGAACCTGTCAAGAACATGATCAGGGCTTTGGAACCCAGATTCGAGATGGCCTTTAGATCGATACTGAGGGTCATCAAGACCAAGGCGGCGGGCAACAGATACCGGCTGGCCATAAAATAGAGGTTGGAGGTCTCATCGGACACCACCCCGGTACTGGCCAAAATGGCCGGTAACAGGTAGGCCATGAGCACGCCGGGTACAACGGAATAGAACTTGTTCCAGAATCCGGTTTTTAGGGATGAGGTGTAGAAAATAAAACCTAGGCAGAGGGCCAGAAGGCCGAATACTACGGTGTCGTTGGTAATCAGGGGTTGTGGCATTGGTTATTTTGAAGTTTGCGATCTATAAAGTTAGGGATTAAAGATAACCATAAAAGAAAATCGGCCTCCGGGAAAAGCATCGTTCCGTGCCCGCTACCCCTCGGCATCCTTTCTCCGAAACTCCCGTTTCTTCTTTTTATCCGGATTTTTAAACAAACGCTTAAAGAAGCCGTCACGTTTTACGGGGTCACAATCCAGCCATCGGAGCACCCGTTCACTGGGTTCCTTGAATTTTGCCTTGGTGATAAAGTTGTAGGAAGGATGCCGGTTCAATTCCTGCATAAATTTGGCGAAGATGGGCAGGGCAGCGTTGGCGCCTGACCCGAGCGACGTGCTTTTAAAGCCGATTTCATGATTGTCGAGTCCAACCCAAGTGATATGCAGCATTTTCGGGGTCAGGGCTACGAACCAGGCATCCTTGTTATTCTGCGTGGTTCCTGTCTTTCCCGCGATATCGTTCTGGAGTTTATAGGTAGTGCGAAGGCGGGAGGCCGTACCTGAATTGACGGTAGATTTCATCATTTCTAGCATAATCTGTCGGGTCTCTTCCGAAAAGGCGGGGGTTTGGGCACGTTTGGGCTTAAATGCCGTCAAGAGGGAATCTTTTTTGTCGGTGATGTGGTCGATGAGGTAGGGCAGCACTGCCTTGCCGTCATTGAGATAAGAGGCGTATACCCCCGCCAGTTCGTTGAGGTAGAGCTCGCCCGTACCTAGTGCAATGGAGGGCTCTTCGGGGAGCTCGGTAAAAACGCCCATATTCTTCGCCATAGTTATCACATTGGTGAGTCCCGTTTGTTCCAGGACTTTTACGGTGACCGTATTGACGGAATGGCTAAGTGCCTGTTCCATGCTATAGTTCAGGTAGGCTTCGTCTTTGTCGCCGGAATTGCCGGGCGACCATCCTTTTAGGTTCTCGTATTCCACCTCTTGGGCAGAGAAATAGGTACATGGCGCAATGCCCGTTTCCAAGGCGGCCGTATATACGATGGGTTTGAAGGTCGACCCGACTTGCCGTTTGGCCTGTGCGACATGGTCGTATTTAAAGTGTTCAAAATCCACACCTCCTATCCAGGTCTTTACCGCCCCGGTGTGCGGGTCGATGGCCAATGACCCTGTATTGAGCATTTTCATGTAATGAACGATGCTATCGTAGGTACTGGCCTCGACGGTCTTTTCGCCCTCCCAATCGGTCAGCACCATGGTTTTTTTTGTTTTTAGGGAATCCATGATTTTGGCTTCCCCGAGCTTCTGTGCTTTTAATTTTTTGTAGGGTTCCGAGGCCCGCACCACTTTTTGGATCAAGGTTTTATCGGTACGCCAAGGCGCGTCTTTACCGTAGCTTTGCTCGAACTGTTGTTGTAAGGAGGCCATGTGCTCGCTCATCGCTGCCTCGGCCCAGAATTGCATATTGTAGTCCAGGGTGGTGTAGATTTTTAGCCCGTCCGTATAAATATTGTACTCGTTGCCCGCCTCCTGCTGCTTCAGGCTCCATTTCTGCATTTTTTTTCGAACCTCCTCCCGAAAATACGGGGCCAGACCATCATTGTTGTCGTATTCCCTATAATCCAGCTCGATAGGAATACCGATCAGACTGTCTTTTTTCTCTGTGGATATCAAATTGTTGTTCGCCATGGAAAGCAACACCAAATTTCTACGGGAAAAACTTTTTTCGGGAAAAATGCGAGGATTGTATCCATAGGTGGCCTTTAGCATCCCGACCAAGGTTGCCCCTTCTTCGACGCTAAGATCTTTTGCGCGTTTGTTAAAAAATTTGAGGGATGCACTTTCGACGCCAAACGTATTATCCCCAAAGGATACGGTATTCAGGTAGTGGGTCAGGATTTCCTCCTTGGAATAGATGTCCTCTAAACGGGAGGCGATGATCATTTCCTTAATCTTGTCCACCGCGATGTTCGACACCTTCCGGTCCCTTCGAGGATACAGGTTTTTGGCGAGTTGCTGGGTCAGCGTACTTCCGCCCCCAGAGGATTGGTCCTGCATCAAAATGGTTTTGACCGCCACCCGGGCCAAACTGGGGTAATCGATACCGGAATGCCCGTAGAACCGCTCGTCTTCGATCGCGATCAGGGCATCCAGCACATGCTGTGGAATATCTTCAAAGGGGATCGGCTGCCGGTCGTACAGGTAGAATTTACCGATGAGTACGCTATCGGCCGTATAGACCTCGGAGGCCCGCTGATATTGGAAATTGGAAAGTGCTTGCTTTTCGGGAATTTTTCCCCATACGCCCCAGTACACACTAAGGATAAAAAGGATGATTAGCACTGCTCCCGCGGCGACCGCGAGAATCAGGTATCTGAGGATGGGGGATTTGATTCGTTGTAAGAGCAATGGTTTCTAATTTAGGATGCCGGATGCCGCGGGATTTAATTTATTTTCTAGTGACTTATACTTTTCAAGAAGGTTCCTATCGGAATCGCTTCGCTTGTATGACGGCTGGTCGGTGACCCTGATTTTTGGTATGCCGATCTTTTCCGTCCGCAATATCCGATTAAAAAATAAATTCTTGGCGGGGCTTAACAATAGATTTAAAATAGTTGGACTATTTTTGGTCGAAATTCCCAAGTATGAATGCTATCAGGATGGCCATTTTACTATTTTTGATCAGCGGTTTAACCTTCGCCAACGACGCCGTTTGGTCAAAAACCGGACATAGGGTCGTCGGCGAAGTCGCGCAGCAACACCTCACGGCGAGGGCCAGAAAAGCCATCGAGAACCTGCTTGACGGACAAAGTTTGGCGGAGGTCTCTACCTTAGGCGACGAGATCAAGGCCGATAACGCCTACCGCAAGTTTAGTGCTTGGCATTATGTTAATTTTCCGGCGCACAAGAAGTACGGTGATGAACCTCCCAGTAAGAACGGGGACCTGATGACCGGCATCGAAAAATGCATCGAGGGTATCAAAAATAGCAACAGTTCCAAGGCGGACAGGGTATTTTACCTTAAAATGTTCGTGCACCTGATCGGTGACCTGCACCAACCCATGCACGTCGGTCGATTGAAAGACAAGGGTGGCAACGACATCCAGGTAAAATGGTTCAACAAGGGCAGTAACCTGCACCGGGTTTGGGATTCAAACATGATCGACGACTACGGGATGAGCTATACCGAGCTGGCTACCAATTTGCCGGAACTTTCCAAAGCCGAAATAAGGAAAATACAAAAGGGCGATATCTACGATTGGGTGGAAGAATCCCAAGACCTGGCCAATGAAGTCTACAGTTCCGTCGAAATGGGGGAGAAGCTCTATTATCGCTATAGCTATGTTTGGTTCGATACCGTTGAAAGGCAGCTGCAGAAAGGCGGCTTGCGACTGGCGAAGGTACTGAACGCCCTGTTTTAAGCAAAAATGCCTGATCTGCCGACTTGAAAACCGAAAGGGTCACGGTTTATCCCGGGAAAAGGGATTTTGGTCGAAAAAAGTAAATACGGCACGGGAATTGAAGTTATATTAGGGAAGTCCGTTGCGAGGACATTAGCCGCCGCCCGACTGCTAAAGACAGTAACCGACTTTATGAACTGGATATAAGTTCAGAAAACAGGGTCCCACGAAAGAAATCGGTTTTTTATGAAACCGATTTTTTTTTGTTAGATATAGGTCCCTAAAATAAATGAATACCGCTATCGGAGAGGTTGCGATTTATTGCAAAACCGTTTTCAACTGGTTCCGATATTCCGAGGGATTCTGTCCCGTAAAGGCCTTGAACTGTTTGTTGAAGTGCGAGAAGTTGTTGAAACCGCTTTCAAAACAGACCTCGGTAATGCTCATAGGCTGCTCGGCCAACAATTTAGAGGCGTGAACAAGTCGGTATTCGTTAACGAACTGGGTAAAGGTCTTGTTGGTAATCTTTTTGAAATAGCGGCAGAAAGAGGGTACCGTCATGCTGACCCTTTCCGCGATTTCCTTCAAGGTGATCTCTTCCTTAAAATTAGCCTTGACATGGTTGAACACGATGTTGATGCGGTCATTGTCCTTGACCTCCGTTTCCATGGAAAATCCCTCGGCATTCAGGACTTTGAATTCCTTGGCATTGGCGAGCTCGTTCAAAATGTTCAGAATGGACAGCAGGCGCTGGAAATCGGTCTGGTATTCGAGGATTTCCATTTTCTCACCGATTTTGAGTTTGGTCTTTCCCGAAAAGGAGATACCACCCCTAGCCATTTCAAAAAGGGAATGGATTTTTTTCATTTCGGGGATGTCGAAAAAATCACTTCCCAAAAAATCCTGCTTCATCTGAACGACCGTTTCGCTATCATTTCCCGTCAGCTTGTCGGTAAAACCGCAGTGGGGAAGGTTGCTGCCGATCAGTATGAGGTCCCCCTCGGAATAATAGGATACGTGACTGCCTATCTGCCGCTTGCCGGATCCGCCCTTGACATAGACCAGTTCGATTTCCGGATGGTAGTGCCAAACCGTATTCTTGTTGTTCTTGAGCGCATCGAACTTCTGGTAGGTAAACGAATTTCCAAAATCGGGCTCAATGGACTCGAAAGCGGGTCTGTTATTTAATGTGGGGGTTTTATTCATACCGCAAAGGTATGAAATAGAATACAGAAAATCTTTACAAGATTACCCTTATTGTGTTCTAAATTACCCCAATAACCCATTTTGGTCCTTTGCGGTGTTAATATAGAACATAAATCAGCAAATCGGGCAGTAGTACGGGCGGCATATCCTCCCTAAATTTGTATTGTAATTGAAGCTAAAAAAGGAATTTAATACATCTAACGATATGAAAGTAATATTCAGTAGTAGGACGAACGAAACGAGAAGGAATACGTTCTTCTCAAATTTTAAAAATAACAGAAGGGTGCAATGGGCATCTTCCAGAAACTTTCGCTAAAGGCTTAAATGCCTTGGCACAATCAATTTTAATGAGGCCTACAAAGACCGGTACTGAAGGATTTCAGTATCTTCTTTGGGGTCTTTTTTTGTTTCCGGGGCTTCGACAGGGTTCTTTCCAGTGCCCTACACCAAATACCACCATGCCCAGTACATCAAACCGAATTGAATGGGAATTCGCAAAACCAATAGCCATTTCGGTATCCCTGCGCTTGCCTTTTCGCCGGATAACATATAGAAATGCACCAAAAGAAACACGGCCAGCATCATGACGATGCCGTAAATGCATATGTCTTTGGTGGCGGGAAGGCACAGACCGATACCCAATGCGATTTCCACAAGGCCACTAAGGCTTACCAACAGCTTGGGTCGGGGCAGGTAGCGGGGCATGATCCGCAGATAGGCCTTGGGTTTAACGAAGTGCATCAGGCCGGCAACGATGTACATTGCGGCCATGAGATAAAGGTGCCAAGGGGAAGTCGGGTTCAAGTTCAAGTTGCTTTCAAAGATACTTCTTCATCCGCTCTTTTTTGTACTGTGGCACTGCATCGTTGCCCATAAACCGTCGCAGCATCCCCGCATCCTTTTTTTTATCGTACAGGAGATTGAAAAACTGTTGCACGGTCAATGTATTTGTAGACCGTTTTCGAAATTCAACAGGATCCCCTTTATTCACTTCCCCTTTTTCCAACACCCGTAGATAAGTCCCCGGTCGACCGCGTTCAATAAACTTTTTCAGGATTCCCTGGTCCTCGAAACGTACCCCCAGTTTATAGCAGGGCTCCCGGGGTTGCGAGACCTGCACCACGGCACTTCCTATTTCAAGAATGTCGCCGATACGCAGTCGGGACTCGTCCAGACCTTCCACCGTCAGATTTTCGCCGAACATTCCCCAGTTCCATTCCAGATGGGGATACCTTTTTTTCCAATAGGGATATTCATCCGCAGCGAAAAGATAACAGGCCTTGTTGATGCCGGCATGGTGCTTCCGGTCGATTACGGTATCCTTTTCAACATCCGTTTTTCCCAAATATAGGGATTCGGATACGGGGTATTTGAAAATGCCGGTCCGCTCTTCCTCTCCATTCCATAAAATGGTGGTCGGTTTGCCGATGTTCGTGGAAATGACTTGCATATCCCAAAAGTAAAAAACATCCCGATAAAAGGATGGTTCCGTCAATGAACTTTTGCAAAAGAAATTCACCCCAGCGAAGGAGGTTTTTAAAATTCCCGATAATTGCAGATACCAAGCACCGGACTTGCAACATTTTTCATATTTTTACCCGCAATGGCCTTCCTGACTTTTCTTCTTTTTACCGGTTTCGTGGCCTTCTACGCTACTTGGCAGCTGCGTCGGGACAAGCTCGATACGCAAGATGGCTATTTTTTGGGCGGTAGATCCTTAACGGGCATCGTCATCGCAGGATCCTTATTGTTGACCAATATTTCTACAGAGCATCTCGTGGGCATGAACGGATCGGCGTATCGCAACGGTGCCATTATCATCGCCTGGGAGGTTACCTCGGCCCTGGCCCTGGTCGTTGCCGCCTTATACTTTGCCCCGCGATACTTGAAAATGGGCTTGACTACCATTCCCGAGTTCCTGGAAAAGCGATTCGACGGCCTTACACGTACGCTGGTCGCACTGCTTTTGATCTTGTCTTTCGTAGTGACCTTGTTGCCCATAGTTTTATACACTGGGGCCCTGAACATCGAGGCCATTTTCGAAATTTCGGATCTTCTGGGCGTTACCGTGGAGCAAGGTATTTGGATTACCATTATTGTGGTTGGGGGCATTGGGGCGGTCTATGCCATTTTCGGGGGACTGAAAATGGTGGCCTATACCGATACCATCAATGGCTTCGGATTGTTGGTAGCCGGACTTCTGGTGCCTATTCTCGCCCTGCTGGCTATCGGCGACGGGAATGTATTCGAGGGAATGGGCGCGGTTTTTAGGAACAGTCCCGAAAAATTCAATGTGGTCAGTAACGAGTCCGGGGTTGGGGAAGGGGCACGGACAGCCATCCTGCCTTTCGAGGTGCTGTTTACCGGTCTAATGGTCAACCAGATCTATTTTTGGACGATGCACCAGTCCATTATCCAACGGGTGCTCGGGGCGGTCAATCTCAAGGAAGCGCAAAAAGGACTGCTTTATACGGGATTATTGAAGATTTTGGTGCCGCTGATTATCGTCCTGCCCGGATTGATCGGCTTCTATTATTTTGGGGAAAGCCTATACGACAACCCCGACACCGTATATCCGCTATTGGTCAAAAAAGTACTGCCACTATGGTTGACGGGATTCTTTGTAGCCGTTATGATGGGCGCCATCCTCAGTACCTTTAATTCCGCCCTCAACAGTGCGGCGACGGTATTCAGCCTAGATATCTTTAAGCGATATATCCGTAAAGAGGCATCCGAAAAGAAATTGGTATCACTTGGAAGATGGACATCCGCCATACTGGCCATCTTCGCTATTGGAATCGCTCCCTTTGTATCCAAAGCCCCGGAAGGCCTCTACCAGTTGCTGCAACAGCTGAACGGTATCTTTTTTATACCGATCGCCAGTGTAATCATCGCCGGATTTTTGTTTCCCAAAGTATCCGCCGCGGGGGCGAAAATTGGGTTGCTGTTCGGGCTGCTTTTCTATATTTTGATGTACTATGTGTTTCAGGTGAACTTGCACTTCGTCCATATCTGGGGCATCGAATTTGTACTGAACCTCCTGATAATGCATCTGGCCTCCCGATTCTTTTCCCGAGAGGCCAAATTCGAAATACGCGATTCGGGGAAGCTGGATCTGAAGCCCTGGAAATATGCAAAAGCCTTTAGCATCTTTCTAGTGGTTTTCACGGTTATTTTGTATCTTGTGCTAGGAAATGTATGAGTATCCCGCCAGCCGATAGGAGACATCCGAGGTACATCTAGAAAAATTTATCCTTATGGAAACAAAAACATTCAGAAACTACGAGGCCGTCGACGTCAAGGCCGCCGTGAAGGAGCATTATCGCAAAATGCGCCAAAACCAGACGTACGGTTACGTGCAGCGGATGCATGACAAATATTTGAAGTTCGACACCCCGATGGACCTTTGGGAGGCCATGGGCCATTTGAACCAATTGGTCGATGTCAGCGATCCCGATCTCGACCTGCCCAATGTACAGCACCTGATCCAAAGTGCCGAAGCCATCCGAGCCGACAATCGGCCGGATTGGATGCAGCTAACGGGACTGATCCATGATCTCGGAAAGATTATGTTCCTCTGGGGCAGCGACGAAGACGGTACCAGCCAGGACGAACAGTGGGGCATGGTCGGTGATGTGTTCGTGGTGGGCTGCCGGTTGCCCGATACGTGCGTATATCCGGAATTCAATACGTTGAACCCCGATATGCACGATGAACGCTACAATTCGCCTACGGGAATCTATAAGGAAGGCTGCGGCCTTGACCATCTCGATCTCGCCTGGGGCCATGACGAATATCTGTTCCAGGTGCTGAAGAATCACCAAGCCAACCAGCTGCCCGAAGAGGCCATGGTCATGATTCGTTATCATTCCTTTTACCCCTGGCATACGGGCGGAAGCTACAAGCACTTTTTGACCGAGCAGGATGGGAAATACCTGAAATGGATCAAGGATTTTAACAAGTACGACCTCTACACGAAAAGCCAAAAGGTCTACGAACTGGATGAGGTGCGGGAGTATTACGAGCCAATTGCAAGAAAATATCTGGGTGACGGGCCTATATTTTGGTAGAGGACAGCTGAGGGTTTCAGTTCTTTTTATACCCGTCTTCACTATTTCTTGTGGACTAGCCGTACCGGCTCGGTGCCTTCCGGTTTTTATACGAAATCTAGGGTTTTGGAATTTGGTGTTTGGAATCTGGGACTTACCTTCTTTTTAGGTCCTCGCAATATGAAAAATAGCGTCGCCCTGATTGACGATTGGCGCTTGGTTGATGCAGATAAGATATCCGGAATGCGATGATTTTATTTTTCGTTCGAAATATCCGAAAGGGCCGGAAATATTTCCCAAGACTTCCCCTTTTTTAACTTTTTTCCCCAAGACGGCATAGGGATGGAACATCCCGGAATGTTTGGCCCGCATCCATTGGGTGGTATGCACTATTATGGGCCCGTCTCTAACCTCCCCAGGCACCGCGATTTCCCGAATCTCCGAAAGTTCATTTTCAAAATCCCGCATGCCCAAATGTTGCATGACCCGCATGGTCCCGGCAATGCCCGTTTGGGTAACCATGTGATCGATGTGCATTGATTTTCCTCCCTCAAAAAGTAGTACCTTTTTTTTCAGTCTGTGCAAGGTCTCGCGAAAGGATTTTTCCTTACGTGCCGAGCGGATGATAAATGGAGCATCAAAAATTTTGGCCAACGCGAGGCTTTCGGGACTTTCACCGTCGATCCTGATCTGGGGCATGTTAAAACGGCTATCCCCTCCGGTATGGTAGTCGATACAATAATCTGCCAAGGGTACTACTTCCTTGATGATATGATAGGCGAACCGGCTGGCCAAAGAGCCCCGGGGGCTTCCGGGAAATACGCGGTTCAGGTCGCGCCCGTCGGGAAATTGCCGCGTTTGGTTCAAAAACCCGAAAACGTTTGCCACGGGAATACAGATGACCATCCCCTGCTGCGGCTTGTTGTATTCTTTCGCGACCAACTGGCGTACGATTTCGATGCCGTTGATCTCGTTGCCGTGAATGCCCCCAATAAGCAGTAAGGTGGGACCATCCTTTTTGCCCCTTTCTATGACAATCGGTACCTGAACCTTGGTCCGTGTATGCAGTTTGGCAATATCCAGGTTGACCATGGCGCCCTTTCCCTTCGCAATGGTCTGGCCGAGAATCTGTATCTTGTTATTCGGCATTGCGTTGCACGTACTTGATGATCAATCCCGCAATATCCTTTCCGGTTGCGCCTTCTATGCCTTCTAATCCCGGGGAGGAGTTGACCTCCAGGATCAACGGTCCCCTTTCGGATTGCAGCATATCGACACCGGCGACCCCGAGGCCCATAACCCGTGCCGCCTTGATGGCCGCGTTCTCCTCTTCGTCGGAAAGCTCGATAATCTGGGCCGTTCCGCCCCGATGCAAGTTGGAGCGGAATTCCCCCTCCTTCCCCTGGCGCTTCATGGCACCTACCACGACGCCGTCGACGACGAACGCCCGGATGTCGGCCCCTTTCGCCTCCTTGATAAATTCCTGTACGATGACCCGTGCCTGTAGGCCATTAAAAGCTTCCAGGATGGATTCGGCGGAATTGCGTTTGTCGGCCAACACGACCCCCAGGCCCTGCGTACCTTCCAAAAGCTTTATGACTACAGGTGCGCCGCCGGCTTTTTCGATAATGGAACCCACGTCTTTGGAGTAGTTGCTGAACACGGTCTTGGGCAGCCCCAGACCGGCCCGTGATAGCACCTGTAGGCTCCGTAATTTATCCCTCGACCGCACCAATGCTTGGGATTCGACCGCTGTGAAGACCTTCATCATTTCGAATTGGCGTACCACAGCCGTTCCATAAAAGGTGATTGAGGCACCGATACGGGGAATGACACCGTCTACCCCTGTAATCGCTTCGCCCTTGTAAGTGATACCCGGCTTTTTCTTTTCAATGAGGAGGTCGCATTTCGAATGATCGACGACCAGCATTTCATGCTTCTTTTTTTTTCCGGCCTCGACAAGGCGTTTGGTAGAATACAGGTTGGGATTTTGGGACAGGATAACGATTTTCATGGATTTATTTTCTTTTTTCTACTTCACCATCCCATAACTCCTTTTCACAAAATTCGTCAGCTCTTCCCCTTTCAGCAACCCCTTCGAAAGCCGGGCCAGGTCGAGGGACTGGTTGATCAACCGCTCTCGCTTTTTGGCGGTCTTGGTATTCAGTATCTCGCCGACAAGTTCGTGATTGATGTTGACGATCAGGTTGTACATTTCAGGCATGCGGCCCATCCCCATAATGCCTCCGCCTCCGGTCTGCTGCATTTCTTTCATACGGCGCATGAATTCAGGCTCGGTGATGATAAAGGGGGCGGCATCGCTATCCATCGCCTCGAGTTGTATGGTGTAGCTCTTGTTTTCGATAACTTCCTCGAGGTGGGTCTTCAATGTCTCTTTTTCCGCGTCGGAGAGCTTGCTGATGGCCGTATCCTCTTTTTTGATGAGCTTGTCAACAGGGTCGGCATCGACACGGGCGAAGGAAACTTTCTCTTTTGAGGTTTCCAGCTTTTGCAGCAGGTGGCCGATGATGGGGGAATCCAATAACAGCACCTCGTATCCCTTGGCTTTCGCCACCTGGATATAGCTGTGTTGCGCCTCTTTGTCCGAGGCATACAAAATAACCAGATTGTCGTCTTTATCCGTCTGGTTGCCCTTGATTTTTTCCTGCAACTCGTCAAATGTAAAATAGGTACCATCTACGGTCGGATAGAGGGCGAACTTATCGGCCTTTTCGAAGAATTTGTCCTCGGTAAGCATCCCGTATTCGATAACGATCTTGATGTCGTTCCATTTCTTTTCATAATCCTCGCGGTTGTCCTTGAAAAGGGAGTTCAGTTTATCGGCTACCTTACGTGTTATGTATGAGGATATTTTCTTGACCGCAGCATCCGTCTGCAAATAGGATCGCGAAACGTTCAACGGAATGTCGGGCGAATCGATGACCCCCCGCAGCATGGTCAGGAATTCGGGTACGATACCTTCTACATTATCGGTCACGAAGACTTGGTTTTGGTACAGTTGGATGCGATCCTTCTGTACATTAAGGTCATTGGTTAGTTTCGGGAAGTACAGGATTCCCGTTAGGTTAAAGGGATAGTCCACATTGAGGTGGATGTGAAAGAGCGGGTCCTCGAACTGCATGGGATAGAGCTCGCGGTAAAACTGCTTGTAATCTTTCTCCTCAAGATCGCTGGGCTGTTTGGTCCATGCCGGATCGGGATTATTGATGATGTTGTCGACTTCCTGGGTAGGGGCCGGCTCATCCTCTTTGGCATCCTTGGGTTTGGGAAGCGTTTCCGTTTTGGTGCCAAACTTGATGGGAATCGGCATAAACTTGTTGTACTTTTCCAGCAAGGCGCTGATACGGTGGTCTTCCAGAAACTCGGTGGAATCGTCGGCGATATGGAGGATGATTTCCGTGCCGTGTTCCTTTTTCTTCCCCTTTTTAAGGGTAAACTCAGGCGAGCCGTCACAACTCCAATGCACGGGTTCGGCATCCGCTTTATGACTTTTGGTGAGAATTTCTACCTTACTGGCGACCATAAAGGCGGAGTAGAAACCGAGTCCGAAATGGCCAATAATACCGGCATCCTTCGCACCATCCTCATATTTGTTCAAAAATTCCTCGGCACCGGAGAAGGCGATATCATTAATGTATTTTTTTACCTCTTCCTCCGTCATCCCGATGCCCTGGTCGATAACATGGAGTTTTTTTCCTTTTTTATCGACCTTTACCTCGATGATCGGATTGCCGTATTCCACGCCTGCCTCTCCGAGGGTAGCCAAATGTTTTAATTTAAGCGTCGCGTCGGTCGCGTTCGATATCAGCTCCCGAAGGAATATTTCGTGGTCGCTGTATAAAAATTTCTTGATTAGCGGAAAGATGTTTTCCACCGAAACGTTGATTTTACCTGTTGCCATGTTTTTTTATTGTTTATTACAAACCTTAGAATATTCGAAACCTTGGAAATCTGCACATAAAAGATGCAGTCCCTTGTAGTATTCCCCAATTACCAAAAAAAATACCACACTTACCGACAATGACAAACTGACAGACCTTCATCCCATCCTAATAACCGATTATTTTAGGGTGGAACAGCCTTGCGGTTATTCCCTCGGCTTTTTCACCCTAAAATCCATTCCCCGGTTCATCTGTCCCAACTTTAACATTTATTTTGTTTAATAAATCCACCTAATCATTAAACATTACCTATCTTTGAAAGGATTATGGGAAAGAAATGCTATGAAAATGGATGCGGACCATAATCAGGTTTCGATTATTTATTGGTTAGGTTGTTTGAAAACGTGTCCTCTCTCGAGGACACGTTTTTGTCTGTGGCCATATTTGGTAAACCCTTAACACGGAGTCCTTGGGATATACCTTACTTTTAGTACTTTATAAACGCGTTATTTATGGCAAAGAATACCAAAGCAAAAAAGAAAATTACCGAAGACGATATCATTACTATGTATATGGATTTTGTGCTCGAACATGAAACAGTACCCAAATCCATTTACAAATTTTGCAAGGTCAATGATATTGGGGAGCAGGAATTTTATGCCTATTTCGGTTCGGTAAAAGGGATACAAAAAGCGATTTGGAACAAATTTTACAGTAAGACCGAAGGCCTGTTGCTAAAGAACAAGGCGTATGAAAGTTTTTCGAACAAGGAAAAGATGCTCACGTTCTTTTATACATTTTTCGAAATGCTGACCCTCAATCGCAGCTACGTACTCTTTTCCCTGAAGGAACATCGGGGGCGGGATGTGCTTAAAAATTTGGAGCAGTTAAAGGGACTTCGAGGCCACATAAAGACCTTCGCCGCTGACTTGATCGATGATGGCAATGCGGACAAAAAGCGCAAGATCACCCAACACAATCCCAGTATTTTTTCGGAAGGCGCTTGGCTGCAGTTCCTGTTCGTATTGAAATTTTGGATAAACGACAGCTCCCCCGGATTCGAAAAGACGGACATTGTCATTGAAAAATCCATCAATACGATATTCGATGTCTTCGACCATACGCCGCTAGAGAATATTATTGATTTCGGGAAGTTTCTCTATAAGGAAACGTTTGCATAAGTCACAACCGACCACAGCAACCGTATTCCCAAAATAGAAAAATTCGTAATTTCTGGATTTCCACGATGAAAACCCTCGACAAAATCCCTACCGGAAAAATACAGCGCGCCAGTAAACTCGTTAAGACCGGGGCCAAAATCGGCGGCAACTATCTCAAATACTACGGAAAGAAACTGGCGAATCCCGAATTGACCCGTGACGGGCTGGACGAGGACAATGCCGGGGATATCTACGACGGACTAAAGAGCCTAAAGGGCAGTGCCCTAAAAGTGGCCCAGATGCTGAGCATGGAGAAAAACCTGCTTCCCACGGCCTATGTCGAGAAATTCTCGCTGTCGCAGTTTTCCGTACCTCCACTTTCCGCCCCTCTGGTACGAAAGACCTTTAAGAAATACCTGGACCAATACCCCGAAGACCTCTTCGACACTTTCGAACGTGATTCCATCAACGCAGCGAGCATCGGGCAAGTACATAAAGCCACCAAAGACGGTAAGGAATTGGCCGTTAAAATCCAGTACCCGGGAGTGGCCGAAAGTATCGGTAGCGACCTCGCTTTGGTAAAACCGATTGCGATCAGAATGTTTAATCTTCAGGGAAAGGACTCCGACAAATACTTTAAGGAGATCGAGAGCAAACTGATCGAGGAGACCAATTATATCCTTGAGCTGCGTCAAAGCCGGGAGATTACCGAAAAATGCGCGATGATTCCCAATTTGGAATTTCCGAAGTACTATGAAGCGCTGTCCAGCGAACGCATCATCACAATGGACTGGATGAACGGCCAACATCTCAGCGAGTTCGCCAAAACGGATTTTCCGCAGGAGCTCGGCGACCACTTGGGGCAAACGCTTTGGGATTTTTATATGTTCCAGATCCACGGGCTGCGAAAGGTACATGCAGACCCGCACCCGGGAAATTTTTTGGTCAGCGACCGAACTACCCTGATTGCCATCGATTTTGGTTGTATCAAGGTAATTCCGGATGCGTTCTACGTACCTTATTTCGATTTGGCGATCAAGAAGAACATCGAAAACGATGCAATTTTTACCCAAAAATTGACGGAACTCGAAATGCTGGGCCCCGGAGATACGTCCGAGGAACGAAAATTTATGAAAAAGCTTTTCAAGGAGATGTTCACGCTCTTTTCCTCTCCCTTTAACGACGCCCGGTTCGATTTCGCTTCCGAAACCTTTTGGGACGGCATCACCAATTTGGGGAAACGCTTGTCCAAAGACCCCGAAATCCGACGTATGAACAGCAACCGGGGTTCCGAGCATTTTTTGTACATGAGCCGGACATTTTTCGGGCTGTACAATTTGCTCCATGACTTAAAGGCTACTGTTGAGGTGAACCGTTTTAAGAAATATCTTGCTTGAGTTGGGGGTGATTACACCGTGTTCGTAGTAGTTTCTGAGGCTGCTTTTGCGTTCCAGGCAATTATTCCTAAATCATGGTGCCCATTTTCATTTTATTCGTAGTTTTAAATCCGCACTAATCAGAACACATGTACAATTCAAAAATAGTCGGTCTCGGATATTTCGTGCCCGAAAACGTGGTGTCCAACGACGATTTGGCCCGAATGATGGATACCAACGACGCATGGATCCAGGAACGGACGGGTATCAAGGAGCGCCGACACGTCATCAAAGGGGAAGATACGACGACCTCGATGGGCGTCAAGGCAGCGAAAATCGCTATTGAGCGTGCGGGTATCGATAAGGATGCCATCGATTTTATCGTTTTTGCGACCTTAAGTCCCGATTACTACTTTCCCGGTCCCGGGGTGTTGGTACAACGGGATTTGGGTATCAAGACGGTCGGGGCGCTCGATGTGAGAAACCAATGTTCCGGTTTTATCTATGCGCTATCGGTGGCCGATCAGTACATCAAAAGCGGCATGTACAACAATATTTTGGTCATCGGCTCCGAACTCCATTCCCATGGCTTGGACATGACGACCCGGGGAAGGGCCGTATCCGTTATTTTCGGCGACGGCGCCGGGGCTGCCGTGCTGACCCGGGAAGAAGATACATCCAAAGGAATATTATCCACCCATTTGCATTCCGAGGGGCAACATGCCGAAGAACTCTCCCTTATTGCACCGGGGATGGGCAAACGCTGGGTCACGGATATCTTGGAGGATGATGATGAAGCGGACGAATCCTACTATCCCTATATGAACGGCCAATTCGTTTTTAAGAATGCGGTGGTGCGCTTTAGCGAGGTGATTATGGAGGGATTGAAATCCAACGGACTACAACCTGGCGATATCGGTTTGCTGGTGCCCCACCAGGCCAATCTCCGTATTTCACAGTTCATCCAGAACAAATTTGCCTTGCGTGACGACCAGGTATTCAATAACATCATGAAATACGGTAATACTACCGCCGCGTCTATTCCCATCGCATTGACCGAAGCATGGGAAACGGGCAAGGTCAAGGAAGACGATCTGGTTGTTCTTGCCGCTTTTGGAAGTGGGTTTACCTGGGGAAGCGCAATGATACGATGGTAGGGAAAAAAACGCTGGTCTTAGGAGCTTCCCTCAAACCAAGCCGGTATAGCAATCTTGCAGTAAGCCGACTGGTGGCAAATGGCATCGAAACGCTAGCCCTTGGTTTAAAGGAAGGTAAAATAGGAGCCGTTCAGGTACAGACGGATTTTGAGGATTTTAAGGATATCCATACCGTTACCATGTACGTGGGGCCGGACCATCAGCCTGAGTATTTTGATAAAATACTACAGCTAAAACCGAAACGCGTCATCTTCAACCCCGGAACGGAGAACCCCGAGCTGTACAAAACCTTAGTTAAAAATGGAATAGAGGTCGAAGAGGCCTGTACCCTGGTGCTTGTGGCTACGGGGCAGTATTGAAGTGAAAGCTACGGCCCCGCTGCCCTGTCCCGAAACAACAACAGTCCGAAAATTGTCAAACCGGCATTGACCGCAATGCTGATAAATCCGAAGTCAAAATCAAATTCC
>DASSWC010000339.1:0-10892 GCA_035705395.1 Pricia sp. | reverse complement strand
GTTTTGAATAATCCGCGTACTGCTTTCTGTTGCCATCCAAATGCTCGAAAATAAAGTAGGAAAGCCATCCTAGGCTGTCCATGCTTTCTACGGCCTCTTCCTCGTTCGTACCGATCGGTACGAAGACGTCGGGAATTATCCCCCCCCCGCCATAAACAACTTTGCCCTTAGGTGTCTTGAACTTTAACGAATCAGCCACTTTAATACTGTCCACCGAAATCATCTCCCCGCTGTGATAACGATCGGTGAATGTTTGGTAATAGTCCTCGACCCCATTTTTATAAGGTTTTTGGATACTGCGCCCCGTGGGGGTATAGTATCTTGAGACGGTCAAGCGCACCGCCGATCCATCGCCGAGTTCCATTTCGCGCTGTACCAGCCCCTTTCCGAAAGAACGGCGGCCTACGATGGTGCCTATATCATTGTCTTGCAAAGCCCCCGCGACGATTTCACTGGCCGAGGCCGAGCGTTCGTTGATCAGCACATAGATAGGCTTGTCCTCGAAGCTTCCTTTGTCGGTAGCGAATATCTTATCGATTTTCCCGTGCTTGTTCTTGGTAAACAGAATGAGCTTGCCATCCTCCAAAAATTCATCCGCTAATTTTTCGGCCACGCCCAGATAGCCGCCGGGGTTGTCCCGAAGATCCAAAGTCAACTTTTGGGCCCCCTGTTTGCGTAGTTCCCGCAATGCCGACTTAAACTCCCTGTAAGTGGATTCTGCAAAGCGGTTGAGTTTGATGTAGCCCATTTCGTTGGTCATCATAAAATAGGACTCCACGCTTTTGATGGGTACGATATCGCGCGTTACGTTGACCGTAAAGATTTCATCGGTGCTCTTTCGATACACCTTTAGTTTGACCGAAGTACCCTTTTGACCTTTCAGTTGGCTTACGATGGCGTCGCTCGGCAGATCCTTTCCGTAAAGTGTGTCGTTGTCGGCCATCAAAATACGGTCCCCCGCCTTGATTCCCTTTAAAAAACTCGGGCCTTTGGGTATGGTGCGTATGACCGCGATGGTGTCTTTATAAGGATAAAAATGGATGCCGATACCGACAAAATCTCCCTTCATGTTCTCCGAAACCCTGTTCATTTCATCCTTGGGGATGTATACGGAATGCGGATCCAACTTTTCCAAAATACGGGTTACCGTCACGTCGACGATACTATCGGTATTAACATCATCGACGTACTCGTAGTCAATATAATCGATGAGCCGGTTGAGCTTATCCTTTTTCGAATTGGTGGAAAAGAGTTTTTCGGGCGTATCGTTGAAATGGAGCTTACCGCCCACAAATATTCCGACCGCCAATGCGGCAGCGACGATGGTCGGCCAGAGATAACTGTATTTTCGTTTCATAGATTTTGGGGCCTATGCGGGAGTGGCTAAACGACACTTCCAATTTCGGGCATATGGACGAGCTGGACACCGGCCTTTTTTAAAAAATCCAGTCCCGAACCATCTTTGTAGGACACTTGGTATACGACACGTTTGATACCGGACTGGTGAATGAGCTTGCTACACTCGCGACAGGGTGACAGGGTGATGTACAGGGTAGCCCCTTCGCAGGACTGTGTCGAGGAGGCCACTTTGCTAATGGCATTCGCCTCGGCATGCAGAACATACCATTTGGTATATCCAACTTCATCCTCACAAATATTCTCGAATCCGGTCGGTGTACCGTTGTATCCGTCGGAAATGATCATCCTATCCTTCACAATAATCGCGCCGACCTGTTTGCGCTTACAGTATGACAGCTTGGCCCATTCCTGCGCCATCCGCAGATAGGCCTTGTCGTATTTTTTTTGTTTGCTTTCCTTCATTCAATATTCGGAAAGACCACTAATATACCCGCTTTACAGTAGTACGACAATAAAAAGGGGTTAATTTTACGTGAAAATCGATAAAGCGAGGTTTTGCGAGGTGCTATCTACAATGGAAACGTAGCTATCAGCATTGGTATTGTGGCGAGGATGATCAAAATGGAAACCAGGATCGCGAAAAGGGAATGCCTAAGCGAGGTGAGGTACGAAATAACGAACGAGACCACCATCACGCTGATTACAACGATTACCTGGGAAATTTCGATACCCAGGGCAAAGCCCAACAAGGGGGATAGTTTGTCCGCTTCATCGGCCATCAAAATCTTAAAGTAGTTGCTGAACCCAAGGCCGTGGATCAGGCCGAAAAATAGGGTTGCCAACATATGTAAGCCTATGTTTTTACCAGCTGATTTACTGTTCGCATCGTTGGCCCCCGCCTTGATGAATAAAAGGTTCAATACGGCGGTCATGGCGATGGTTACTGGAATCAAAAACTCGACCCAAACGACATGTACATCCAACACGCCGTACGAACTCAACGCCAGCGAAAAACAATGGGCAATGGTAAAGACGGTTGCCAGAAGCACTACGTTTTTCCAACTTTTGAACGTAAACGGCACAGCCAATGCGATTAAGAACAGAATATGGTCGTAGGCATTGAAGTCCAATACGTGGTTTAGGCCAAGTTGTGTATAAAACCAGAAGTCTTGCATACTATCTTGATTATCCGATGCCCCGCTCTGCCTGAATCTCCTCGTACGCTTTTTGCACTTCCTTGAACTTCGCCTCTGCCCCCTTCTTTATGGCCTCGTTTTCGGTATTGACGCGGTCGGGATGGTATTTCTTGGCCATGGTGCGGTAGGCTTTCTTGACTTCATCATTTGTGGCGGACTTGTCCAATTCGAGAATTTTATAAGCGTTATTGGCCGATTTGATGAACATGGCCTTAATGCTCTCGAAATCGCGCATCCCCACCCGAAGGTATCCTGCTATCTCCTGTATCTTGGCAATTTCAGCATTGCTGACCGAACCGTCCGCCTGCGCGATACTGAAGAGAAAGTGCAGCAGTTGTAGACGGACTTCGTACCGGGTGCGCTGGTTCAGATACGAACATATACGTGGGGCCGATATCTCCCTTTTCTTAATGACCTCGTTGAAGGTTCTGAAAATAGCGTTGGCCTTTTCCTTGCCGTAGGTGCCGAGAAAATACTGCCTTACATAGTCCATTTCGCGCTGGCTTACCTGCCCGTCGGCCTTGATGACGAGGGAGCATAGCGAGAGTAGGTTCAGCTCGAAATCGGCCGGAGAGACGCTTTGTCGCGTCATATCGCTAAAAATGGTCTGTGCCCCGCCGTCTTTTCGGCTGAGGTTATCGATAAAACTTCCCACCAAGAACCCTAGGATCGCGCCGGGAAACCGAAACAGGTAATATCCAAGGATGGCCAAGAACCATTTGATCATGTCCTTTAAAAATTTGGGCAAAGATAGTGTATAGGAAAGAGTCTCCCGTATCCCATCCCTTCTCTTTTTTCGCTTTTCTTCTCCCCTTTTCGCAACAAAACGTTAAGTAACCCCATAAAGCACCATGAATTACGTATCTTTGCCATCCAAACTCAAAACACTAAAATATGTATCCCGAAGAATTGATAAATCCTATGAGAAAAGACTTGGCCACGGCCGGGTTCGAAGAACTATATACGGCCGCAGCGGTCGAAAACGCAATCAACAAAGAGGGTACGACGTTGGTAGTGGTCAATTCGGTCTGTGGCTGTGCCGCGGCCAACGCGAGACCCGCGGCCAAGTTGAGCCTTAACAACGCCAAGAAGCCCGACCATGCCGTTACCGTTTTTGCCGGTGTCGACGTTGATGCGGTAAAGGCCGCAAGGGACCTAATGGTGCCTTTTCCTCCCTCATCCCCGAGTATGGCACTGTTCAAGAACGGTGAACTTGTACATATGATCGAGCGCCACCATATTGAGGGTAGGCCTGCGGAGCTAATCGCCGAAAATTTGATGCAGGCCTATAACGAGTTTTGTTGATTATAAGCTATGCATTGAATTAAGAATAAAAACCGCTCCCAGGAGAGTGGTTTTTATATTTTTGCAGCATGCAGAAGCTACTGGCATATCCGTTGACGGTACTCTACCTGATCGTGTTCGGTACCACCTTGTTGCTATTCCATCCCATTCAATGGATATGCCTCAACCTTTTTGGTTACGCTGTCCACGGAAAAAGTGTTGCCATCTTGAACCTTTGCCTGATGCGGTGCACCCATGTTTTGGGGACTACCTATACCTTCGATAATCCCCATCGCATCCCGACGGACCGGCCTTTGATCCTTGTTCCTAACCACCAGAGCATGCACGATATTCCGCCGATCATCTGGTTCATGCGCCGCCACCATCCAAAATTCGTCAGTAAAACGGAGTTGGGCAAAGGTATTCCCAGCGTCTCCTATAACCTACGGCACGGCGGTTCTGTTTTAATCGACCGAAAAGATAGCCGTCAAGCCTTGCTGGAAATCGCCAAGCTGGGCCGGTACATCGAACAATTTAACCGCTGTGCCGTAATCTTTCCGGAGGGGACGCGTTCTAAAACCGGTCATCCAAAGCCTTTTAAGGTAATCGGCCTGAAAGCCTTGATGAAGAACGCACCATCCGCCTTAGTAGTACCCATCAGTATCGATAATTCCTGGAAAATGCTGCGGTACGGCAAATTTCCCAACGGAATCGGAAACCACATACATTTTCAGGTACACCGGCCGATTCCCGTCCAAAATAATTTGGATGAAGTTATCGCCTCCGCCGAAAAAGCCGTAATTTCTGGTTTGCGTTCGTTCAAACCCATGTCTCCGTTAACACCAGCTACCGATGCGTAAAATAACCGATACCGAAATTGTGGAGCAGACCATTGCCTTTGTCCAGCAAACCCTATGGGATGCGGAAGGCGGACACGATTGGTTCCATACCCAACGGGTATTCAAAAACAGCCTGTTGATTGCGAAGGATGAAAACGTCGATGTGCTCGTGGTGAGTTTGGCGGCCCTGCTCCACGATATAGCCGACGCCAAGTTCAATGGGGGCGATGAGTCCGTCGGACCCAAAATGGCATCGGAATTTCTAAGGGAGCTCAAGGTCAGGAAGAAAACGGTCGACCATGTGGTCAAGATTATCAAAAACAGCGCCTTTAAAAATAGCCTTAAAAAGAAACGGGGCCGTAAGTTCCGATCACAGGAACTTCACGTAGTACAGGATGCCGACCGTTTGGATGCAATGGGGGCCATAGGAATAGCGCGTGCCTTCAATTACGGGGGTTTTCGGAACCGCCAAATCTACAATCCAGACATTGCCCCCAGCCTGAAAATGACCAAGGAGGAATATAAAAGCAGTAACGCCCCGACCCTCAACCACTTTTACGAAAAACTACTTCTGCTAAAAGACCAGATGAACACCGAGACCGGTAGGCAACTGGCGGGGGAACGGCATCAATTTATGCTGGAGTATCTGGAGCAGTTTTATAAGGAATGGAACCCGTTGGTGCCCCGACCCGGCGAAAACGGCGCAGTATAAATTGCTGTAGTAGGAACAGGTGAGGGTGTGATTTGAACCGTCCGGCTGGCGGGCATCCGAAGCTAATAAGTTAAAACAGCCGCAACTGCCCGACTTTGAACTGGGCGTGCAGCTCGTGGTTCAAGGGGGGAAAGTTTCCGTCCTTAAAATAGGTATGTCGTGCAAGACGCACCAAATCATGGATCTGGGTCGCTATCTTTCCCTCCCCCCGATTACGGATGCCGAACCGGCTGTCGTTTAAACTGCCGCCATGGCATTCCTCGATCTGGTGCAAAACTTTTTTCGCCTGGTTCGGAAGCGCTTTTTTAATCCAATCCGTAAAAATGCCGCCAATGGCCCCGTTCAGGCGAACGATGGTAAAGGCAAAGGAGCAGGCACCGTTTTCCGCCACCGCCTTGGCCAGATTCATGATTTCGTGGCTATTGATCCCGGGAATAATGGGCGCCAACATGGCATTAACGGGAATACCGTTATCGGATAAAATCCGTATCGTCTCCAACCGCTTTTTAATACTTGCCGTTCGGGGCTCCAGAATACGCCGGGTTTCTTCGGACAATGATGTTACCGAAACATTGACACCGATAAGTTGGTCTTCCGCCAGTTTTTTCAGAATTTCGAGATCGCGGAGGATCAGGGCGTTTTTGGTAATTATCCCGACGGGATGTCGGTATTTTAAAAAAACCTGCAAGCAGGCGCGGGTAATGCCGAACTTCCTTTCCGCCGGTTGATAGCAATCCGTATTACCGGACATTACGATGGTCTGGGCCTCCCAGTGTTTGCTTTTCAGCTTTGCCTCGAGGAGCTGCGGGGCGGCTTTTTTGATTAATATCTTCCGCTCAAAATCGAGACCGGCGCCGTATCCCCAATATTCATGGGCGTTGCGTGCATAACAGTAAATGCAGCCGTGCTCGCAGCCTTGATAGGGGTTCATGGAGTACGTCATCCCCACATCGGGACTGGTAACTTTGTTGACGATCGTCTTCGGAAAAATTGGAATGTATTGCGTTTTGTTGCTATCCGCTTCCTCCCCTTCGAGGCGACAAAATTCCAAAAAATCGTCCCGTGTCTCGTAAATATGTTCGAGGAATTTATTAGGTACTTTTTGTTGGGCCCCACGGCCTTTGATAAAATTTTTGGAACTCAAAAAATGGATTTATTCCAAATATATGGATTATTTCCTTTGTTTGGCCTTCCAATATGTTAATTTTGTTTTTTTTCCGAGCAGAAATTTTTCGAATCCTACCTCACCGACACCTGCACTAATTGTTTTCGGCTCCCGCGTTTGGCATAGAAGGTAAGCTGGTTCGAAGTCCTGTCCACGAGCGGTCTCGAGACCATGATGGGCAGACGGAGCTCCTTATCATCTACTAGTTTTTTATGGGATAAATCACCATTGCGATCGACCTTGATGACGAACAGGTTCGGATTTCTGCTGTATCCCTGTTTGAACAAAAGGCGCTCTTTGCTTATTTTCTGGGGATGTTCCCCCGAGTTGATAAAGAAGTACATGGCATCGCCCAACCCGTATGCCGTGTACGACGCATAGGAGGCATCCCCTTGGGTTACTTCGGTTTTGTTGATGTTTCTGGCCCATTCCATTTCGCCGGATGCATTGAGTTTCGCCAGGACAATGTCGTTGTAGTGGTAGCGATCGGTAATCTGGGTGCTTCCGCCAGAAATATCTTCGCCCTGGGTCACGAAATATTCTTCGGCACTGAAAAGGATGTCGTTTTCGGGAGTGATATGGACATCCTTAAAGATTAGGTTTTTAATTTCGGCATCGACCTCGCGACCAAACTTGTCCATCATAAATTCCTCTGAAAACGGATTGTATTTTTTGTTTTTGATGTTCAGGGAAGCCGCATCGAGATCAAAATATACCAGTCCATTATAGCGGTTGTCCTTACGATCGGCGTAAAACCCCACCACCTTAAGCTGGCCTTCTGTGAGAATGGGTTTTAGCGATTCTGGAAACCGTCCGGTATCGTTGAAGGCCTGAAGGATTTGCCCGGTCGGCCCCACCCGGACCAACTCGTATTGAAACCTTCTTTCCTGCGCCTCGAAACGTCCTTTTTTGAAAAAGGCCTTTCCCATCAGATAGAGCGTTTTAAGATCTTTCGAAACCTCGATGTTTTCGAAGGCGTAGTTTTTGTCGTCAGTTTGCGGGGTAAAATCGTATACGATTTGTTGTTTCATATCCGTTCCGAAAAGATATATATGGTATTTTTCGTCCCGGCCTTCCCTGTGCTGCACTGTAATCGCAAACGCGGACCGGGTATCGTTGAAATGGATAGCCGTTGAAAAACCGTTGCCAAAACTTCGGTTGTATTTGCTTACGACAAATGGGTTAGCTACTTCTTTTGAGGGAATGGAAAGCAACACCCGCTCCGAAAAATTGAAATCCTTTAGGGCGCTCTGGTGCACCACGTACTGATAGGCTTCCTCCTTCGCGTTGTAGGCGAGTTCAAGCAGGTACAATTGTCCGTTTTTTACAAAGCCGTCGACCATATGTTCGCCCGCGTATTTGTAGTTGTAGTCGCGGACCAATTTGAGTTCAGCGTTGTAAATTTCGATGTAATGGCCTTTGGGGCGTAGGGGGAATCCCCCGTAATATGTACGCGCCAAGATGCTCTCACCTTGGGCGGAACGGTCTACGAATAGCAGCGTAGAATATTTATACCGATCGGAATAATTTTCTCCGAGGGTATATCTTATGGGGATGTCCTGCGCGTGGGTAAGCGAGATGGCAACCAAAATGAATAAGGCCGCCAAGCCAAAATGGGTTCTCATAAGTAGGTTTATCTTTGGAATTTGATTTTTGGTGCTTGGAATTTTAGCCCGTTATTTCCCCGGAAAATCGGCCTCGTGTTTTTCCAGGAACGCCGTGGTTCCTTCCTTAAAGTCGGCGGTACCGAAGCATTTTCCGAAAGCCTCGATCTCGGCGGAATATCCTGCACCATTCTTAAAACCCGCATTTATTGCTTTTATTGCATGGCCAAGGGCGACAGGGGAGTTTTTCGCTATCTTTTTTGCCAGGTCTGCACAAAAGGGCAGTAGGTTTTCTTGGGATACGACGTGGTTCACGAGGCCGTAGTCCAAGGCGCGGTCGACATCAATCATCCCACCGGTCATAACCATTTCCATTGCCCTGCCCTTACCTACCAGGTGTGGCAAGCGTTGGGTGCCGCCATATCCGGGGATAACCCCCAGGGAAACTTCGGGAAGTCCCATCCGCGCGTTGTGGCTGCCCACCCGAAAATGGCATGCCATAGCCAGTTCGAGGCCCCCTCCCAGGGCAAAGCCGTTAATGGCGGCGATAACGGGTTTGGATAGGTTTTCGACGAAATCGAACAACAGCTCTTGGCCCTTTGCGGCCAGTTTTTCACCTTCCTTCTCCGAAAAATCCGCAAATTCGGAGATATCTGCGCCTGCAACGAAGGCTTTTTCCCCGCTACCGGTGAGAATGATGACCTTGATTTCCCTATCGGCCTCCAAAGCCTCGAAGGCATCGTGCAGTTCTTGGATGGTCTCACGGGTCAGGGCATTTAGCTTTTCGGGCCGGTCAACGGTAATTGTGCCGATCGGTGCGTTCCGTCCAATTTCGATGGTGTTGTAGTTCATTTGTCGCGCTTTAATCTGATTTTTTTCGGATAGGTACTATATCATCACAACACCTTCCATATCAGTATCATTATTATAAATGTTCGGTCATCCTAAAAATAGCTGTAATTTTTAGGGTTGACCAGAAAAATTAGTATAATTTTGGTTTGCTGAAGGACTGAAAGAAGGAACTAAATAGAACCTTCCCGCGGAAACCGCACCGTAAAGACCGTCCCTTTTCCCGGTTTCGAGGTAAAATCGATGCTGCCTTTATACGTCTCGACGATAGTCTTTACCATACCCAGCCCCAAGCCCATTCCACTGGATTTAGTGGTGAACTTGGGTTCGAAGATTTTATCCCGATAGCCTTCCCCGATGCCAACCCCGTTGTCGGCCACACAAATTTTTACAAAATCGCCGTCCGCAGCTACGGAAACCAGAATCCGTGGCGATTCCACCCCGGGTACGGCCTGAATGGCGTTCTTGACAAGGTTCGTAACCACGCGGATAAGCTGTGTACGGTCCAGTTTGGCGATAAGTGTTTCTTCTTCCGAAATAAAATGGATGTACTCCTCGTTAAAAATGTCCAAGGCCAGTTTAACGATCTTGGGTACGTTGAGGGTTTCGTTCTGCTGGGCGGGCATTTCGGCAAAATTGGAAAAGGCCGAGGCGATACTGCTCATCATATCGATTTGTTGGATAAGGGTCTTGGAGTACTCCGCCACTTTCTTCTCGATATCGGGGTCGTTCGGGTCAAAATTATGCTCGAAACTCTGTACGCTCAACCGCATCGGGGTCAATGGGTTCTTGATTTCGTGGGCCACCTGTTTGGCCATTTCACGCCAGGCCTGTTCCCGCTCGCTGCGCGCGAGCTTGACGGCGCTATGCTCCAGTTCATCGATCATGGCGTTGTACGATTCCACTAATTTTTTGATTTCCTCACTTGGGTTTTCGATCAGTATCTTTTGGTTGCGCTTGGTCAGGTCGGTTTTGTCGAGCCTGTCCGAAATGGTCTGAAGTGAACGGGTGATGTAGGTAGATATGAAATAGGCTAGCCCGATGGCAATCAACAGCATCAGAAAGTAAACTCCGCTCAGACGCATCAAGAACTCCCGGAGTTCCATGTTGGAAAAGGAATCGTCTTCGTAGTAGGGAAGGTTTAATATACCGATCGGTTTTAGTCTGGAGTCCTTGATATAGGTGTAAGACGCACGGTAATTGTCACCGGCCACGGCATTTTTTTCTACGTAACGTTTATCGGGACTTGCCTCCAACCGTTTCAGGATGTAGTAGTCCAGACAGGTAGAAATCGAGTCGTGCTCGAATTTGGGCCGGGAACTTTTTATCAGTTGCCCCTCGAGGTCATAAATATTCAGCCGTTGGTTCTGCACGTTGGCAATCTGGTAGATCTGCAGGTTGAAAATTAGGCCCAGGTTTTCCGTAGTGACCGGGTACGTCGTGCTCTGTAAGATATACTCCACACTTTGCCGTACCTGTTCCTCCTTACGTTCCAAGCGGTCTTCGTGATAGTCCCTCGCCTGTTCCCGATATTGGTAAACGGTAATCCCCGCGATCAAGACCGAGGCAATGACCACCAAGAGTATCATGGACACGAATATGCGCGATCTAAGGGATAGTTTTTTGAACAAAAGGTTGTCGATTTGATGATAAATGTAGCAAATATCCTACCAATTTAGATTGCGGTAGGGGGTACGTGCCGTGCGGTAGGGGGGACACGCCGTCAGTTATTGGATATGGCGTTTGATTACCATGCGGTTTGATTTGATACTGTGGCATGAATTTTCGAAAGGCTCTTGCATTGTTCCCATAAAAATAAGTTAGGGCAATGAGGACTTTCGCCGTGAAAAGTTGGGATCCGCGGTTCTTGCGGGTCAAGCTTCT
>DASSWC010000338.1:0-2455 GCA_035705395.1 Pricia sp. | reverse complement strand
GAATTTCTTGGAAATACGGGATGGACTCCCTGTATTGTCCCCGTTCTTGATAAACTACCCCAATATTGTTTTTGATGTACAAATCCAAATTGTTCTCGAAGGGTATTTTTTCCTGGTATTCAAGCGCCTCCTGATAGTATTCCAGGGAACGTTCATATTCCTTTAAATTAGCTGTTACCGCGCCCTGATTATTGTAGCTATGGAATAGCTGCACGTAATTTTTTAGGGGTTTCAGGATTTCAATCGCTTGGATCGTGGTAATCTCGCTCCCCGTATAGTCCTTTATATCCTCTTGAACAATCGCCATATTGTTGAGCATGGTTCCGGTCTCGTTTTCCATATCCAATGCCTCGTACAGATTTTTGGCTTGCGAAAAATGGTAGTAGGAACTATCGGCAACCGACTCGTTTTTGTAAAATTCGGCCAGGTCCCAATGGGCCTCCGCCAAAACGATACTGTCGTCGGCTTTTAGAGCTAATTCCCGGGTTTCCCGATTGGTCTTCCTGAATTTCAAGGAATCGGGCAATCGAAGGTAGGCCAGGGAAAGCCTAGAAAATACTTTGGTTTTAAGGGAATCGTTTTCAATCGTATCGGCCAGGGCCCACGCCTTTTCCAAATAGCTGTTTCTTTCCCGGGGGTTCAAGTCCATATCCCTGCCCAGCGCGATCAGGGAGTATACCGAATCGATTTCCTGGCGGTTGAAATCTTCGGCCGACTGGACTTTCTTTGTGTCGCACGAAATACATAGCAACGTCACCAAAAGCAAGGGCAAGAATGATTTCTCAAACATATTTTTTAAAGCTTGTGCGACCCATTAAAATAGGACAAGATTAAATATAATAAAAAAGCCCTAAACGGATGTTCAGGGCTAATATTTTAAAGGAGGGATATTTTTTTAGGGTCTTCCGGTTATTTCTTGCATCTCGCCGTCACCAGCCTGGACTTCCAATTCGTACAGCGCATCGCTTTCCTCAATACTGGTTTCAGACTCACAAGCGGTGAAAAGTCCGACACTCATTACAACTACGGCGAAAATACTTACTGCTTTTTTCATAATAGAATAGTTTTTAGGGGGTTATTGTTGTTTTTAATACTGCTAAACTACTACTGAAACCCCGCCATCGAAAGCAGTAAATTGAAATGTTAGTGAATATATGCGTTTTGTGAGTATGTGAATGGGTTTTATGAGAATTTTTTTAATTCAGGGAAGAAATCGTGTTTTTTGAAAGGATTTTTTTCAATCCGTCGATGTTCGCACGGTATGATTTCGAGAAGGGCAGCTGCATCTTGTTGTGTTTTAAGGTGCAGATGGATTTACCATAGCTGATACGCGAGATATAATTGGTGTTCACGATATAGCTCTGGTGGATACGTACGAAATTTTTGGGCAATTGGTTTTCAAAGGACTTTAACGTTTTAAAGGCGTTGTTTATCGTACCGTCCTTCATTACGAACTCCGTCGCGTTATTATCCGCTTGCAGATAGAGGATGTCATGGGTGTCGATATACTGAAAATCGCTATAGGATTTTAGGCAAAGGGTATTGGGCTCGGCTTTTCCCGGCACCTGTTTTTTGAGCCTCAAGAGCGATTTGCGGATGTCAAACTCATTGTAGGGCATCAGCCAATAATCGAAAAACCCGTTCTTAATGGCATCGTAAGCGTAGTTCTTGCTTTTCGAAATACCGATGATAATAGGAAGATCGGTAATATATTGATGCAATTCCATTACCATACGAAAATACTCCTGCGCATTTTCGTTCAGGTTGATAAAGACCACATCGGGGGAAAACTTCAAGATGGAATTGATACCTTCCGTACCATCCTTCGCCAATGCTGCGCAGGTGAAATCACCGAACTCCCCCAAAAAATGCTGCAGCTGCAGATTGGAGGTCGCATCGGAATCCAATATTGTATAGGAATACTCCACGGCACTATAATTTGATTGCAAATTAGTGATAGTAAGATACATAGCAACCAAGATATTCCCCATAATATTTGGGGTTTTTATTGATAATTTATTGACTATGAACGTTTTTGAAAGAAAAAACTTGCATTTCGAGCTGTTTTTTTTTGGAATTTAACAGAATTGTGATGTGGATGAATTTTCCCAACAGCTAGGCCACCGATGGTACCTGATCGCGGATTTCCTTGAACCGGACGATATAGTGGGTCCCCTTTTTTGAAAAATCCCGTTTGATGGTGCCCCTAAGCTGGCGGGTCAGGTTGTGAATCAGTTTTAATCCGAGGGAGTTGGTGTTCTTGTATGAAATCGTTTCCGAGAAGCCTGTACCGTTGTCCCCGATATTGAGCAGAAATTCATTGTTCGATCCCTTCCTGAGCTTGATGAATATCTCTCCTTTACTTTCATCGACGATGCCATATTTTAGGGCATTGGTCACCGCTTCGTTAATCAGCAGGCCTAGGGGAATGGAGGTGTCGATATTCAGTTTTACA
>DASSWC010000337.1:0-6461 GCA_035705395.1 Pricia sp. | reverse complement strand
CTGATCGTGGTCGAGGAGAACGCGGAGTTACAGGTCATTGAAAGACATCAAAGCCTGACATCCAACGAGGTGCTGACCAATTCGGTCACGGAAATCTTTGCGGATAAAAATGCCATCGTCGATTACTATAAAATCCAGAATGATGCCCCGACGGCCAATTTGATCGATAACACGTACATCGATCAAAAGGATAAAAGTTTGGTTAAGGTCCACACGTTTTGTTTCGGCGGAAAACTGACCCGTAACAACCTGAATTTCTACCAAAATGGCGAGTATATCGATTCCACCATGAAGGGGGTGACCATTCTGGGCGATAAACAGCACGTCGATCATCATACCCTGGTCCACCATAAACAGCCTAATTGCGAGAGCCATCAGGATTATAAGGGCATTTACGGTGAAAATTCCACAGGGGTCTTTAACGGAAAAATCATTGTGGACAAAATCGCCCAAAAGACCGATGCCTTTCAGCAGAACAATAATATTCTGGTGAGTGACAAGGCCACCATCAACTCCAAGCCCCAGCTGGAAATTTTCGCCGACGACGTCAAATGCTCCCACGGCTGCACCATCGGCCAGTTGGACGAGGAGGCGCTTTTCTACCTGCAGACACGCGGCATCCCCAAAAAAGAGGCCCGCGCCCTATTGATGTACGCCTTTGCCAACAACGTACTGGCCAGTGTTCGGATTCCCGAACTCAAGACGCGTATCAACAAGTTGATCGCCAAGAAATTGGGGGTTAATTTGGGGTTTGATCTCTGATAGGGCAGGTTCAGGTAAACCGTATACCTATAACATTCGAATTGCCCGAAGTTCACGCCATTCGAATTATCTTTGCAGTCTATGGAAACCACATTGCTCGACCTTCAAAAAATCCGAAAGGATTTCCCCATTCTCCAAAGGGAGATCAACGGCATGCCCTTGGTCTACCTCGACAATGCCGCTACTTCCCAGACCCCAAAACAGGTCACCGATGCCATCGTTGACTATTATACCCACTATAACGCCAACATTCACCGGGGCGTGCATACCCTCTCCCAAGAGGCGACCGACAAATACGAGGCGGCACGGAAAAAAATTCAAAAACACTTTAACGCGGCCCAGCTGCATGAGATTATCTTTACTTCCGGCACGACGCACGGCATTAATCTGGTCGCCAGCGGCTTTGCATCCTTCTTAAAAAAAGGGGACGAAATTTTGGTCTCCGCCATGGAACACCATTCCAATATAGTGCCCTGGCAGATGCTTTCGGAACGCACGGGCGCCCTCCTCAAAGTAATCCCCATGAGCCTGGAAGGCGAATTGCTGATGGACGAATATGATCGGCTGCTATCCGATAAGGTCAAACTCGTGTTTTGCAACCATATTTCAAATGCCTTGGGAACCATAAATCCCATCGCGGAAATCATTGCGAAGGCGCACGGGGTCGGAGCCGCCGTATTGATTGACGGGGCACAGGCGGCACCGCACCTAAAGGCCGATGTACAAGCACTCGATGTGGATTTCTATACCGTGTCCGCCCATAAGATGTGCGGTCCCACCGGTGTCGGAATACTCTACGGAAAGGAAAAATGGCTCGACAAACTACCGCCCTACCAAGGCGGGGGGGAGATGATCGCCGAGGTAAGCTTTGAAAAGACGACCTATGCCGATCTCCCCCATAAGTTCGAGGCCGGCACGCCCAATATCTGTGGGGGAATCGCATTCGGAGCCGCGTTGGATTATATGAACAATATCGGATTTGGGGCCATAGCGGCCCATGAACACGACTTGTTGCAGTACGCCACCCAAAAATTACTGGAGATTGGGGGACTTAAAATCTACGGTACGGCCAAAAACAAGACCTCGGTGATTTCCTTTAATATCGAGGGCATCCATCCCTACGATATCGGCACAATTTTGGACAAACTCGGCATTGCCGTACGGACCGGACACCATTGTGCGCAACCGATTATGGATTTCTACGGGATTCCCGGTACCGTGCGGGCGAGTTTTTACTTTTACAACACGATGGAAGAAGTAGATGTTCTGGTCGAAGGGGTAAAGAAGGCCAGGGCTATGTTATCTTGACAGGTTTTTAACGCTTGTTCACCTCGGTGATGTACTTCTGTAAAGCCATGGTCATCGATGGGGTCTCAGGGGTGGGAGCCTTGATGTCGATGCGCAATCCCGCATCAGTGGCGGCGTCTATCGTAGAATTGCCAAACACGGCGATCCGCGTTTCCTTCTGTTCGAAATCGGGAAAATTGTGCATTAGGGATTCGATACCCGACGGACTGAAGAAGACCAGCACGTCGTAGTATACGCTCCGAAGGTCGGATAAGTCGCTGATAACCGTTTTATAGAAAACCCCCCGCTTCCATTCGATATCCAAATCGTTTAAAATTTCGGGTACAATTTCCTTGAGTGAATCGGAGGAAGGCAATAGGAATTTCTCGTTCTTGTATTTTTTGAACAGAGGTACCAATTCCTGAAAATTGCGTTTGCCGACATAGATTTTACGCTTTCGGTACACCACATATTTTTGAAGGTAAAAGGCCACCGCTTCCGATTGGCAGAAATACCGCATGCTGTCCGGTACTTTAAAGCGCATCTCCTCTGCAATCCTGAAAAAATGATCTACGGCGTTCCTGCTGGTCAGAATAATGGCCGTGTAATTTTTAAGGTCTATCTTCTGTTGGCGTACCTCTTTGGCATCTACCCCCTCAACATGGATGAAGGGCCTGAAATCGACTTTCACCTTTTCCTTGTCGATCAGCTTGGAATACGGTGAATTTTCGACTTTTGGTTCCGGCTGGGATACCAAAATGGTCTTTACTTTCGTCATACAAGACTATGGTTTGAGATAACTACCTATGATGATGAACGGCGCAATTTCGAGGGCGCAAAGGTACAAAATAAAATAGAAAAAGTAGTTAGCAATGAACTTTTGATGATTCTTCAATAGGGTTATCCACCCGATTATATTAATCGACAGAATTAAGAGAACCGCAACATAAACAACAATTTCCGATTCCTTGGCCACATACACCAATAGGCAATTGGCCACGAACATTATCAGCCCCGTATAATTGAGATACGATAGTTTTTTAAAAATAAGTTCACTGATGGTCCTTTGAGACCCAAAAATAAAGCCATTTCCCATTTGGAGGATGACCTTCAAAAGAATAAACCCCAGTATAAAGCCCAAAATCACCGCATACATCAAAAAATCGAAAGGTTTGGGAGTTAGCCTTAGCATCCTTCCGGCCAAAAAAACGAAGAGCGAAAAGTTAATAATCTGAAAGAGCGTAAAGAAAATATGGAACCAGTTGATGAGTTTTTCCTTCTTGTTGTATAAAAAAATATACTTATTGTTAAAGGGAAGGATGATAAAGTTCAGAAACCGGCTATAGAACATTTTTTTGGCAAGCACGGGAAATACAATGCTCGATAACAATAGGATGGTAATCCAATCGGCCGTATCGGCCATTCTGGGAATAGTTTCCATTATTTCAATGCTATATTATCGCTGTTCAGTCCGAAGGGCAACCCGTTCCCGGATATACCGATCCTTAAATATCCGGGATGCTTTATTCGGGGCTTGGGCAAAATAAGCTTGAAATTTACCGTATCGCGGGCCGGTAGTTGCATCACGGTGGTATCCCTGGGTTTCGGATTCGCCGGAAATGCCCCCTTAAACTGTTTAAAGTCGTTCAAATACGCCACGTTGAAGCGCAATTTGTCAAGGTCGATTGGCCGGTCGTACGGATTGTAGACCTTAAAATCCAATTCCCTGCCGGTATCCAAGTTGACGGGCCCTTCAATGAAGACCCTTAGTTTCCGAAAGGACTCGAAATCAGTGATATATTCGCCATAGAACGTACCCCCGTTACTCTTGGTAAAGGTGATTTCGGCCTTTCTAGGATAACTGGTGAGATAGAGCACCTTTTGGTGCTGTATTTTCGACTCGGAATCGTCTATTGAATACTGGTTGCGCCGATAATAGTGATTGTTCAGCGAATAAGTCCGGTTGCCCGTATAGAACGCGAACATGGATGCGTCGCGGTACGAATTTTCGAAAACCAACGGCATATCGCCCACCTCCGATTGTATGGCTTCTGCCAATTCTTTGTTGCCATGCGTCTCATAATAGATGGGCGACAAAGGTTCATAGACCAAACCGACGCGAAGGTAGAGGATAATAAGAATATTAATTGTTCCCATTCGCAAAATCCATTTTCTTGCAGTCGCGTTCGCCATCATATAGCGAAAGGCCAGAATGGCTAGGGGAATGGTAATAATGATAATCCATTGGGTCTGTACCCGGCGGTTGAAACTCGATATGAAAAAGAAAATCAGCACCCCATATACCAGATACAGCAATGCTTTCGTGAAGCGGTCGGATGCCTTGCTTTTGAACAGCGACCAATAGATCCAGGGAAAGGTAAGTCCAAATAGTACCACCAGGTTTAGAAGGTAGCCCAAGGTATATTTCTGGAAGCTGTAGGGAGCGTTTGGCCGGTTGAAAAGATGATAGTTGATGGAGATAAAATCGTTTTGGTACAACCAGTAAAAATGCGGAGCGTAGCACAGAAGGGCAACGAACACCGAAAGCCAGGCATACTTATTCTTCACGAGTCCTAAATTCGACAAAAGTACGAACAGGATGATCAGGGCCGCATGGTACTTGCTGTACATCAGGGCCGCCATGATTACCCCCATTAGAACCGCCCATCGCAGCGAGGCTTCCTGAAGAAAACGCTTGTATACGTACAGGAATAGGGCCGTAAAAAAAAGCAATGGGGTATCGGGCAGGGTAAGGAATCCGTAGGCGTTCAAGAGGGCCATCGAGAAGACCAACACAAAGAAATGGATGACATACTCCCCTTTTTTGGGAAGGTCAATCGTCGCCCATAGCACGTAGAATGTACCGGTCGAAAGAATGCAGCTCACCACGCGCACGCCGAGTTCCCCATCAAAAAGGAGACCGCCCAGTTTGATCATAAGCGCTACCATGGGGGGATGGTCGAAATATCCCCAGGCCAAGTCTTGCGCGTAATACCAATAGTAGGCCTCGTCGAAAATAAGGGGCGTAACGTATGACTGTAGCAGGTTGAGCAAGAAAACGGCAGCCAATAAAAGCAGGAAAATTCGTGGAAGTTTGGTTTTCATTGCGGTCTTTTACGTTCAGGCACGTTTTACATGCGTTTACCTACAACGTGCAAAATTACGGATTCTGATATTGAACTAGCCGTGACATCTTCCTTTACTTGCAAAACAATGCCTTGTGCACCCTAAATTTTGTCAGTAAAATAACATAATCCATGGCCGGTCGTTTTTTTGAAAGTTGCAAAAGGTTATTTTTGCCCAGCGGCCGCCTTAACCCAACAATTCGATGTCCGACAGCCTAGTCATAATTCCCACGTATAATGAAATCGAGAATATCGAGGACATCCTATTGGCGATTTTCGCGCTGAACAAGGATTTTGATGTTTTGGTCGTCGACGACAATTCCCCCGACGGGACCTCGGCCCAAGTGCTACGGATGCAAAAGGATTTTCCGAACCGCCTGTTTTTGGAAACCCGCAACGATAAATCCGGTCTGGGCACCGCCTACATACATGGATTCAAGTGGGCCATCGCCAGAAAGTACGAGTATATTTTCGAGATGGACGCGGATTTTTCGCACAACCCCGAGGATTTGCTTCGGCTGTACCGGGCCTGCGCCAACGGAGCCGATATGGTGGTGGGTTCCCGTTATAAAAAGGGCGTCAATGTGGTCAACTGGCCATTGAACCGGGTACTTTTGTCATACGGGGCTTCCTTTTACGTGAAGATCATCACCGGCATGCGCGTTCACGATCCCACCGCCGGTTTTGTTTGCTACCGGCGCACTGTGCTGGAAAACATCGATCTCGACTCCGTACGTTTTATAGGGTATGCCTTTCAGATTGAAATGAAATTTAGGGCCTATCTCAAGAATTATACGATTAAAGAGGTGTCCATTATCTTTCGCGACCGGGTCAAGGGAAAATCCAAAATGACCGGATCGATCGTGAGGGAGGCCGTTTTCGGCGTTTTTATGATGAAGATGCGTAGTCTTTTTCATTGGGATGGTTTTTGATGGGATATCCCTCGCCCCAGGTTTTTTGGAATAAATAATGGGAATAAGGATTGTTCTATGGGAAAAATAGTGCTGAAAAACGCTAAAATCGTCAACGAAAACAGCATTTTCGAAGGGGATGTACTGCTTGAGGATGACCTAATACAGAGAATAGATTCCGATATTTCCGACGCGCACGCCAAAACCATTGATTTGCACGGGAAGCATCTGTTGCCCGGTATTATTGACGACCAGGTACATTTTCGGGAGCCGGGCCTTACCCATAAGGGCGATATTGCCTCTGAAAGCCGGGCCGCCATTGCCGGGGGCATCACCAGTTATATGGAGCAGCCCAATACGGTTCCACAAACCACCA
>DASSWC010000336.1:0-5420 GCA_035705395.1 Pricia sp. | reverse complement strand
GCCAGTAAAAATATCCCCAATACATTGCCGTAAAAAATCGATCCGATGATGTTTACCAGTTGTATCAGGTTGTCGAACAGGTCGGCGATGCTGGCAATGCCGATAGCTACTATGCCCCATAACAGGGTAAAACCCTTTGTGGCCAAAACGTAGTGCCGTTCGGTAAAAATTCCCTTTTTGTTCCTTTTGTACAGATCTAAGGCGGTAATGGTACCCAAGGCATTGAGTTCGGATGCCGTTGAGGACATGGCGGCGGAAAGTATCACCGCCAATAATAACCCGATAAGCCCGCGGGGCAGGTTGTTGAGGATAAAGTGGATAAATACATAATCCTTATCATTGGTCTCTACTACGCTATCGGCATCGGCAATCAAGGCCCGGGCCGCGGCGCGGTTGGTACTGTCCCTCTTGTTAAGGGCAATGATCTGCTGTTTGGCCTCTTCAATGGCGGTATATTCGTGGATTTCAAGGGCGGCGGAAAATTGGTTCTGGGCCATTTTCTTTTCTTCCTCGAGGCGGGCCTGGCCCTCCTGGAGAATCTTATAGTCCCTGGCATATTCGGAATTCATGACCGCTTGGGTTGCGGAGGGATTGAAGTTGAGGGGCGCGGGGTTGAACTGGTAAAAAACAAAGACCATTACCCCGACCAATAGGATAAAGAACTGCATTGGAATCTTAAGAATACCGTTAAATACCAGTCCCAATTGACTTTCCCGCAGCGATTTGCCGGAAAGATAGCGTTGGACCTGGCTTTGATCCGTCCCGAAATAGGCGAGGGCCAAGAACAATCCGCCTGTAATACCGCTCCAGAATGTATAGCGGCTGCTTGTATCCCAACTGAAATCAAGGATTTCCAATTTATTACTGGCCCCTGCGATTTTCAGGGCTTTGCCGAAATCAATATCCGGGGGTAGGTATCCCAGAATATAGAAGAAGGTGATGAACATACCGGTCATGATGACGAACATCTGCTGCTTATGGGTCACGTTAACGGCTTTTGTGCCACCCGATACGGTGTAAATAATGACGAGAATGCCTATAATGATATTCAGGGTATGCAGATCCCATCCCAAAATGGCGGATAGTATGATGGAGGGAGCAAAAATGGTGATTCCGGCGGCCAGTCCTCTTTGGATTAAAAACAGGATAGCGGCCAAGGATCGTGTTTTTAGGTCAAACCGGTCTTCCAGAAATTCGTAAGCGGTATACACTTTCAACCGATAGTACAAGGGTACAAAGACCAAGCAGATAATAACCATGGCCAAGGGCAGGCCGAAGTAGAACTGAACAAACCCCAAACCGTCATGGAAGGCTTGTCCCGGTGTCGAGAGAAACGTGATGGCACTTGCCTGGGTGGCCATGACGGACAGCCCGATGGTCCACCATTTGGCATCCTTGCCCCCACCAACGTAGTCGTCGACATTTTTGCTTCCCCTGGTTCGCCACACGCCATAGATTACTATAAATAGCAAGGTCGTTGAGAGAATGGTCCAATCGAGTGCACTCATTGGGCTGGGTTGTTCAGTTGTTTAGGTAAAAGCCGCCATAATGTAGCCGAACACCAGCACATAGATGATGTTCAGTACCAATACCAGGGTGTATTCCTTTTTCCAGTCGAGTTTGTCAAGCATGTGGAAATCGTTACTAATTAATTTTCAATTATGAACTATTTTTAATTGGACCATTGCCCACCGGCTACTGCCCACTACTTTTCCCGATTGAAAGCATATTCGCAAATAGCTTAAAGGCCCCGGGCACCCCGGCGGGCAGTTCCCTGAAAAAGCTGAGTCCCGTATAGATGTAATGTCCCTCGCCATATTCCGCCACCAAAAGGCTCCCTTTTTTGGCGGTCTCGCCGCTGTCTTGCATCGACAGGATAGGCGTGAACGCTTCGGACCATTCATTGGGAAAGTAAAGTCCCCTTTCCTGCACCCAACCCTCAAAATCGTCTTGGGTGATACGGTTTGGAAAATTGACCAGTTCATGATTTTTTGCCAGAATTTCGACTTCGCTATTTTCGTCGGTCACGCGGTCGCGGGACAGCGTAAGGGGGTAGGGGGCGATGTTCTCGAATTGCTTGTTCCATCGACCGGCCGTATTGTACTGCACGATCAAGGTGCCGCCGTTCTTGACATAATCTAGCAGGAACCGCTGCTTGAAACCGAGATCATCGACCACGTTGTAAGCACGTATGCCCACGACCACCGCATCGAACTGCTCCAGACTTCCGGAGCCGATCGACCTGGGTGATACCGTACGAACCTGGTAACCGATCTGTCGCAGACTTTCGGGCACTTCGTCGCCTGCACCAGGGATATAGCCGATCTGTTCCCCGGCCTTTTTAATGTTCAACCGCACCGTTTTGGCTTTGGAAGGCAGTAAGACGGATTGAGTGGGGATATGGTCGTAAGCAATCGTGACCAACTCCTTACTTAATGCCTCGCCATCGATTTTTAGGAGGGATGAAATATAGCCCTCACTTTCATCATCCGGCGGGGTCAACGTAAAAACAAGGGTCGTACGGTCGCCTTTTTTTGCGATTTCGAAGACCGTTGAATCCGGTTCTACCTTCCATCCCGGGGGGTGGCGAAGCTGTACCTGCCCTTTAAGATTATCCGCATGGGCCTGAATGGTAACGGGCACCTGTTTGGGTCGGCCATCGGCAAAGATTACTACCTTGTCGCTGAAACGCGAGGTGGCCTTTGGCAGAATCTCGAAAGGCTCGTAGACCTCCCCTGTATCCGGTTGCGCATGATGGTACACCACTGGTCTTTCAAAGGGGATAACCGTACCGCTAAAATCCATTTCGAACACCGTCTTAAATGCTTCGGGCGTTTCCGGTTTTCCTATAAGTTCTTGATCCGCAACCTTGTACATACCCAAACTACCTTTCTCCTTTAACCAATAGGGACTGGTATACGGCGTACTCGGCGGAACGTTCAAGGTGAGCTCAAACGTCTCCTTTTTATTGTTTTTAAGGGGGATGTCAGGGTTTAGGGACGCATCCGAAGATGTAATCCGGATGGATTTGAGCACGATATCCGCCTCACTTCGGTTAATGGTCTCGATATGCACCTTGACTTGCCCACCGGGATGGGTCGAGGCTGTTTCGGAGGATGCATCCAGATACAGTCCCGTTACATCGGCGATTAGACCTTTGATTTCTTGGGATTTTATTTCTTTCCAATGCGCATCCTGTAGGTTTTGGATCAGGCCGTACGCTTCCAAAAGTCGGGGAAGGTGTTTGGAAGGGTCCTTGAAATCGAAGTTTTTTTCCACATTGTATAGGATATTCCCAATGGCTTCCCCACCTTTAATACGGGACCACGAGGTATCGATACCGCCGAAGATGTTGGCTTTTTCCGCGGGAAGATCTCCCTTCAGCAATTCCAGATACTCGTCTTGCGCACCGCGTTCGGACAACCTTCCGAAACCTTGGGATAAATGTTGGCTGCTCGCCAAAGCCGCGATTTCGTTGTTCGATTTTCCCAGGACAGGGTAGTAGCCACCCACATCTACGTTCAACATATTGGACTTATCCGCCTTCACAAAATTCTCCTCGCTACCGTAGAACCACCAAGACGTATTGAAAAACAGACGCCTCGGTTGCCAAGTATCCACGGATTCCAGTTGGTCGGGATACGCGGATTTGCTTCCGGCAAGCTCAAAAGCCTCCACGGCCAACATCGCGGAAGCCGTATGGTGCCCATGGGTAGATCCCGAACTGCGATGGTCGAACCGGTTGACGATTACATCGGGCCTGAATTTTCGTATCGCCCATACCACATCCCCTAGAACGGCCTCTTTGTTCCATATTTCCAAGGTTTCTTCGGGATTTTTGGAATATCCGAAATCGTTCGCCCGGGTAAACAACTGCTCCCCGCCGTCTACCCGCCGCGCCGCCAGAAGTTCCTGGGTCCGCAACACGCCCAAAAGTTCCCGCAGTTCCGGCCCGATAAGATTCTGGCCCCCGTCGCCCCGGGTCAGGGAAAGGTATCCGGTACGGGCATGTACGCCATTCGATAAATAGGATATAAGCCGCGTGTTCTCATCATCGGGATGCGCCGCAACGTAAAGAGCGGTACCCAAAAAGTTCAATTTCTGTAGCGCGTGATAAATTTCGGAAGACGAAGGTTGGTCGGGCTTTTGGGCAACAGTGGTATTGAAAAGGAACAGGGTTCCAATAAAACATACCAGGATATTGCGCATAGCGAAGGTCGGTGTTAGTGAAATGAAGAGCCCTAAATCGGTCTTCCTCAAATATAAGAAGAATCCTGTGCCGGATTATTTTTTTGCAGTTCTTTAACAAAAACCGTTCCAACCTTGTGGAATGGAACATAGAAATACCGGTCCCATTTTTTCATGTCTTGTGTAAAATACAATCGATATATTTTCATCACTCCGTCCCTTCTTCGCCCGGGGTATCCCGATCGTAAAGCAAGGTCACCGCCTTTTGCATCATCAGGTTGTTGGGATAGACCAGAAGTTCGCCATTATCCTTTCTTAGGCTGACGTGAAATGCCCTGATATCCTCGATCAGATAGGGTTCTTCCCCTTCGACATCCTTATCCATTATTTTCACCCGATCCCCTATTTTAAAGGGGAAGGAGAAGAAAAGCACGACCCCTGCGGTCACATTGCTCAAAATGGACCAACTGGCAAAAAGGGCGACGCCGATGATGGTAAAGACCGAAGCGAAGGCGATGCCAAGGTCTTGGACCTTGATGTTCCAGATAATCGTGAGGATCCCGAAACCCATGACGGTGACCAGAATGTTGGCATATTTGGTGATCAACATGGTACGTGCCTCGACAATATTACTGAGCCTACCGACCCTTCGGATGGTTTTGGTCGCAATAAATTTCAACACCAAAAGCACCCCGAGGAGAATGGCGGTGGCGAGCAGTTCGTTTTGAAAATCGGAGAAAAATTCTTGGATGGAGATCATAAATTCAGACTATCGCGTAAATATAAATCCTTATTTCCGTTCTGTTGCCAATACGGTGTTTTTAAAGTTTTCATTTTCGTGGCGGTCGAGGTCATCCTTTTCGCCTCATTGCCAAACCCGCTGGTAAAGGTTTCGGACCAGCCTTGGATGGCGTGGGGAAAATCCGTCGAAAAATCGATTTTGAGCGTTCGTTTTAGCTGCGGATACTCGATTTCATAGGATGTGGTACCCGCCGCTTCCGCCAATGAAAGGTTGGCTTTGTAGGATTTCAGCTCCTTATGGGATAACCGGATGTATTCCATGGACGGAATTACGTCGAACTCCCCAACCGGAAGGCTTGTGGGATCGATACGGATCTTGTTCCATAGCTCGTCTTCGAGGATGGTTTTTTCCAGCTTCAGGTGCTGATCCGCCTCGCCCTCGAAATAGGAATGGGATAACACCTCGAATTGGCCGCGATTGTTCAGCTGGG
>DASSWC010000335.1:0-6955 GCA_035705395.1 Pricia sp. | reverse complement strand
CTTCCTGGAACTGTTGTTCAAATGCGGTTGGCGCAGCCAAGGATTGTGTCGTTTCAATATTTTATAGCTGATTTCATACTGCTGGGCAAAATCGGCAAAATTCAAGACCGGCTCGTCTATTTCCACCTCGAAGGTGGGAACGGCGTGGTAAAGGTCTTCTTCCTGTACATCGAAACCGTATTTTTCGGGATGGCTTAAAATCTCCTTAATGGCCAGAATGCGAAAAACGTAGCGGCCCGTTTCCTGACCCAGCAAAAGATCGTAATAGTCGTTGACCTGCTGAATGCCCAAATAGCGGTCTATGGCCCCCGTTCCGGCGTTGTAGGAAGCCGCGGCGAGCGTCCAGGTCCCGTATTTCTCCTTGTATTTTTTAAGATATTTACAGGCTACTTCCGTGGATTTTTTTACATGGTAGCGCTCATCGACATTGTCGTTGATCTCCAGGCCGTACTGCTGGCCGGTGGCTTTCATAATCTGCCAAAAGCCGGTTGCCCCGGCATGGGAAACCACATTTTGGAGTCCGCTTTCGGCTACGGCCAGGTACTTAAAATCATCGGGGATACCATACTCGGCCAAAATCGGCTCGATAATGGGAAAATACATGTTCGCCCTTTTGATCAACAACAGGGCGTTCGACTGCCAATAGGTGTTGACGAGAAACTCCCGATCCACCCGTTCCCTAATTTCAGGATCATCCTGTGGCACCGGTTCCCCGGCAAAACTGAGGTTTTCAGGGATGTCGATGGCCGAAATTTGGTAGGTATCGGCTACGTATTTCTCCATTTTCGTAGCCGTTGGGTCAGCCATATCCCGGACACTATCATTTACCTCTGAACTACCCTGTACCGCAAATATCAAAGTACCGGCAATTAAGAATATACCTAAAAGCATCAAGCCGTTTTTTAAAATCTTCATAGGACAATTTAATGTTTAAGAAACCCTCACTCGCATTCTATTCAAAGGTAACGAACCGATTGGGATTAGTTTAATACTACAACTCCTTTCTTATAAAATAATTGTGGGAAGGTGCCCCTAAATCACTTCGACCGATGGATCGTCTCAAAACAACTGTCAATCTTGCATAATAATGGCGGGCAGGTGCTCATTAAACCACTTGGCCTTGTGGATGATCATGGTATGTGTGCCGTTTTTAACGGGAATACAATCCTCAATATTGCGAATCGGGAAAACGGGATCCTTTTCCCCATGGATATGCACCAGATTATCGAGCCTTCCAGAGGGCCGCCAATTGACGATCTGGTTAACGGACCAATCGATATAATACTTATCCCGCAACGATAGGTACTCCCCATAGAGCGCCAGTCTCTTGTTAATTTTTTCCCCAAACGCGTATTTCGCCAAAAGATCGACGTTGTTCACCAAGCGGGTTGGTAACAGTTTATGTATTCCGGTGTATCTCGCGAAGCGCATACGTCTAGGAAGTTCGGACACTTTTTTTACGCTTGAGATAATTATAGTTTTCCGGACTGAAAGATGCTGGGCCATCTCCTGAACCAACATTCCCCCGAAAGACACCCCTATCAGAACGGAATCTTGGTGTAAGACCTGCTCGCCCATGATTCTAGCATATTCCGAAAGACTCGTGTTTTTGGAGGGTAAAAACCATTCCAAAAGGTGGGTTTCAAAGATAGCGCCAGGTAGTGCGATGTTTTTAAATATAGAAGGGTTCGCCGCCATACCTGGCATAAAATACACGTGGATTTTGCTGTCGTTCACGGCCAACTTTGTTTTGCGTTCGGCAAAAGCTTGCAATTATTAGGGAATTAACGTTTTATTCACTACTTTTGTAATGAACTTTGGGGACGTTCCGAGGTATTTCTAATCTTGGCAAAAGTAGTTAAAAAACCGTTTGAGAACGCCGGTACTTTTCTGCTTTCTGCCGTAAATTCTAATTCTAACCGTATGAATGAAGTAGAAATTAAGGACAACAGTTTCTTGCGCCAATTTGAGACTAGGGTCGATGGGCATTTGGCCAAAATAGAATATTCTTCACAAGAACGCAAAGTCTTTCTGACCAAATTGGTCGTTCCGGAAGAAATAAACCAAATCGATTTCAAGGAGAATTTCATCAAATCGGTACTTCACCACATTCAGGAACAAAACCTTAGGGTCGTTCCCACCAGTCCGCACATCGCAGGCTTTTTACGTAAAAACCGGCAGTACAAGGAGATGTTGCCCGTGGGAATAAGAATCTGACAACATCAGGAACAGCGTGTAAGCAATCCCGCCCGTTAGCGGGATTTTTTTATGGCAGTAAACCTCACCTTGCCGTCCTCTGCAATTTCGGTCAGTTCGACCTGGTGAAGGGTATTGACCAACGCCGGATCCCAAGGTGCTTTCACCTTGACATAATTTTCGGTGAACCCATGAATATAGCCTGCTTTGTTTTCCCCTTCGAACAAAACGGTACGAACCGTCCCCAACTGACTCTCATAAAAGGCCCTGCGTTTCTTGGCGGAGAGTCCCCGTAGCATCTTACTCCGCTTTTTCCTGACTTTTTGGGGTACTGCCCCGTCCATTTCCGCAGCGGGGGTGTTGTCCCTTTCGGAATAGGTAAAAACATGCAGGTACGAAATATCGAGTTCGTTCAGAAAATGGTAGGTCTCCAAAAAATGGGCGTCCGTTTCCCCGGGAAAGCCTACGATAACATCCACCCCGATACAGGCCTGGGGCATAGCCTCCTTGATTCTCCGAACCCTTTCCACATACAGATTTCCCATGTACCTACGGCGCATCCGTTTTAGCATATCATCACTACCGCTTTGCAGGGGAATGTGAAAGTGGGGCACAAAGGCTTTGCTCTGTGCGACAAAGTCTATGGTCTCGTTGCTTAGCAGATTGGGTTCGATGGACGAAATCCGCAACCGATGGATGCCTTCCACAATATCCAAAGCCTTCACCAGATCCAGAAAAGTATGTTCGTGTTTCTTGTTGCCAAATTCCCCCCTACCGTAATCCCCTATGTTTACGCCGGTCAGCACAATTTCCTTGATGCCCTGGGCAGAAATTTCCGCTGCATTCCTCAGTACGTTTTCCAGCGTGTCACTACGGGAAATGCCTCGTGCCAGGGGAATGGTACAATAGGTGCATTTATAATCACACCCGTCCTGGACTTTTAAAAAGGCCCGGGTTCGGTCACCAATTGCGTAGCTGCCCACATAGAAGTCCGCTTCATCAATTTCGCAGGAATGGATTTCCGCCAAACCTCGATCCCCGTTCGCTTCTCTACCGGACATCCGCTCCGGTCGGTTGAACAGGTCCTGGATATAATCGGCAATCTTGAATTTTTCCGTAGCCCCCAGAACCAAGTCCACCCCATCAACGGCAGCCAGTTCTTCCGGTTTCAATTGCGCATAGCAGCCTATAGCGGTCACAAACGCATCCGGATTCGTCTTATGGGCCTTTTTTACGATGGTTTTGAAACGCTTATCGGCATTTTCCGTGACCGAACAGGTGTTGATAACGTACATGTCGGCGGCTTCGGAAAAGTCCACCCGCTCAAAACCTTCATCGGTAAAACCTCTGGCGATGGTCGAGGTTTCCGAGAAGTTGAGCTTGCAGCCCAAGGTGTAAAAAGCGACTTTCTTATTCATTTTAGGATAGGGGAATTTCTAGGATGCAAATATAGGGACTTTTGGCCCTCTACTATTTTCGCCACTTCTTTGTCAGCTCATACACGTGTTGCAGGATTCGGGCATCCTTATCTTCGAATTCCACGTGCCTCCGCGCCATCATCGCCCTGGCGGCCTCGAAGGCCTTCTCCGGCATATAGGTGGAAAAACCCGTGGCCCCGCCCCAACTGAAACTGGGGATGAAGTTTCTTGGGAATCCGGGTACATAAAGGTTGACATTCACTCCGACCACGGTACCGGTGTTCAGCATGGTATTGATGGCCGTTTTACTATGGTCGCCCATCATTACGCCACAGAATTGGAGGCCCGTTTGCTCGAAACTTTCCGTAGCGTAGTTCCACAAGCGGACTTTCGCGTAATTGTTCTTGAGGTTCGAGTTGTTACTATCTGCCCCGATATTGCACCACTCCCCCAAAACCGCATTGCCCAGATAGCCTTCGTGGCCCTTGCTGGAATACCCAAAAATCACCGAATTACTGATTTCCCCGCATATTTTGCCATACGGGCCGACGGTGGTGGCGCCGTAAACCTTGGCACCCATTTTCACTATGCCGTGCTCGCCCAGGGCAAAGGCACCCCGCACCATGGCCCCCTCCCATATCTGTGCGTGCTTCGCCAGATAGATAGGCCCTTCGGAAGCGTTCAAAATACTGTATTCCACCTGCGCACCTTCCTCCAGAAAAATGTTTTCGGGGTGAACCGTACGGTTCGTATGTGAAATCGGGGCACTTTTTCTTCCTGCGGTGAGCAGGTCGAAATCCGCCTGTAGGGCGTCCGCGTTTTTCTCGAAGATATCCCAGGTATTGACGATTCGCAGTACCTCATCCCCAAATTCGATACGGTTATAGGAAGAAAAATCCTTGTTTGATCGGACATCCCCCGTACCATAGGCGATGACCTCATCCCCTTGAAAAATAGCCTGGTTTTCTTGTAGTTGCCCTATCAGGTTTACCAATTTTTTATTCGGCAAAAATGAAGCATTGATCAGCACGTTTTCTTTGCATTCAAGCGTTGGATATTTTTCGGAAAGATAGTCCTGAGTCAACGAAGAGATAGTATTTCCCAAATACGTTTCCCATTTTTCGCGAATGGTGAGAATTCCGATTCGAATATCCGCAACCGGCCTTGTAAAGGTAAAGGGAAGCAAGTTGTTTCTGACGCTACCGTCAAAAAGGATGTAGTTCATGCATAGGATTTTAGGCAAAAGTAGTAAAAGAAAAAGTCTAGGCGGGGTTCAATGGGACATTGCTGAAAAAAAACGCAATGCCGTTATCGGGGCCTTGGTCATGGGACTTAGATGCAACGGAAGATGGTAGCAAAAAAAATGCCCCCGAACCGAGGGCATCCTATATTCTTAATCCCGGGACACCTATTCTTTTCCCTTCGTTTCAGCTGCGGTTTGAGCCGCTTCGTTTTTTGCATTCCCAGTTTTTGACGCCACCTTTGCACCTTCCTTTTTAGGGTTTTCTGCCTTTGCCTCATTTGGACCCTCTTTCTTGGCAGATTCCTCAGGCGCCGCGGAATTCTTCTTCTTGAACTTGTCGTATTTGTTCTTGAATTTGTCGATACGCCCTGCGGTATCCAAAAATTTGGCCTTACCGGTATAAAAAGGATGTGAGGTTCTTGAGATTTCGAGTTTCACCAGTGGATACTCCGTTCCTTCTACCTCTACGGACTCCTTGGTCACGGCAGTGGATTTCGTCAGGAAAATATCGTCGTTCGACATGTCCTTGAACGCTACCAGTCTATAATTTTCCGGGTGGATGTCTTTTTTCATGTGTATCGTGTTAACGCGCCCATTTCCGACAGGCACAGCTTTTCAGGCTGCAAATTTAGGTATTTTTTGGAGACTGACAATTTTAATAACTGAAAATGGAAAAGAAAAAAACCTTACTTTTAGACGTAACAAATTGGGGGAAAGTACTACCAACCCTTATAATCACCTAAAAACAGGATTAAAATGGAAGAAAATCAACCTAAAACCGGAAAATTTATTTGGACGTATGGCTCACTGTTCGGGCTTGTGGGAATTGCCTTTGCAGTGATACTCTTTAGTATGGACTTGCATTACGAACAAGGATGGGATGTAAGGATAATCGGTACGCTACTGATGGTCGGGGCCATTGTCTGGGGAACCTTTGAGTTTAAAAAGGCTAACGCAGGATATTTGAAAATTGTGGATGCGATCAAAATAGGGGTGGGTATCGGCTTGATCGGTGCCATTTTTTCATTGGTTTGGTACGCACTGCTCACAAACGTTATCGAACCGGACTTTATGGACAAAGCCATGGAAGTCGCAAAGGTCAAAGCCTTCGAAGAGAATCCGAATATTACCGAAGAACAGTGGGCACAGGGTGTTGAAATGCAAAAGAAATTTGCTTGGGTAGGGTATCCCATAGCTATAATCATCAATATGCTACTTGGTTTGATCATCGGGTTGATCGTTGGACTCATCATGAAAAAACAAAAACCCGCCTATTAAAAAATCCAAAGTTGTATTTTTGGATGGATTTATAGAAGCAATGCATGGATCTGTCCGTAATCATCCCCCTTCTCAACGAGGAGGAATCCCTTCAAGAGCTACATGATTGGGTCGTCGGCGTAATGCAGAGCCATGACTATACGTACGAAATTATTTTTATCGACGACGGGAGTACGGACAACTCGTGGGGGGTGATTTCGAAACTATCTGACACGAACCCAAATGTCAAGGGGCTCCGTTTTCTGAAAAACTACGGAAAATCGCAGGCCTTGCATGCTGGTTTTAGGGTCTCGGAAGGCGATGTGGTCATTACTATGGATGCCGATTTGCAGGACAATCCCGAAGAGATTCCCGCGCTTTACGGGCTGATCAAACAAGATGGCTATGACCTCGTTTCGGGGTGGAAGAAAAAACGCTACGATTCGCTGCTCTCCAAAAACATGCCCTCCAAATTGTTCAACTGGGCGGCACGGCGCACCTCGGGGGTAAAACTCCACGATTTTAACTGCGGACTAAAGGCCTTTCACCACGCCGTGGTGAAAAATATAGAAGTTTCGGGCGAAATGCACCGCTACATTCCCGTTTTGGCAAAAAACGCAGGCTTCTCCCATATCGGCGAGAAGGTGGTCCGGCACCAGGCCCGCAAATATGGAAAAACAAAATTCGGTATGGAACGCTTTATCAACGGACTTTTGGACCTTATTACCATTTGGTTCATATCCAAATTCGCCCGTCGGCCCATGCACCTCTTCGGTGCGCTCGGCGTAGTGATGTTCATCATCGGTTTCGGGTTCGCCATTTATCTGGGTGTGGACAAACT
>DASSWC010000334.1:0-2114 GCA_035705395.1 Pricia sp. | reverse complement strand
CGGTCGTCGACGGCATTGCAAAGCACCGTATCGGGCCGGTACTTACGCAGCATACGGATGACGCCCAACTGATGTTCCTTATCGTTTACGAAAAAACCATCGGCAAACCCCAGGTTTTCACGTATGCTAAGCCCCAAAATTTTTGCGGATGCGGCCGCCTCCTTTGCACGAATTTCGGCGGATCCACGGGTACCGAGCTCCCCACGGGTAAGGTCGACGATACCGACCTTTTTTCCGTGGGCGATTTCCTTGGCAATGGTCCCCCCTGCGCCCAGTTCGGCGTCATCGGGGTGAGATCCGAATACGAGTATATCGAGTTTCATTTCATAGTTGGGTTGTAGCCTGGTTCTCCCTGTGCTAGTTTCGATCACTGGTTCAAAATTTAAATCGTACCGAACTGTTTTACAGGCAAATAATTTAATTTTTAAGTCCTATTTTAAGGTCAGGTCAAGTGTGTTTTTAATATGCCTTAAGGCCTGTTCGATATCCTCCATCAAATCCTCGGGTTCTTCGATTCCGACGGAAAAACGAATCAGTCCGTCCGTAATACCTTGGCGTTTCCGTTCTTCGGCACCCAAAAGGGAATGTGAGGTCTGCGACGGTGAAAGCACGGTACTTTCCACCCCCGCCAAACTCATGGAAGGTTTGATCAGTTTTAGGGATTTTTGGAAGCGGGAAGCGTCCAGACCCACTTGAAGCTCGAAGGACAACATGCCCCCGAAACCCTTCATCTGCGCCTTGGCCGTAGCATGGCCCGGATGGTTCGGGAGACCGGGATAATACACCGATGCGATTTCCCCATGACCCTCAAGAAATTCCGCCATCCGTTGGGCATTTTCGTTCTGGGCCCTTACGCGGATGCCCATGGTCTTGAGGCTGCGCTCCAACAGCCACACCGTGTAATCGCTAAGGCTTCCCCCGAAATTCTTGGCCAGGGCATGTATCCTTTTGATATTTTCCTCGGTTGATGCCACGGCCCCCGCACAAATATCGGAATGCCCGCCCATATACTTTGTGGCACTATGAATGACGATATCGATGCCGAAATCGATGGGATTCTGGTTTACCGGGCTTGCGAAGGTATTGTCGATCATCGAAACCAGGCCCTGCTTTTTACATAATTTCCCGATAGCATCTAGATCGGTGAGGGTAAGCAGCGGATTTGAAGGGGTCTCGATATAAACCACCTTAGTATTCCCTTGGATTTTAGCCTCGAAATCCTCGGGCTGCCATCCTTCCGTAAAGGAATACCCGATCCCGTATTTATCGAATTCCTCCGTGATCAAATTATATGTACCGCCGTACAAGATCTGCTGTAGCACAATGTGATCTCCCGCTTTCAAAAAGGCCATCAGCGAAGTGCTGATCGCGGCCATTCCGCTCCCGAAAAGCAAAGCGGACTCCGCGTGCTCCAAAGCGGCTATTTTTTGGCAGAGCGCTTCTTGGTTGGGGGTATTGAAATATCGGGGATAGCGTTTGATATCAACATCCTCGAAGGCATAGGACGTACTCATGTACAGCGGGGATATGGCGCCCCTGAACTGTTCGTCTTTCACTTCGCCGACGTGGGTGCAGATGGTGTTGAGGCCTTTGTACTTATTTTTCATTTCATACGGAATTAATCGATTTCAAATGTATGGAAAACGATTTGAAACGGACTTTTATCTATGCGATTTATTCCCTTTTCGGCCATCCGGATCAATGCGTCGGGGCGATGCTGGATTCTATGCTCAATTTTTCATTGCACTTCGGGCCATTCGGTCGCTATGCCCTGTTGCCTGATAAGATCTTGAAACTGTCGTATAAGGTTGTTGTCCTTATACACTTGCTGTGGCCCGATTCCCTTGTGCAACATAAAGGGAACAAGGGCACCCACGGCCTCCCCGATGCTCCATTCCACGGGATGAAGCCTGTAGCAGCCGTTGGTCAGATGTGTGGTGCCGATATTTTTATTGGCGGGCAAGAGGTTTTCCATTTTTTGCGGAATCAATGCGCCTAAGGGAATCTGAAAAGGAAGGGATCCGAAATCTATGTAGTTATTACCCCCCGAACTGGGATGCAGGTCGATATGATAGTATCCGATACCCACGCTATCGCTAAAGGTTTCGGCCTTA
>DASSWC010000333.1:0-6673 GCA_035705395.1 Pricia sp. | reverse complement strand
ATGCCCAATGTATAGGTTCTTGCCCTTGGGAATGCCGTATAATCGATTCCCAAAGACGGAATGTTATTTAGGCCTTTAGGAACGTTCACTTCGGGGTCCAGCCCGGAATAATCGGTAATTACAAAAAGATTCTGTCCTATCAACGACAATCGGATCGATTTGAAGAGGCCTTCCCCGCTCAAGGGAACGTTATAGCTCAAAGAAGCGTTCTGTAATCTTAAAAAATCGCCTTTTTCCAAAAAGCGGGTTGAAACGTCGGCGGCATTCGCCCCTGACTCCCCTGAAGTTACGACATCTTGGGTTACATTTTTACCTACCGCCAAAATACCTGCCGTAAAGTAGGCATTTTTTGTATTGTTATAGATGTAAGATCCAAATTGCCCGTTCAGGAACATATTAAAATCCCAATTTCTATAGGAGGCGCTAGTATTGATTCCCAAATTCACATTGGGTAATGCACTTTTGTCAACAAATTCCTGCACATCCCCATTGGGATAAATTGAAAATCCATCGGCATCAAAACCACCCCATTCCCTCAGGTAATAGGAAAATAAAGGTCTATCACCAGCCAATAGTTGGGCAAAGGCACCGGTCAATCCGTTTCCGCTGATTGCGCCCGTCTGGATCAGACCGGCAAAATCCTTAACCTCATTGTCGTTATAGGATACGTTAAAGCCCAAATTCCAACTGGCTTCTTCCTGCCTGATAATATCATACGCCAAAGAAAATTCCACCCCTTGGTTAATTACCTGGGCATCCAGATTACTGAAGACAAAAGGTTGTGGCGAAGGCTGGGCCGCCTCCTGCTGCAATAACAGGTCGTTTGTTGTTTTATGGTATACATCTATGGTGCCGGTCAACCGCTCATCGGCAAAGCCGAAATCAAGACCGATGTTGGCCTGGGCGGTCTCCTCCCATTTGAGATCGGCGTTGGTGAAGGATTGGATTTCCAGCCCCGGGGGATTGATGTTTTGGTTTTGCGCAATGCCGATGCCAGCGAAACGTTGTCTTGTGGTAAAATTGCCGTAACCAAGACCTTCCTGGTTGCCAGTAATACCGTATCCAAGACGTAGTTTTAAGGTGGAGATGGCATCCCCTATAAAGTCCTCCTCATTAATTTTCCAGGCAAACGCTCCCGATGGAAAGTATCCGTATTGATTATTGGGCCCAAATCGTGAAGAACCGTCGACGCGGAGCGTACCGGTTAAAATATATTTGTTTGCCAATGCATATTCTGCCCTTCCGAAAAAGGACTGTAATTCGTCCGTATTGTCATAATAATCGCCGGTAACCGCATCTATCGGGATACCACCTGGAGAGGGAACGGATTCGTTTTGAGAAATTTCCGGAAACAACCGGTTTACAAAGGTACCGTCTTGGTTATAGCCGAATTGTTGGTACGAACCGGACAATGCCCCTTCGATAAATAATTTTGAGGTATTTAGGTTGCGTATCATCGCATTGAGATCTGCGGTACTGAAGCCGAGACCATTGATAGATGTACCCTCGCTACGGTAACTTTGGAACGAATATCCCAACAGTGCCGTCAAATTCGAATTTTCGAATTCTTTAGTGTAGTTGAAAGTTACGTCCAATAACTTCCCTGTTACATAGCGTTCCAATAGGGCACCCTGTCCTTGTCCCGGGGCATTTCCAATGCCATTGGTAAGACTGGATTGTACTTGGCTCTTTTTTGAGCCGGAATCATCATACCCCACAGCGACTTTAGCCTTTAAATCGTCAGTAATACTATACTCTCCCGATACATTTAACAGAATCCGGTTCGTATGGGCGACATCGTCATAATAATTCAGCAATTGCATAGGATTAACTTCGCTGCCACCTGTGGTAAAACCAGCACTGGCCGGCCACGTAGGGTTGGCAAAATAAGCCGCTCCCAGTAAATCGCCCTGAGAACCTGCGTTATTAGTAATTGCACCGCCGTCATCGTTTATCCTTGAAAAGGTTCCCTGAAAATCCAACTTCAATTTATCATTAAAAAATCTTTGCGATGCATTAATACGGGCGGTCATACGTTCTTGTGCATAACCCTCGACCACCCCGAACTGTTTGCCATAGCCCAACGACACCCTCACATTGCCCGAACCGTAGTTATTGGCATAGGAAATATATTGGTTTTGAGAGGCCACCTCCCGTAAGATAACGTCTTGCCAGTCGGTATCGAATCCGTAATCCAATGCATCGGCGTCGCCGCCAAACTGTGCTACGGCCGAAAGATATTGCTCTCTGTTCAAAAGATCAAAGGTGTCGGCCGGTTTGGAATAACTAAGATTGGATGTGAACTCTATTAGTCCCTTGCCCGTCCTGCCACTTTTAGTCGTTATGATGACCACCCCATTGGCTCCCCGTGATCCATAGATAGCTGTTGCCGAGGCATCCTTTAGAATACTTACACTTGCAATGTCGTTTGGGTTCAAAAAGTTCAACGGGTTTCTTGGAGAACTTGTGCCGACTCCAAGATCACTGCCGCCAGCCGAGGTATCCTCTCCTGAAAGTGGAATCCCGTCTACAACAAATAATGGGTTGTTGTTCGAGCGTACCGAGCTGGTACCCCTAATTCGAATATTAATACCGGCTCCTGGCTCACCACTGGACTGTGTTATCTGAACACCGGCCGTCTTACCTTGAATCAATTGTTCCGGTGAAGAAATCACCCCTTGGTTAAAATCTTCGGAATTGACTACGGCCACCGCACCCGTCGCATCTTCAACCGTAGTCTGGCCAGACCCTATAATGACGACCTCTTCCAAGGCTTCGGCATCTTGTTCCAGGGTTGCGTTGATGGTCGATTGCCCATTCACGGGAATTTCCTGGGTAGCATAGCCAATATAACTGAATATTAAAGTGGCATCTTCGGGCACTTCGTCGAGGGTATAGTTGCCGTCGAAATCGGTCTGTGTTCCCTGGGTGGTTCCCTTCACAACGACGCTGGCGCCCGGTAACGGACCGGTGGCATCGGAAACCGTTCCCGTAACCTCCTGCGCCTGTATCGCTCCGAAACCTAGAAATGCACCTAAAAATATTAGGTACTTGAATCGTGTACTTTTCATACGATCTTTGATTTTGAGTTGAGTTGATTTATTAATAAAGGTTAAATTTATGTAAAAAAATCTTAATGACCTAGTATTTCGTTATTCACGACTACAAAAACGGTTTCGTGTTGATAACTTTTTTTAAAATGAGAATTTATGCGCATTTGGTAAAGATACTTTTTTTCGTATTCCGTAAAATTTCTTTTTCATGGGTTGAAGGCATGGAATATGTTAAAAAAATGCCCAAGCTTTTTGTTTGGTTATTTTAAAGGGTAATTTGCCTTTAGGCATAATGGTCGAGAAAGGGGAGGTAGGTAACCTACCGCACCGAAATCGTGAAGCGACTTTGGTCCAAAGGGCGTCGACCGTGAATTAAGTTCAAGCATGACTAAACCCGCTTTCATATTCGACCTCGACGGGGTCATCGTCGACACCGCCAAATACCACTATCTCGCCTGGAAAAAATTGGCACATAAACTCGGATTCGAATTTACCGAGGAACAGAACGAGCTTTTTAAGGGTGTATCCCGAAAGCGTTGCCTTGAAATTTTACTGGATATCGGGGATGTGGAGGCCACACAAGAACAGTTCGACCGCTGGATGGTCGATAAGAACGAGGATTATTTATCGTATATTGAGGAAATGGACGCCTCCGAAATCCTGCCGGACGTCTATAAGGTGCTGAATTATCTAAAGCGTAAAAATAGACCTATGGCCCTGGGTTCGGCCAGTAAAAATGCCAAGCCCATTTTGGAAAAGGTAAAGCTATTGCCGTATTTTGAAGCCATTGTCGACGGCACGGATGTGACCAAGGCCAAACCGGATCCGGAAGTATTTCTGATCGCCGCCGAAAGAATGGGTGCCAATCCGGAGAACTGCATCGTTTTCGAGGATGCCGTGGCTGGCATACAGGCGGCCAACGCGGCGAAAATGACCAGTATCGGAATCGGGGATAAACAAAATCTATCCGAAGCCGATTATGTTTTCAAGGATTTTACGGAAATTGGCATTGAATTTTTGGATACTTTATAAATGCAAGATTACATCAAACCGAATGGCTGGTCCATCATCGAGGAAGGCTTCGACCCGGACCGCGTGAAATCTTCGGAGAGTCTCTTTAGCCTCGGCAACGGCCATATGGGCCAGCGGGCCAACTTTGAGGAAGCCTATTCCGGCGAGACCTTTCAGGGCAGCTACATCGCGGGGGTGTACTATCCCGATAAGACCCGGGTGGGGTGGTGGAAAAACGGCTATCCCGAATATTTCGCCAAGGTGCTGAACGCCCCGAACTGGATTGGGATAGAGGTCGCAATAAACGGAGAATCCTTGGATCTGGCGACCTGCAAAAAGGTTGAAAACTTTCAGCGGGAACTTAATATGAAAGAGGGATGGTATCGGCGTTCCTTCCGGGCGACCTTACCGAACGACTCGAAGGTCGCGATAAAAGCCATCCGGTTTTTGAGTTTAGAGGTCGATGAGGTAGGGGTGGTCCGTTATGAAATTACAGCTTTGGATGGCGATGTCGAAATCGAATGTACCCCGTATCTGGACAGCGGCATTACCAACGAGGATACCAATTGGGAGGATAAATTTTGGAAGACTACCAATATCACATCCGAAGAAAATCGAGCTTTTATCGAATCCCATACCTTAAAAACCAACTTTCGGGTCTGCACCTTTATGGAATCCCAATTGTTTTTGGACGGGCGGGTGCTAAAAGACATCGAACCATCCGAAGAGAAAAAGGAACTGTGGATCGGCCATCGTTACACACAAAGCGTAAAAAAGGGAGAAACCCTGGCCCTGCATAAATTAGGGGGTTATACCGTTTCCCGCAACCATAAGGCATCGGAACTTCTCGATGCCGCGAAAAGGGCCCTAAAAAAGGCGAACGATCTGGGTTTTGAATCCCTTTTGGAAAAACAGCTGCAGGCCTGGACCAAAATTTGGGAAATGAGCGATATCGGCATTGAAGGCGATGTCAAGGCACAGCAGGGTATCCGCTTTAACATTTTCCAGTTGAACCAGACCTATTCCGGCAAGGACTCCCGCCTGAACATTGGCCCCAAGGGCTTTACCGGCGAGAAATACGGGGGCAGCACCTATTGGGATACCGAGGCCTATTGCATCCCCTTTTATATGGCAACCAAAAACCAAAAAGTGGCCCGTAACCTGTTGAAATATCGTTATGATCATTTGGAAAAGGCCATTGAAAACGCCCAAAAACTGGGATTTTCGAAAGGGGCCGCGCTCTATCCCATGGTTACCATGAATGGCGAGGAAAGCCATAACGAGTGGGAGATCACCTTCGAGGAAATCCACCGGAACGGCGCCATTGCCTTTGCGATTTTCAATTATGTACGGTATACCGGGGATTATTCCTATATCCCCGAAATGGGACTGGAGGTGCTCATCGGCATTGCCCGATTTTGGTATCAGAGGGCGAATTTTTCCAAGCGGAGGCAGCAGTATGTGATTCTGGGCGTGACCGGCCCCAATGAATACGAAAACAATGTCAATAACAACTGGTATACGAATTATATTGCCAAATGGTGCATCGATTTCACGGTAGAGCAACTAGTGAAAACGCATGATGGCTATCATGAAGATTATAAAAGGATAACCGGGAAAACCCAATTGACCGACGAAGAGGTGGCTCATTGGAAAAAAGTGGCGAACGCCCTGTATTTTCCGTACTCCGATGAACATCAGGTGTTTCTGCAACAGGACGGCTTTTTGGACAAGGAACTGACCATGGTCAAACACCTACCCACCGCACAACGCCCCATCAACCAGAAATGGAGCTGGGACCGTATTTTACGTTCCCCCTACATCAAACAAGCCGATGTGCTTCAGGGGTTCTACTTTTTCGAAGATCATTTTTCGACCGGGGAACTGGCACGCCATTTTGATTTTTACGAGCCCTTTACGGTGCACGAATCCTCTTTATCCCCTTGCGTACACAGCATCCAGGCCTCCAAATTGAACCGGATGGAGCAGGCGTACACATTTTATCTGCGGACGTCCCGTCTGGATCTCGATGACTATAACAAAGAAGTCCATGAAGGCCTGCACATCACCTCCATGGCGGGCACTTGGATGAGCGTCGTCGAAGGTTTCGGTGGGATGCGGATCGTCAATGACAAATTATCGTTCACCCCGCGGATTCCCCAAGGGTGGGATTCGTATTCCTTTAAGATCAACTTTAGAAACCGTATCCTGAAGGTGTCGGTAAGCGGGGAAGGCACGGAATTCATGTTGGATGGAAAGAATGAAATGTCGATCCGCGTCAATGGGAAGAGGGTGGTCCTCAAGCCCGGGGAGGTGGTAACGGTGTAATCAAGATCCATTGGGTCGCCGTGGCTCGTAGCCCGCAAAACATACAATTCTCGGTTTATTGGTAACTTTGGGCGGTATGGCGCAAGAAAGAGAAAAAGTATCCTCTATGAATGCTATGAAAAGTAAACAACAAAAACAGGTCGTCTATCAAGTTTTCACAAGGCTTTTTGGAAACACGAATACCACCAACAAACCTTGGGGCACCATTGAGGATAACGGCGTGGGCAAGTTCTCGGACTTTACCGAAAAGGCCCTACAGGAAATTAAGGGCCTTGGCGTTA
>DASSWC010000332.1:0-3301 GCA_035705395.1 Pricia sp. | reverse complement strand
GGAAAATACCAGTTTTTCCGAAAGGACGGTACGGGAAAAACCTTCAGGGTGGTAGCCAAGACTTTACAGAACCTTCCCACGGGTAAGGAAATCGACGTTATGGAGCTCAGTACCGGAAAGTATAGTGGATATTACGGCGTGGTGGCCGGTTACGAATCCCTGAAATACGGAATATCCAATGAGTTCGGCTATAACTGGATGCCCGACGGCACCCTCGACGAACTCAAATATAAACTCGGGTTCGGATTGCCCTTGTTAAAACCCCAATATCCCAATAAACAGCTCAACCTCTATTTTGAGTACACCAATTCATGGTTGACCGAGCGGGATTGGTACCAATTGCTTTACGCCCAGGGTATACAATACGCTAGAAAGAACATCACGTTCGATCTGGCCGTTCAGGTGCCACTGGTCAACGATGTGGCCGATGGCCGGAAATTGAAATATAGCGTGTTTCTGGGAACCAGATATACATTTTAACCTTAATATTTAAAAATCATGAAAACAACAGCAATAACAATAGTAGCGGTCCTTTTTGCAACCCTGGCGATACAGGCCCAGAAGTCAATGGACAAATTTACGGTGCAGGTAGACGGTCTCGGCTGTCCCTTCTGTGCCTATGGCCTTGAAAAAAAGTTCAAGGAATTCAAGGGTATCAAAGACGTAAAGATCGATATTGAGACCGGAAACTTTAGTTTTACCTATCCCTCCGAAAAGGAACTGTCCATGGCAGATGTCGAGAACCAGGTGGAAAAAGCGGGATACACCCCCGTAACGACCACGATTGAACGGGCCGACGGTACGGTACAGGAGTCTGGAGGTTCCGCGACCCCGATGAACGCCGATGCCAAAATGACGGAAAAGAGCGTAAAGGTATCCGGCAATTGCGAACAATGCAGGGCACGGATCGAAAAGGCCGCCAAAGATGTAGCCGGAGTCCAACAGGCGTCATGGGACAAGGATTCCAAGCTTTTGGTGGTACAACTTGACGGAAATGTGACCTCGCTGGAAGCGGTGGAAAGAGCGGTTGCCGAGGTAGGGCACGATACCGAGAACCATAAGGCGCATGCCGACGACTATGGTAGTCTGCCCGCCTGTTGCCAGTATGAAAGAATCACGCAATAGCCCAGTTTGGAAAATGCATACCGAACGACTTAAAATCAACGAAAAAATATGAACAAAATATGGCTTGTATCACTAGCGGCGGTTTTTCTATCCTGCCAGCCTAAAGAGGAGACCACCACGATTTGGCGGCATCAAAAAACGCTACAACTCGATAGTATCAATCCCATTGGGATCGCCGAGGCCAATGGCAATCTCTGGCTTTCCGACGGAGACCATAACCGATTGGTAAAAATAGCACCGGACGGAAAAATCCTAAAAACCATCGATTCCCTGGATCGACCCATGCACATTGCGGTCATCGATAGCACCTTGTTCGTACCCGAGTATGGCAAGGATGCCATTTCGATTTTCGGCCACAAAGGCCGGTCCCAACTCCTCCTAAACGATTCCCTGGATGCTCCCGCCGGGGTGTCCGTTTATGGAAGCGAACGGGCCATCGCGGATTTTTACAATAACCGCATCCTATACACGGGCGGCGGGGATGGCGGTTGGATTTCCTTCGGGAAGGAAGGCAAGGCCGAGGGCGAATTCTATTATCCCACCGACGTACAGATAACCCAGGATAAAATCTGGGTCGCCGATGCTTACAATAACCGGGTCCAGGTGTTCGACAAAAAGGGGAAATTTCTGCAAATGATGGGGCAGGACCAAAAAATGAACGCCGCCACGGGTATCCACGTTACGGAAAAAGAGGTCTTTGTAACCGATTTCGAAAACGATCGGGTCTTGGTTTTTGATAGGCAGGGAAACCTGAAACAGGAAATCAGCGAAGACATCGCGAAACCTACCGATATATTGGTGATGGATGATACCCTATACGTCCTCAATTATCGAAGGGGCAGTATTTCTACATTTCATCGAACGAAAAAATGAAGCATACCTATTATATACAGGGAATGACCTGTAACGGTTGCCGGGCGCCCATCCAAAAATTGGCGGAGGCAAAACCGTCGCCATGGCCGGTGATGGAATCAATGATGCCCCCGCCCTTGCGAAAAGCATTGTAGGTATCGCCATGGGCACGGGCACCGATGTAGCCATCGAAAGTGCTCGATGCTCCCAATAAAAAGGATGGGATGGAAGGCAAAGATGGTTTTGGAGGTAAAATAAAAAAACCGCTATCGGAATTTTCCGACAGCGGTTTTTGAAGTTTATAAACTACGATGTCGTAGTTTGCGCTTACATCATTCCTGGCATTCCTCCTCCGTGGGGCATTCCGCCACCCGCGGGCTCGTCTTCCTTGATGTCGGTCAATGCACATTCAGTGGTCAGAATCATTCCGGCGACCGAAGCGGCGTTTTCCAACGCGATACGGGTAACCTTGGTCGGATCGATAATACCGGCCTTGAACATTTCGACGTATTTTTCGGATTTGGCATCGTAGCCGAAATCGCCTTTACCGTCCAATACCTTGGCGGCCACAACCGAGCCTTCGCCACCGGCATTCTCTACGATAATGCGCAATGGGCTTTCAATGGCCCTAGCCACGATATGCAGTCCGGTCTCTTCATCGGCGTTCTCGGTCTGTACCTTGGATAGCACGGATTGGGCGCGGATCAGGGCAACGCCTCCACCAGCAACGATACCTTCCTCGATGGCGGCACGGGTAGAATGCAGGGCATCGTCCACACGGTCTTTCTTCTCCTTCATTTCCACTTCCGAGGCGGCCCCTACGTATAGTACGGCAACCCCGCCGGCCAGTTTGGCCAAACGCTCCTGTAACTTCTCCTTATCGTAATCGGAGGTGGTCGTCTCGATCTGTGATTTGATCTGGTTGACGCGGGTCTTGATATCCTTTTGAACCCCGCCACCGTTTACGATAGTGGTATTGTCCTTATCGATGGATACTTTTTCGCAGGATCCCAACATGTCGATGGTCGTATTGTCCAAAGAGAAACCGCGTTCCTCGGAGATTACGGTACCACCGGTCAGGATGGCAATGTCTTCCAACATCGCTTTTCTTCGGTCACCGAAACCGGGTGCCTTGACGGCAGCGATTTTCAATGAGCCTCTGAGTTTGTTTACGACCAAGGTGGCCAAAGCTTCACCGTCAACATCTTCAGCGATGATCAACAAGGGCTTTCCGGATTGTGCGACCGGCTCCAATACGGGAAGCAAGTCTTTCATGGCCGAAATCTTCTTGTCGAACAACAAGATATAGGGGTTTTCAAGTTCG
>DASSWC010000331.1:0-4167 GCA_035705395.1 Pricia sp. | reverse complement strand
ATTTCCCCACCAGAAGGGACTCAAGGTCACCCCCCTGACTTAAATATTCGCGTAGTTCCAGTAATCCCTTAAGATAAACAATATCCTTCAAAAATCCACCTCCCTGAAACAGCCGTGAGGTGATATCGAATGCGCGGTCTCCTGAAAAACCGTGGTTGCCGTGTAGCAGATCGAAGATTTCGTCGAAGTCCGCTTCCTTGCGCAGCGCATTGCCGGCCACTACCCGACCGGCGAGGGTTCGCAAGCGATTTGCCCCCAACGCACCCGCTAAATATTCGGCCAGAACGGCGATACCTTCCTGCAGGGCATCATAGCCTGCCAGTCCGAACGCCATCTGCTGCAATGGCTGCCTTGATCCGTTGTAATAGGTCAATGCGTGGGTTCCGATTTCATGCTGTATCAGGGCCTGTGCCTCCATTTCGGTCAGGGTATAGTCCGCCGGCAGGTACAATTCGCCCCTTGACACCATCATTATGTTCATGTCTTTGCGAATATGTACTTTACTTCGGTAATCGGGGGCCATTTTCCTGAAATATTCGAACTCCCGCTCGGCCAGGCTTTCGAAGTCATGGGCGTTCATAACGGCACGGCGATCAGCGGGAGATTCTTCGGGCACCTCATGTAAAATGTTTTGGGCTTCTTTCAATAGTTCTTCCGACACCAAACCATACATCCGGATACCGCTATAGAAGAAATTTGGTGACCCCCGTTCCTTGAGCATCGTCAGTTCCTGATCGATTTCCTCCCGTTTTTCGTCATAGATATACGCCAGGGCCGGGTCGTCGATTTCATGGATGTCGAGATTGTACAGCTTGCGCTTCAGAATATCGGGATCCACGGGCAGCAGGCGATAGTGAAAGGTACCCACATTTTTCTGTCCATTTTCGAAATACCTTTGTTTCAGTTGGGATATGTTGATGGGCGCGACCAGTAAAAGAAAGGAGTAGCTGTTCTGTATGGCCGTAATTTTTCTATCGATCTTGAGTACCTCTTGGTGGATTTCCCTTTTGCCCAGTGCATGATAGCTGGCCAATTTAGAGGTGGTCTGCACCCGGATAAACTCGAAAAGTGCTTCTTGGACGGTCTCCGCGAACCGGTTTCTGAACGTCCTGAAATAGACGGGGAATTCGGTACCCGCCCCATCGCGGTACGCCGGCGGCACCTCTAATCCGATATGGGTTCCCCCTTTGGCTTGAAGGTCTTTGGGGTCGAAAAGGGGGTCGAAACCCTGCGATGGGATGTCGGAATCATCCGCAATACGCGCCGTCAGTTCGGCCCCGTACCGTGCCTCTATCTTGCCAAGTCCCTCGGAGAGTGCACCGAGCGTCACGGCAAGTTTTTTGTAGGGTCCCCAAATCACAAATTCCGTACTATTGATGCGCCCCTCCCTAATTTCAAGGATTAAAAAAGAGCCGAATCTTTGCGCTATTATCCTTAATAATTCCTCGAGAAAATCGGCAACGCCATCCCCGGTATCGTTGCCCAAGATAAGATAGGAAGCCGCTGTTTTCGCCAGACGCATGGTTTTTTTATCCCCTTTCCGCTTTCGGTATACCATCAAATAGGGCACGTCGTGCTCCAAAAAAAGAAATCCGCCTTCGGGAAGTTTCAATACCGTTCTTCCGCCGGGGGTCAATTTTGTTACATGCGCTCGCAGTTGGTCTATTTCTAGAGTCTCAAGGTTTTCCAAAAGGTCAGGGAATAGGTTAACATCGCCTTGTTGGAATAATATACAATTTCCCGAAGTAGATCGGTAATCTTTAACAATGATTTAAGTTGAAGACGGGTTTAAGTTTCGTCAACGACCACAATTGCCTACCTTTGCAATCACGCACTACCAACACCTTTCAAGGCGAACACCCTTACAGATCGATCCATGAGCGAAACGAAAATAGCCCCTTCCCTACTCGCCGCCGATTTCGGCAACTTGCAACGCGACGTGGAACTTGTCAATAAGAGCGTGGCGGATTGGCACCATGTGGATATAATGGACGGACTTTTCGTTCCCAATATTTCATACGGAATGCCCGTTGTCAAGACGATGTCGGAGCATGCCACCAAGCCTTTGGACGTGCATTTGATGATTGTGGATCCCGATCGTTACATCAAGACCTTTGCCGAATTGGGCGCGGCGAATCTAACGGTACATTTCGAGGCCTGTACCCATCTGCACAGAACCTTGCAAGGCATCAAGGCGGAAGGCATGAAAGCCGGGGTGGCATTGAATCCACATACCAATATCCTGCTTTTGGAGGATGTTATCCGGGATATCGATATCGTGCTGGTCATGAGTGTCAACCCCGGATTCGGAGGGCAGTCCTTTATCGAGAACACCTACGAAAAAGTCCGGGCCCTGAGACAACTGATCACGAATAAAAAATCGAAGGCCCTGATCGAAATCGATGGGGGCGTCACTTCGGAAAATGCCCGGAATTTGGTCAAAGCAGGGGCCGATGTCTTAGTTGCCGGAAGTTTTGTATTTAAGAGCGACGACCCGGCCGCCACCATCAAAAAACTCAAAGAAATTGCCGACCAATGAAGCCGTATGATGTCATTATCGTGGGTGGGGGGCCCATTGGGATCGCCTGTGGCCTGGAGGCCAAAAAAAGGGACCTTACCTATGTAATCGTCGAAAAGGGACCGATAGTGAACTCCCTTTTTAACTATCCCGTAAATATGCAGTTTTTTTCGTCTTCGGAAAAGCTGGAGATCGGTGACATTCCCTTTATCAGTAAGGAGGCCAAGCCCAAGCGCAATGAGGCACTGGAATATTATCGGAGGATCGTCACTTCCAACGATTTGAATATCCATCTATTTGAAATGGTCGAAAACGTAGAAAAAAGGGATGGTCTTTTTACGGTCAATACCAACAAAAACAGGTACGAGACTTCTAACGTTATCGTTGCCACCGGCTTCTACGACCTACCCAATACGCTAAACGTGCCCGGCGAAGACCTGCCCAAGGTTTCGCATTACTACAAGGACCCGCATTTTTATGCCAGTCAAAAATTGGCGGTCATTGGTGGCAGCAATTCCGCCATCGATGCGGCACTGGAGTGTTGGAGGAAGGGATCTGAGGTATCCCTGATCATTCGAGGACCCGAGGTCGGCCAACGCGTAAAATATTGGGTGCGCCCCGATATCATCAACCGCATCGAAGAGGGCAGTATCAGGGCCTACTACAACTCCACCGTCCAAGAAATCCGCGAAAAGGAACTCGTGATCGATACCCCGGAAGGTCCCCTTATCCTGGAGAACGATTTTGTACTGGCACTAACGGGCTACCGGCCGAATTTCGCTTTTCTCAAAAAACTGGGCATCGATCTTTCCGAGGACGGAAAAAAGTTGCCACAGTACGATCCCGAAACCATGGAAACGAATGTTAGCGGTCTCTATTTGGCCGGTGTTATCTGCGGTGGCATGGAAACCCATAAATGGTTTATCGAGAATTCGAGAATTCACGCCAAGATCATCATGAACGCCATTTTACATAAACGTCCATCGGAAGTGAACGCCTTCGACACCTAACCCGACTCCAATGTCCCCCACATCACACTGGGCCGTTTTTATCGACAATACTTCCGAAAAGGGCCACCTCATCGATATGCTTTTGGGAGGGGATTATCCAGCCTATTTTAAATCTTTGGAAAACCAAAAGGGAGCCTTGTTTTCCCAATTGGCCCTGGAGCGGTTTATGGACGAGGAAGACCGGCACGGCACGAAAGTTTTGACCGCCTCTACCGGGCAGTTCCTACGATCGATGTCCAGCGGGGAACGGAAAAAAGCCTTATTGCGGCATATCTTGAATGGAAATCCCGATTTTTTGGTCTTGGACAATCCGTTCGACAATCTGGATCGGGATACTCAAGCGGAACTGAAGATACGCTTGGAAAAAGTATCCAAAGAAATTTCCATCGTACAACTTTTGGGCAGAAAGACCGATCTGCTTCCTTTTATCCACCACTTTGCCCGACTCGACGGAAAAGAACTGATTTTTCCAAAAATGGGGAAGGCGTTCAATGACCATCCGGAGACAAACAGCGTAACAAGGAAACAACGGACTCTTTCGGAAATGTGGAAACCGTCAACCGACCATCCTAAGGTGAAAAACTTCAATGGGGGGATTCCCCCGCCCTTGCAACCGATGGCATTTGAGGATGGCAGTCT
>DASSWC010000330.1:0-3011 GCA_035705395.1 Pricia sp. | reverse complement strand
GTGCAAGCACAGATCGCTGCCCCTCGACTTGCATGTGTTAGGCCTGCCGCTAGCGTTCATCCTGAGCCAGGATCAAACTCTTCATCGTTGTGCGTTATATAATTTCGCGCACGCCGCTGAATAACAATAACCCGGCCCTGTTACTCTCTATAATTGTGGACCAACGATTATAAAATCATCGGTCCGTATATGGTTCCTTCCCCCGCACTTGGCGGGGGTCGTTCTTTATCTCTACAGTATGTCAATGAACTTGGTTAAAAAAAACCCAAAAAGGGTTTTAAAAACGCTTTTTACACCTACCTCTTTACATCGTTCTCTCTTAAAGCGGGTGCAAATATAAGAGGGTTTTTTTGTTTGTACAACCCCTGCGGGAAAAATTTTGAAAATCTTATGAAAAGAAGTTCCATACCAGTCCGAAGCGGATCACAAAATCCCGGTACGGGTAGCTCGGAGCGGAGTAATACTGGTTGGTCTTGCCAAAAAGGGAATTGAAATGTTCGGCCTTTAAAAATATCCGGGTTTGTTGGACTTTGGCATTGATGAAAAAATCCAACATCGGGTATCCGCCCAACTCCTCATCCTTCTGACTATAAAATTCCCCCAAGAGCGGATTATAGGCATCCATCGTATAGGCTGTAAAATATTTCAAGGTGACGCCCGTTTGCAGGAACATGGCCTTCTTAAATACATCCGCAGAAAAATATAGGGTATTGCGCGTTACCAACTGGGGTACGTTGAGCACCTGATTGGCCTGGGAAACGTTTTGGTACATTACCGTATTGTTCAGCGCAAAACCGCCCAAACGGAACTCCTTTATATATTTTACCTTGGTATGGTTAAGCACATTGTTCTCCTGAAGCGGCCTGATGTTCGCGAGACCATCCCCCCGACCGGGTACCGCCTCCGTACCTTCCGTTACCGATACACGAGGGTCCGGTGCAAAATAGCTGAAATTATCGACCGTAGTATAATCAATTGTCAAATCACCCCACACCTCGGAATCGAAATTAAACCGCAGTCCGTACACCTGTTCCTTTTCAAAGGTATTCAGGTTCAGCCAGTTGTAACTGGTGTAATCACTCTGGTACAGCAGGTAATTAAAATCGGGCAAACGGGACGAGGCGTGGGCGGAAGCACGTATCCCATTCCGCTTGTTCAATCGATACCCTACGCTAACATCGAGCAGGTTGCCCCCCAGATCGCCCGAAAGGGTATACTTAAAGGCGCCCTTCAACCCAAAGCCCCCGATGGTGTTTTCATATTCGGCCCCCAGTGCTATTTCTTCCCCCTTTAAGCGACTGGGAATCTGTCGGCCATCTTCGGTGATCAAGGTGCTATTGAAAAAGTAATTGTAGTTGTAAAGGGACACATTGCCCTGCAACCTTCCCAGCACCGCATTGTAAAATTCGGCGTTGACCTGGTTGTACATGGTCTTCAGTTGGCCCTTATCTTGGATCGTCGGTACCAGGGCATCCCCAAAAAAGGGATTTTGTTCCGTTTGGTTGAAGGCGTAATACTTGGTCTCGTAATTGAACTGATGGCCGATGCCCAAGGATGTTTTTTCCGTGCTGCTCGAATCTTTTTGCGTTCGGATCACCTTGTATTGATGGTCGAAATAGTAGCGTTTGCCCAGAATCTTATTTTCGGCATCGTTAAAGCGCACGTCTATTTTAACACGATCTTCGAACTCAGGGTCGCCCGATTCGAACTGTTCCTCTTTGTTGATGAGCCCCCCATTGGCCTCGGTCTCGATTTCCTGGGCCGCAACATGCCCCCTTATCCGGTACCTTCCATTTCTGGTCACGTAGTTGGCCGTTGTACGGAAGTTTCCGGATTCGGCCTGGTTGAACCGGTATTTGCCAAAAGAGCGGAACCCTTTGTAGGCTATGGAGAAATTCAATCGCGGGGAGGTATTGAAAGTCAACGTGGCATCGAGCAGCTGGCCCTCTTCGAAGGTGGTCTTGAAAAAAAGGTCGCTCATGGGGGTGGCGACATTGTAATAGTCAATATCCCGAATCTCCATATAGTTATAGTTCAAAGCACTGGCCCCCAACATGGGATAAAATGTATCGGCCTGAAGGTCTACCCCCAATTTATTATAAGGCTGCCCGACGTTGGCGAAGGGCATCAGTTCAAAATTGTCCTTCCTTAAATAATTATACCGGTATTCCTTTTCGATGGTCAGGGTGGTATCCAGATACGTGGTATCCCTTTGATAGGATATGATTTTATAGTCCTTTATAGTGACCTCTTCGAATGTCGGTATTTTTTCCTTGGGATATTTTCGTTTCTTTTTTCCCGATCGGGATTTCTTCTGTCCGCGCATTTGTGCCAAGTCATCCCTATGGATACGCAGCGAGGCCATTTTTTCCGCGAGCATGGTATCCCTTGGGATTAAGGGAATGGAATCCTCTGGAATGAGCAGCGGTACCTTTTGATTCACCAAGGAGGAATCTATTGCCAGTGGCGGAGAGATGGAATCTTCTTGCCTGGATGGGATGGAATCCTCTTGGGCGTGCATTGGAAAGCTCAGAAAAAGGACGAGGATGGTAAGGAAAAAAGTATGCGAACCAACCCTAGGGCCGGACGTGGGATACTTCGTTCGCAAATTCCAAATTCCAAATTCCAAATTCCAAAAAATTGTTGCGGGATTGCCACTTGCCGAAATAGCTGTGAAACGTTGTAATGGGCCCCAAAAGTTCGATCGGTCGTTTCCATTAAAACCGGAACGCGACCTTGCGGGCAAAGTTAAATTTTTTAGTTGGTAATTAAATGTGAAAGTTTTTCAGGAAAAAAACCTCTCTGTAAACAGTTTTTCAAAAAAAATTGGCCGCCCTTATAAGGACGGCCAATTTAATGGGACTTAAGCTTATGGTTTAAATTTGGCTAAACCTTTAAAATCCGTGATTCTATCGTGCTAATAAGATATTGGTACAACAATACATTCCAATAATTACTGTTTTTCAAACACAAGTCCGAATTCACCAAAAGAACCGGCATCTACCGTAAAT
>DASSWC010000329.1:0-2541 GCA_035705395.1 Pricia sp. | reverse complement strand
GCGGAATAATAAGGGGTAGACTTGTGATACGGCGAGTCCGGGATCCCCTTGAAAAGACTAGGCTGGGACAGACTTCCGGCGCCCAGTATATCCGCCCTATAAATATCGAGGTACGCTTCTCCCGATGGACCGTATATTTCTTTGGATTTGGTCTTGCGGCTGCTGCTGAACAATAGATCGTCTTTATAAAAGGTGGGGGAAAGGTCGGCCTGGGCACTGTTGACGTTCAAGCTGAAAATAATGAAACTGGACGAGCCCTGGTCGGAGGAACCCAATAACTGATAGTTGAATTCCGCATTTTGCATCAGTTCGCCTGCCAATTGGCCCGCCCTGGATTTCAACAAAGATTTGATCTGTTCCTTTTCCGCGGTCTTCGCCAGGCTCTGCAGCATATTGTTGAAGCGGTGATCGGACAGAATGCTGTCGTTTTTATTGATATCCATATAGATTTTGGCCGCCTTGGTGTAGGCGCCGGTCTTGAAATACGAATCGGCCAGGTTCAATCGCTGGTGGTTGGTAACTGTTTTCCCCTGCTGCATCTGCTCTTGATAGGCCTGTATGGCATCATCATAGGCATAGGCGTAAAAATATTTGTCCCCCTCGGAGGTAATGGTCTGCGCCAAGCAGACAACACTGCTAACAAAGAAGAATAATATGGTAAGTCTTGGTTTCATCTAAAAGAATCTAGGTGTATCGATTTGCTTCGGTTTTCCTTTTAGCTCTTTGTTGTTTGTATTCGTACCGTCGCCCCTGCCCAGATAGAATTTAAGGATTATCTCGTGGGAGCCGCTACTGAATTCTCCTAAGGGATTCGTATTGTAATCGTACGAATACCCAATATAGGTGCCGGAGGTCACCTGAAAGCCCGCCAGCCCGCTGATGGCGTTACCGAACCGGTAGGCGGCGCCCAGGGTGAACCGGTCGTTAAACAGAAAATTGGCCGACAGGTTCGTGTTTACGGGGGCACCGCTGACCAAATTGACCAAAAACGCCGGTTTGAACTTCAGGGTTTCGTTCACGTCGAATACATAGCCCCCGATAAAATTATACTGCAGTTTGTCGTCGACGATAGTGGCCACTTCGTCGTTATAGAGGCCGTCGGTCAAAAAATTCGGAATCGACGCCCCCAAATACCAGATATCATCCTCGTACAAAAAGAAACCGGCCCCGATGGTAGGATAAAACCTGTTGATGGTCTGCCCGTTCAATATCGGCTCCCCCGGATTTTCGAAGGTACCTTTTGAAAAGTCCACGTTCAAAAAAGAACCACCGACATCCATTCCGAAGGATAGCTTGGCATTGTCGGAAACATTGAACTGGTACGAGTAGGCCAGCTCCACATAGGTCTGTGTCGAAGGCCCCAACTGGTCGCTGATAACGTTCAGGCCCAAGCCCATGGTCTCGTTGGACAAGGGCACATTGGTGCCCACGCGCAAGGTTCTCGGCGCCCCGTCGATATCGAGCCATTGCGCCCGGTACAGACCCGCGATTTCGGGAGTCGATACCGTGCCCACGTAACCCGGGTTGAAACTGCCGATATTGTACATGTATTGGGTATAGTGCGGCTCTTTCTGCGCAAAGACCACGCTCGATATACCCACAAAAATCAGGCAAAAAAAGATTCTAATATATAGGTATCGAGATATTCTATGCTGCATTATCCGTATTTATTGAGCTGAGCGTATTTTTTTATTGCACCCGGCGTTCCGGGTTTAAAAATCGATCATCGTATCAGCTGAATCCAGCCTTTCTGGGTCGGGTTTGTATCCATGCCTTCCACTTCTTCCAGCAGGGTTACGTTCAATACATAAAAATAAGTGCCGTCGGGTACATTTTTCCCGTTCCGGGTACCGTCCCAGATGACCTCTTCGGTGAGCTGGTCGCCCTCGAACATCAAACTGCCGTACCGGTTAAAGATTTTAATGGAATACTCCAGAGCCACCTGTTGCTCGGTACCCTCTTCGTTTATAAGGGTTTGGTTAATTTTAAGGTCGTCGTTCACCCCATCGTTGTTCGGGGAAAATTGATTGAAAATAATACCGAGTTCGGCCTGTGTGCGTTCGGAAACATTGATGACCACGTTGTCCGTATTGTTTTCATAATTTCCTTCGCTATCGGCGGGGGATGAAATATCGATCGTCGCCGTATTTTGAAAGGTTCCGGTACTGTCCGTGACTACGCGAATTTCCAATTCGGCCACCCCGTTTTGGGGAAGTGCGCCTACATCCCACTTCAAGACACCGGTCTCCGGCTTATAGGATAACTCATCCGCCAATTCGGGGGTAAACCTGGGATTGGAAAATACGGGGGCTATCGTATCCCGGACCACAATATCGGAAACGCTATCCTCCTTGGAGTCGTTGGTCACCTTGAGCTTGAAAATAATCTCCTGACCGACCAAGGGATTGACTTCTTCTTCCTGGAAATCGGTGATGCGAAGGGAATCGATTTGATTCACGATCCGTGCGGATTTTTCAAGCACCAGATCGATACCTTCCGGCAGGTCGATATTCAGGGTAACCGTAGCCGTATCGTTCTCGG
>DASSWC010000328.1:0-4226 GCA_035705395.1 Pricia sp. | reverse complement strand
AAAAGACCGATACCCATCTATATCAAAACACTGATCGGAGGAGTTTTACTCGGCATCATAGCATTTTATTTTCCGTTAACCCGATACTTTGGACATCATGAGATCAACGAACTATTATCGGGAAGTTTCCCTTTGACTTTGTTGTTTTCAATTTTGGTTTTTAAAATCATTGCTATAGCAATAACCGTGACATCAGGTTGGAGAGGCGGGTTTATTATTCCCCTCTTTTTCGCAGGGGCAACATTAGGACTAATTATCCATCAATTATTTCCGACGATAAATTTGACATTAGCGATAGTTAGCTGTATGGCTGCAATTAATGCCTGTGTAACGCGAACACCAATGAGTACAACCATTTTACTTGCAACCTTAACCGGGTTCGGACATTTTGTCCCAATTTTGTTCGCAAGTTTGACGGGCTATTTTTTAGCACCAAGAATACCTTTTATAAGTTCACAAAGGGAGAAAAAATAAAAAAGCACGGCGCATAGACCTTATTTACTCGCAAAAAGTTTTACGTCGTCTTCCGAGACCTCTTTGCCTCCCAAGATAATTAAACGTTCGACCACGTTTCGCAGCTCGCGAACATTGCCCGTCCAATCGTAGCCTTTTAGCAATTTTACAGCCTTATCGGAGAAGATCTTGGGGGCGATACCCTGCTCGGAGGTGATTTTATCGGCGAAATGTTCGATTAAGATCGGAATATCGTCACGCCTGTCTTTCAGGGCAGGTACAGGTATTAAAATGACTGCCAGCCGGTGGTAGAGATCTTCCCGGAATTTATTTTCTTCAATTTCCTTTTTTAGGTCTTTGTTGGTGGCGGCTACTACGCGTACATCGACCATGATGTCCTTATCGGTGCCCACCCTTGAGATTTTGCTTTCCTGTAGGGCGCGTAACACCTTGGCCTGAGCGGATAGGCTCATATCGCCGATCTCGTCCAAAAAAATAGTCCCCTTGTTGGCAGCCTCGAATTTACCGGCCCTGTCCCGGACTGCGGATGTAAAGGCTCCCTTGACGTGACCGAACAATTCGCTCTCTATCAGTTCGGAGGGAATCGCCGCACAATTGACTTCGATAAAAGGCCCCCCGCTGCGCCCACTCTTTTCGTGCAGCCAATGCGCGACCAGTTCCTTTCCCGTACCGTTGGCACCCGTAATCAATACCCGGGCTTCGGTGGGGGCCACTTTCTCGATCATATTCTTTATGACAGAAATGGCCTCGCTCTCCCCGACCATCTCGTAGTTCTTGCTAACTTTCTTGCGTAGCTTTTTGTTCTCGACGGCCAGTTCCTGCCGGTCCAACGCATTGCGGACCGTAGTCAGCAGGCGGTTCAGGTCCGGCGGCTTGGAAATGTAATCGAAGGCACCTATCCGCATGGTATTTACTGCCGTATCGAGATCGCCATGGCCGGAAATCATGATAAAGGGTATTTCCGGTTTTATCTTCTGGGCGGCTTCCAGAACTTCCACCCCATCCATTTTGGGCATTTTTATGTCGCAGAGCACCAAATCGTAATCCTTGTTCTTTACGGCCTCCAATCCTTGTAGTCCGTCTTCGGCCTCCTCCGTATCATAGGATTCGTTCTCCTCGGATAGGATTTTGACCAGTACCCTGCGGATGGCCGATTCATCTTCTATAATTAAAATTTTTGGCATCTCTGTTTATTTTAAGGTTACAGGTTTCGCAGGTTTTGTGTCGGGGTTAGTACGTATTCCCGTCGAAAACTGCCCACCATCTAAAGTCCTATCCTGAATCCCGCCCTGAAATAAAAATTTCCGTCGTCGTTCAGGGTCAAAATATTGTCTCGATCCGTATTCCGCAGTACCCCTTCCTGAAATAGGGTATGGCCTCCGTACAGGTAGACGAAGGCCGATTTCTGGATGGCGTACTGATATCCAAAGGTACCCAGCGCGGCCGATGAGGATATCGATGTCGCGGCACCGCCGCCTGGGATTACAATGGAATTTTGAAGGTTTACGTAGTATCCGTCCAGTATAAACTCGGCCTGTAATTGGTGTTTTTCGTTAAAATGATATTTTAGTGCCGTTTTGGGAGCGCCCACAACATAGGTCCAATGCTCGTGAAACCGTTTTTCATAGTAAACGATTGGCAGCGGTACCCGTAGGGCAACGGTTGAATTATAAGCGATGCCCAGCACGAGACGGAAGGGTTTGTCGATGTGTTTTTTTTCTTTCAGTACCCCGGCTGTGGCATTGAAAGAGACATCGCCTTTCTCGAGCGGTTGGCCTAGTGTAGAGGACAGTCGGGGCGTCACCACTCCGATAATCCGCCAAAATTCGTTGTACCGGTACACATAGGCCAGGTTGAAATCGGCGACATGCAAATGCCGCAGTCCTTCTATTTCCGGGGGGGGTCCGTCACGTCGCAGCCCATAGGTGAGGCGGTTGTATTCGCCTCCGATGATGATATTGCTCGAATCCCTTAAGGTTATGGGCCAGTTTGCCACCAGTTTTATACGCGAAAGTTTGGCCCCAGCGTCGTTTTCGGGCATTATCATGTATTCCGCCCTGAAAATATCGGGGGTCTGGGACAGGCCTAAGGCGACCGAAAACAACATGACCGTCAAAAAATGATATTTTCCTGTTCTGTTTACCATCCTTTTTTGATTGTCTTGCCTCTTCTTCATATTTTCCTGGACACTTCGCCATTTTTTTATGTTCGCCATTTCTTCTTGGCACAGGTCATTCCTTTCTACCCACCTTCCTTTTTATTAGCTTTATCGACATCTCTCCATTTTACGGGTCAATATCAATACTTTAACCACTTGAACAATTCCCTATACGTAGGCTTTTTGCCGTACATTAGGATACCCACGCGATAGATCTTTGCCGCCAGCCATACGATGCCGATAAAGGTAATGATAAGTAAGAGGATGGAGGTCGCCAGTTCCCAAACGGGCACCCCGCCTTTGCCGATACCGCCCGGCAACCGCATAAGCATGACGATGGGTGAGGTCAGTGGAAAAAGGGAAAACCCGACCGCAATGGGTCCATGGGGGTTGCTGAAAACCGAAAAGAATCCTACATAAATGGCCAACATCAAGGGCAGGATGATAGGGAATATAAATTGCTGCGTGTCGGTCTCGTTATCCACTGCCGCACCGATGGCGGCGTAGATGGAACTGTAGATCAAATACCCCAGTACAAAATACACTAGAAAAAAGCCGATCAGCATGGCCCAGGGAATCCTGAAAAGTTCCTGTGCATAGGCCTGTACGGTCTCATCTGCCGCAGGAACCGGCGGTGCCATATTCGTACCCAACGCGGCCCCATTGCCGAGGGAAGACGGATCGATATCGAATATCGAAAAGGCCAGGACCAACAAGAGACCTGCGGAAACAATCCAAATGGCGAATTGGGTAAGGCCCGCCAACGAGGTACCGATAATCTTGCCCAGCATCAGTTCAAAAGGCTTTACCGAAGAAATGATGACCTCGATGATACGGCTGGTCTTTTCCTCGATGACGCTGCGCATGACAAAACCGCCGTAAATGATGATAAACATCATGATCAGGTAACCGAATCCCCCACCGATAAAGGCCTTGATCTCGTTGATCCCCTTTAGGTTGAGATTGCCGTCAAAGGTGGCGGTTTTGACTTCGAAATCAGCATCGATTTCCGCAAATTCCTGGGCTGAAACGCCCAGTTCCTGTAGGCGCCGTTGACGTAGCCTATCCTGAAAAATACGATCCAGTTTATCGAGAACCGATGTACTCGGAGCTTCTTTGGTATATAAAAAAGCCCGCTCGGCGACCTTTTCCAAGTTGTTGCCATCGGGTATATAGAGCAGGCCGTAATACCCCCTGTTCAAGGTGGAATCCTTGGCGGCCTCCAAGGGGATATCATCAAAATGTACAAAGGAAGTGCCTGCGATCATCAAAAATTCGTCAGCGAAGTAATCGCTCTCGTTCAATAAGCCGATGATATATTTTTCGTTGTCGTTTATTTTTGTCAAATATGCGATGAGCACCACCATACCGACCATTAAGATGGGGCTTAAAAAGGTCATTATAACGAAGGATTTGTTGCGAACCTTAGCCAAATATTCCCTTCTGATAATAAGCGGCAGTTTATTCATGGACGCCTTTGCTTTTTACAGTTTGGATGAATATATCGTTGGCGGAAGGGATGGTTTCTACAAAATGGTTGACGTTCGCCTTGGAGGACAGATAGTTCAGCACCGACCCCGAATCGTTGGTGGGA
>DASSWC010000327.1:0-13189 GCA_035705395.1 Pricia sp. | reverse complement strand
TCTTCAAATCCTTAAGGTTCAATTGTTTCAAGTCGAAAAAGTCCAGTTTACTATCCAGTGCCGATAACAAAGGCGCATTGCTCTCATCGATCTGTTCCGTCGATACCTCGGCCGCCAGGGTTCCGCTAAGGCTCGGCAGTTTGGGCTGTAGGGCATCGGTAAGGGTGCCGGAAAGGGACATATCGGAGTTGAAGGTGCCCTGCAGCACCTGTGCAATGGGAGCCAGTGCCTTGAAAAGTTCCAAGGACTTGAAGGTCTCCGTAATCTTTAACCGGCTCATATCCAGTTTCATATCGAAAGTCGGGGTCTCGGGTTTGGTAGATACCGTGCCGTTAAGTGCCATTTTTCCGTCAAATATGGAAGATGTCAGGTTCGACAGCGTGGCGGTTTCGTCCTTTATCCGTAGGGTTCCTTTGACATCGGTAAGGGTAAGGTTATCGTAGAGCACCTTATTGGCCGAGGCATTGATCGTAACATCCAAAAAAGCGGGAATCTTGATTACATCCCCACCACTGGATGTTTTTTCCGCGTCCCCACCACCGGATGTTTCTTTCTTGTCCCCATCATTCGATGTTTCTTCTGATTTTTGCCCGTCAGGCCCTGGGCCATCCTGCTTTTCTCCGGAAGGTGTTTCCGTTTCTTCCACCATAAAATCGTTCAAGGCAAACGTATTGCTGCTCAAATCAAAATTGCCCTTGACATTTTCGTCGTTGAACATATACCCCAATAGGTTTTCGATGGTCCCCCTGGCTTGGAAATCCGTCTGGCCCGTGGTGCCTTCCAATCGATCCAAACTCACTCTATTCGGATCAAAGGTGACCGCGGTAGTGCTCAATTTAATGGGGTTGGCAAAATCATCCGAGTTGTATTCGAAATCCTTTAGGCTCAATTGTCCCTTGATGTCGGTGTTCCCGTACTGTTCTTTCTCAATGGATGCCATATCGAAAGCGGTAGTGATATCCGCGGCCAACAATCCCTTGAGGTCTAGGTCCGCCGGAACGGGGTAGGCTTTGGAGATATTCGCCAAATTCATTGTACCGTCGATATGGGCGTTGACCTTGGTGTTGCCCAGCAGCTCCTTGATTTGGGCCGTCATATTGAATCGATCCTGATCGATCATAAACGAAAGTTTGTCGATATTGACATAGGTATCTTCGGTAATGCCGGTAGTGTTGTTGATTTTGGTGTCGATGTTAATATTGTCCACCGATTTCGGCAGATCGGGATATTTGAAGGATGCATTGTCCGAGTTGATACTGATGTTGAATTTGGGGATATGGGTCTCGTCTACGATACCGTTGAAGTTTCCGGCTACCACAAAATCCCCGGTGGTTTTGACATCCTCGATATTCTTGGAATATGCTTCGGGAATGACGGCCAAAAAGTTTTTGAAGTCCGATGAGGGGGTCTTGAAACTGATGTCCACTTCCTGGGTTTCGTCGTCGTTCATCTTGACGAATCCCTCGAAAACCAAGGGCAACTGGTTGACAAGCGCTTCATTTTTCAAAAAGGAATATTTGTTCTCATTTAGGTCAACCCCGATCAATGCATCGAGCTTTACCTTGGTTCTGTCCAAGTAGTTGGTACTGTCCATTTCAAAGGATACCAAACCGTCGGTCATCGTCTGCAGCTCGGATGTATCGAGGGAAAGGTCGCCGCTGCCCTCGTGTTGCAATTCGGAAACTTCAAAGCGCATGCCTGCGGCCCGGTCGTGGTAAACAATGCGGCTATCGGAAATTTCGTAGGATTGCAGATCGAGTTGAAAACCTTCGGAAGGTTCGGCTTGGGGGGTATCGCCTTGGGAGGTACTGCCTTCGGCGGTATTGGCTTCGGCGGCTGTTTCCTCACCGGACTCCAATGCCACATCATAGCTCGCGTTTTCGGCCTCGTCGATGGTGATATTGAGCTGGGCACCATCGACCACAAGGCTTCTGATACCGACGGGCTCCCCTTTGCCCTTAAAGAGCTCGCCCAGCCCCATTTTTAGGGAGACTTCGTTGGCCGCAAAAAGCGTATCGCCCTCGAACGGGGCCTTGTTGATCAAGGTAACCGCGTTCAAACTGACTTCCGCATTCGGGAAGCTGGCCAATAAGCTCAGGTCCGCATCCTCAAAATCGAAGGTCGCATTCACGTTCTTGTTCACGTTGCTCTTGATGATATCACCGATCTTCCCTTCCAGAAACAAGGGTATGGCAATTAGGATGGCGATGATTACCAGAACAACTATTCCTATAATTTTTAATGGCTTTCGTTTCATAAAAGATCTCTTTGATGTATCGAACTATTATAACCTGTAAATATTATATCTCGAGTTGGATTTCTTCATTGACGGCCAATTTGAACCGTTTTCTTAGGATATATACGAAAAAATAGAGGAAAGGCGTGTCCATAATTGCTATAAAAATCTTAAAAAGGACTCCGCTGATGACCAGGCCGGGAAACAGGTCCCAAGATAAAACGCCGAAAAGGCAGAGCAGGCCCACCACGATAACCGTATCAATGCATTGACTTAGAAAGGTAGAGAAGTTATTGCGGAGCCACAGATGCCTGCCCTGGGTCACTTTTTTCCAAAAATGGTAGATGCCAATGTCGATATATTGGGCGAAGAGATAAGCGATCATCGATGCCAGTACCGCAATCGGGGAAAGGGCAAAGACCCGGGTGAACGTGGCATCGTCGATCGGCGAGGAAGCTATGGCGGGCGCAACCTCGGCAATCAAGATGATCCCCACCGAAAAAAGGGAAGCAAAAATACCGGCCGTTACGATCAGGTTGGCCTTTTTTCTGCCATAGATTTCCGAGATCAGGTCGGTGATTAAAAAGGTGATGGGATAGGGCAGGATACCTACGGATATCTCGAAGAGGGAAGCTCCAAAAAACGCAACATTCCCGAAAGGATTCCAATAAAAGAATTTTTGGAAAATCAGGTTGGAGACCACCAGCGAGGTAATGAACAGCGCGCCCAGGTACAGGTAAATGCGATAGGCTAGCTTTTGGTCTTTTAGGGTCATTCTACTTGATGTCCAATACAAACGGCATCCGTGCCTGCACCCCTTCCTGGTCCATAGCGGTCTTTATCTGTTTCAGGATGGAATAGGCTTTCGTACCGATCTCTTCCTCGATAAAATTTTGTTTGGCTTTGGCCCCGGCTCCGCCTAGATCTTCCATCAGACGCTCAAAGCCCGTTTTGTATTTCGGCAACTTTTCGATACCGTATCCGCCTTCCTTCAGTTCGGCCAGTTTGGCCGCCTCGGCAATGGCATCCTCCAGATTGCCCAATGCGTCAACGAGACCCACCCGCTGGGCATCTACCCCGCTCCACACCCTGCCTTGTGCCAGAGAGTCCACCTCGGCCATGGACATATCACGGCCTTGGGCGACGCGGTCCAAAAAGGTCTCGTACGTACTATCGATGCTCTCGCGTACCAGACTCCTAAAATCGTCGCTCATGGGTTCGAACAGCGAGTACTGGACGGAATTCGTATTGGTACCTACCTGTTCGGCGTTGATACCGATATCCTCGGCTAGTCCCGTGATATTGGGAACGGCTCCGAAAACCCCGATGGAGCCGGTAACCGTCGTAGGCTCGGCGAAAATCTTGTCGGCGCCCACCGCAATGTAATACCCCCCGGAGGCGGCCACGTTGCCCATGGAAACGACGACCGGTTTCTTTTCCTTGGCCAGCTCGATCTCGCGCCAGATGATATCGGAAGTAAGGGCACTGCCGCCGGGGGAATTCACCCGTAGTACAATGGCCTTGACCTGTTCGTCGTCCCTGGCCTCGCGTATCGCATCGGTGAGCAGGTCCTGACCGATGAAGTCGGGACCGCCCTCGCCGTAAATGATCTGGCCCTGGGCAAAGACAATGGCCACCTTGTTTTCCCCGAAGTTGATCCCTTTTTGATTGCTTCGGATAACATAGTCTTCCAGCAGCACTATGTTGAGCTCTGTGTCCGGTGCCGAATCCACCGCTTTTTTGAGTTTATTCTCATACTGATCGTAGAAGACCACGCCGTCTATGAGTCCCGTTTCCCGTGCGAATTCGGGCGTGCGGCCCCCGAGGGTATCCGCAATAGCGTTCAGGTCTTGGGGCGGGATATTCCGGGAAACGGAAATATCCTTCACCATGGAATTCCACAACGAACCTATAAGTTCTTGGATCTGGTTCCGGTTCGCCTCGCTCATCTCCTGGGCGATAAAGGGCTCCACGGCACTTTTATACTTCCCGTGGCGGACCACTTCCAGTTTAATCCCGGATTTTTCCTGTAAATCCTTTAAAAATAGGACTTCAGAGGATAATCCCTTAAAATCGAGTACCCCCACGGGATTCAAGAAAACGGAATCGGCCACACTGGCCAGGTAGTAATCCTTTTGGGCATAAAAATCGGCATAGGCATAGACGAACTTTCCGCTTTCCTTAAAGTCCTCCAAAGCCTTTCGAATGGCCTGGGTCTGTGCGAGACCCGCCAGAAGGAAGTTGTTGTTCAGGCTAATGCCCTTGATATCTTCGTCTTTCTTGGCCACGGTGATGGCATGCAGAATTTCATCGAGGCCTTGTGCCTGCTGAAAGATACCGGTAAAGGGATTTAGGGCGTTATCCCCGACATAATCGCTGATAGGGCGCTGCAACTGCAGTTTCAGCACCGAATTTTTTTTGATGGATACCGATTCCTCCGAACTGCTGATCAGGCTTATAAAAATAAAGAACATAATAAAAACGATGCCAAATGCGATGAGGGTACCGATGATGGCGGCGAGCAAGTTTCTCAGGAAATTCATGGGAATTGGGGTATTGACCTTCTTTTACAGGATTACTATTTAATCCGGCAAAGATAATGAACCGGAGCCGACTTTTTGTTACTTTGCACCTTCATTATGACCGGCCCGAAATCTGTATATCTCTCATTGGGAAGCAACCTTGACGACCCCTTGCACCAACTTCAGGATGCCGTGTTCGCCATCCAGAAAAGGGTGGGCGACATTCAGCGTATCTCGCCGGTATACCAGAGCAGTTCCTGGGGATTCAAATCCCGTGACTTTCTGAACGCCTGCCTTTCGCTTGCAACCACCATGACACCGCAGGATCTTTTGGAAACCGTATTAAAAATCGAGACCGATCAAGGTCGAAGACGGTATGATGAAAAAGGCTATCAAGACCGGAAAATCGATATTGACATTCTTTACTATGAACGGGAAACACTAGCATCAGACCATTTGGTCGTTCCCCATCCAGAGCTAGCTTTTCGCAAATTCGTCCTGAAACCCTTGGCGGACATCGCACCGCAGTTCTATCACCCCATACTGAAAAAGGATACCCGGAACCTGCTACAGGAATCCCGGGACATGGGCAAAATCGAAAAAACGCCCTACCGCTTGTTTAAAAATCGTTCCGAACTGTTTTCGCATACCAATTTTATAGCCATAGAGGGAAATATCGGGGCTGGCAAGACCACCTTGGCCCATAAGATCGCTGAAGACTTCAATGCCAAATTGGTACTGGAACGCTTTGCCGACAACCCTTTTCTTCCCAAATTCTATGAGGATCCATCTCGATTCGCGTTTCCGCTGGAGATGTCATTTCTGGCCGACCGCTATCAGCAGTTTACCGACGACACCTCGCAGTACGATCTGTTCAAAAGCTTTATGGTCAGCGACTACGACATTTACAAATCGCTGATATTCGCCCGGGTGACCCTTCAGAAAGAGGAATATAGCCTGTACCAAAAGCTGTTCCGCCTCATGTACAAAGAGGTCAAAAAACCCAAGATCTATGTCTATCTGTACCAGACCACGGAACGCCTATTGAAAAATATCAAAAAACGGGGTCGGGACTATGAGCAGAATATTACCCCGGAGTATCTGGAAAACATCAATCGGGGCTATTTCGAATTTATCCGGGGCTATCCCCAACAGAACAACCTGGTCATCGAACTCGGCGACCTCGATTTTGTGGAGCGGCAGGAAGACTACGAGAGGGTGGTTGAAAAAATTACCAGGTTTGCGGTAGGATTACAATCTCCCCTTTCAGCTCCCTACGTCTGAGTATCGGTGCAATGCGCGACGGGCGAAACGGCATACTTCCAATTTAGTGGTTGCTTGGGTCGCTTTTTTTGAGGCGATGTGGGGATTCCTTGTCTATCCCCACGCTTTTTTATCCTTTATGCCGTTGATATCGATAGCCCCTGCCGTAATCGATATATCAATAGTCATTGGGATCGCACCGGAGTCGCTAAAATCCTCGTCGTAGTTGACACAATAGGCGTTCTCGAAAGATATCGTCCGCATGGCGGCACTGATATCGGAGTTGTAAAAAACGACCTTCCCGTTGTGTACGACCTCGGGCTCCGTAAACCAGTGGTATAAAAACTCGTCATTGCTGGCCTCGATCGTTATGTCGATATACCCCTGTTGCGGCCTGGCCATGGGTTTATTGGTGGCATCGGTGGGCTGGGTACCGGAATAATGGTAGTTCTTGACCGTATACTGCTTGCCGTTTACGAATAGGATTGCCTTGAACGCCATAGGGTATTTTATAAATAGGATGATTTTACCTTTATAAAACGCCGGTAAGGTAGAATTGTTGTACCAATGAATTGGTCACTACACCGACCCACTTCAAAACAGGCGGGACTTTATGATTGAGGTTCGTAGGCAGAGCAGAAGGATGGTCCTGAATTTTGATAATAGCGTGCTAGAACCCGTTTATTTTCGACCAAAAATCCCATACCACCACCCCAACACTTACGGCAATGTTTAGGGAGTGCTTGGTACCGAATTGGGGAATTTCCAGTACGCCGTCGCATCTGTTTACTACATCTTGATCGACCCCTTTCACCTCATTTCCGAAGATTAGCGCGTATTTTTTGGAGGTTTCGTTGTTAAATTCGTGTAGCAATTGGGCATTTTCAGCTTGTTCGATGGCCAGAACCGTGTAGCCTTCGGATTTAAGCCTGGGTACGAGTTGCAACGTGCTTTCAAGATACTCCCATTCTACGCTTTCCGTGGCACCCAGGGCGGTCTTACGGATATCTTTGTGCGGTGGGACGGCGGTGATGCCGCAGAGAAATATTTTTTCGACCAAAAAGGCATCCGCCGTGCGAAATACCGAACCGATGTTGTTCAGGCTTCGGATGTTGTCCAGGACAATTACGACCGGAATCTTTTCAGCTTCCTTAAAACCCTCGACATCCAGTCTGTCGAGTTCATCATTCTTTAGTTTGCGCATTATCGGGTAGTGATTAAAAGGTACGAACTGCTGCATGTCGCCGGGCCAGGAGGTCCCTTTGTAGGCCTTTCAAGACAAAGTTATCATCAAATATCAACAAGGGCAGGGTATCCGGGGCAAAAATAGTACATTCGTTTCAATAGTCTAAAAAAGCGTAAACCCGAAAAAATCCGGCTTTGGGAAAATCGAAAAAATCAACGAAGGTGACCCCTTTGATGCAGCAATACAACAGTATCAAGACGAAATATCCTGATGCCCTGTTGCTATTTCGGGTGGGCGATTTTTACGAAACCTTTGGGGAAGACGCGGTAAAGGCATCCAAAATACTGGGCATCATCCTTACCCATCGCAACAATGGTGGCGACCGTACCGAGCTGGCCGGTTTTCCACACCATTCCCTGAACACCTATCTGCCAAAACTGGTCAAAGCCGGGCAACGGGTCGCCATTTGCGACCAGCTCGAAGACCCGAAAGCGACCAAGACCATTGTCAAGCGGGGTGTCACCGAGCTGGTTACGCCGGGTGTGGCAATGAACGATGACATCCTCGATACCAAATCCAACAACTTTTTGTGCGCCGTACATTTTGGCCGCCAATTGCTTGGGGTATCCTTCGTCGATATTTCCACCGGCGAATTTTTGACCTCCGAAGGCAATGAAGAACAGATCGACAAACTGCTACAAAACTTTGCCCCGAACGAGGTTTTAGTATCCAAGGCCCATAAAAAAGAGTTCGCCGAACTTTTCGGCAACCAGTTCCATACCTTTTATATGGAAGACTGGGTCTTTCAGGACGATTATGCGCATGAGACCCTGACCGCCCACTTCAAGACCAGCACACTGAAAGGTTTCGGGGTCGACCATTTGAACCATGGCGTTATAGCATCCGGAGTTGTTTTGCATTATCTCTCGGAAACCCGGCACCGGCGGTTGCAGCATATCAACAGTCTGCAACGTATCGCCGAGGAGGAATACATTTGGATGGACCGTTTTACCATCCGGAACCTCGAGCTCTACCATTCCCCCCACCAAAATGCGGTTACCCTGCTCGAGATCATCGATCGAACGATTTCGCCGATGGGCGGGCGGATGTTAAAACGATGGCTGGCACTTCCGCTGAAGAACACCGAAAAGATACGGTTGCGGCACCAGGTGGTGTCCCACCTCCATAAAGACGAGGCCCTTCTTCGGAAGTTACAGCACGCCATAAAACGGATGGGTGATTTAGAACGTTTGATTTCCAAGGTCGCCACGGGCAAGATCAATCCCAAGGAAACCATCCAGTTAAAAAATTCCCTTGAAGCCATTGTTCCTATAAAACAGCTGACCTTTCAGACTGATAACAAGGCCTTGAAATCGATTTCCGATCAACTGGATTCCTGCGAAGATCTCCGCAACAAGATCAAGGAAATGCTATATGAAGAGGCCCCCGTGAATATTTTGAAAGGCAAGACCATTGCCGAAGGCCATTCCCCAGAGCTTGACGAACTCCGCCATCTGGCGTCCTCCGGAAAGCAGTATTTAGACGCTATGCTGGAGCGCGAAACGAAACGCACCGGCATTACCTCCTTAAAAATAGCCTCCAACAACGTTTTCGGATATTATATCGAGGTACGCAATACCCATAAAGACAAAGTACCCTCGGAATGGACCCGCAAACAGACCCTGGTCAGCGCCGAACGCTACATTACCGAGGAACTCAAGGAATACGAGGCCAAAATATTGGGGGCCGAAGAACGTATTCTAAGCCTGGAACAGCAGTTGTTTTCGCAACTGGTAGTCTGGATGCAGGAGTACATCGCGCCCGTGCAGAAAAATGCCCAGCAAATTGCCCGGCTCGATTGCCTTTGCGGTTTTGCCCAATTGGCCAAAGAGAACAATTATATCGAGCCCGTTATCGACGATTCCACCGAAATTGCCATCAAGAACGGGCGGCATCCGGTCATTGAAAAACAGCTGCCCTTAGGCGAAGCCTATATTGCCAACGACGTAACGCTAAATCGCGACGAGCAGCAGATTATCATGATTACGGGACCGAACATGAGCGGTAAATCCGCCATATTGCGACAGACCGCCCTGATCGTACTTCTGGCGCAGATGGGCAGTTTTATTCCCGCCGAATCGGCCCAAATCGGCTATGTCGATAAAATCTTTACACGGGTAGGGGCCAGCGACAATATTTCGATGGGCGAATCGACGTTTATGGTCGAAATGAACGAAACGGCCTCAATCCTGAACAACCTAAGCGAACGCAGTCTGGTACTGCTTGACGAAATCGGTCGCGGCACCAGCACCTATGACGGCATTTCGATAGCCTGGGCAATTACCGAATACCTGCACGAGCACCCGGCGCGGGCCAAGACCCTGTTCGCCACCCATTATCACGAGCTGAACGAGATGAGCGAGACTTTTGGGCGCATCAAGAATTTCAACGTATCGGTCAAGGAACTGAAAGACAATGTGCTGTTTCTTCGTAAACTGACGGCCGGTGGTAGCGAGCATAGCTTTGGCATTCACGTTGCCAAGATGGCCGGGATGCCGCAACAGGTCATTCATAAGGCCAATAAAATCCTGAAAAAACTCGAAAAATCACATTCCAACGAAGAGCTCACCGACACTTTGCAATCCGCCCAAAACGAGATGCAGCTCAGTTTCTTCAACCTCGACGACCCGCTTCTAGAACAAATTAAAGAAGAGATTACCCATCTCGACATCAACACCTTGACGCCCGTAGAGGCTTTGATGAAGCTGAGCGAGATAAAGCGTTTGCTGACACGTGGCAAGAAGAAGGCAAGTTCGTAAACCCGGCGGCGCGGCAGCCGTAAAAACCAATGCAAAGTCGATATCCTTAAAAGCAGTCCCTAGTTCTGCTGGCGATTTTTCCCGTGCTTTTTTCTTTGCTTTTTACAGAATTGTATTAAATTTGCACCTGCCTGTCAGCAGTCGGGTCCGCACCGCGCAGCGATGCTATGTACTGAATACGTAATGGAAAATGCGAAAATAGCTCAGTTGGTAGAGCGCCACCTTGCCAAGGTGGAGGTCGCGGGTTCGAATCCCGTTTTTCGCTCGACTTCGACTCCGCTCAGTCAAAAAGGGTGGAGTTTTTTGTTTTATGTTCGAAACGATAAGCCTCAGCGGTCGAGACCACCCATAATGGTCGCGACCCGTTCAAAAGCCGTCGAGCTCGAGTGGTGGAATTGGTAGACACGCCGGACTTAAAATCCTGTGGGCATTTGCCCGTGCGGGTTCAAGTCCCGCCTCGAGTACAAAGGGAAAGCCAAGGATTCATGTCCTTGGCTTTTTTATTGCAGGAATGGGGAAAGCGTTGAAATCGTTTGCGATTGGTCCCAATCAAGATACCGCATAAAGCATCGCGTTTATCCGAAAATACTTTATTTTAGAGGCGAAGAATCAAGCATCGACCGAACATGTCAAAAGCAAAAACCTTCCTTAAAAATTTGGGGCCGGGGCTGCTGTTCGCCAGTATGGCGATCGGCACATCGCATTTGGTGTTATCTACAAAGGCCGGGGCACAGTACGGTTGGGTTATGGTCATCCCGATCATTCTGGCCAACATTTTCAAATACCCTTTTTTTGAATTCGGTGTCCGCTATACCAATGTTACCGAAAAGACCTTGATTGAAGGATATCTTCGCCGTGGCAAAGGCTACTTGTGGTTCTACGCCTTCATTACCTTTATCACTACATTTTCCATCTTGGCCGCGTTGTACACGGTGACGGCCGGTCTTTTCATTAACCTTTTTGAAGTATCCGGGCTGTCCATAGGCACCATCGTCCTGATATTGTTCGCCTTCATAAGCATCCTCCTTATCATTGGTCGTTACACCTTTTTGGAGAGTTCGCTGAAAATTGTGGTATCCATTTTATTCATCGCCCTTATCGTGACCACCCTACTGGTGGTGCTCAAGGGCCCGGTAGAACATGTGGCTGATTTTAATCGGCCCACGATATTCAACGATACCGGAATTTTATTTCTGATAAGTTTGATGGGGTGGATGCCCACTACCGTTGAGGCCTCGAGCTGGGTTAGCCTTTGGAGCGTCGAAAAATGGAAGGTCGAAAACCACAAACCGAGCTTACGGGAATCTTTAGCGGAATTCAACATCGGTTACTTTATGACTGCCCTGTTGGCGGTATTCTTTTTGGTGATTGGATGGCTGACACTTTACGGCACCAACACGGAACTCAGTGGCAATGCGATCGTCTTTGCGGACCAGGTGGTTCAGTTATTCACCACCCATATCGGGCCGTGGGCCTATATCTTTATTGCCGTTGCTGCATTCGCCACGATGTTCAGCACCTGTATGACCGCCCACGACGCCATTGCGCGTGTCAGCTTGGATACCATCGACCTGCTCTTGCCAAAAAAACGCCTGTACGGAAAAAAGTGGGTTTTCGCTTTGGCCATTGTTCTCTTGACCCTGATCAATTATATCGTGGTTACCGCCTTTAGTGCCAACATGGGCCAATTGGTGGCCCTCGCCACCTTTGTATCCTTTGTGGTCGCCCCGATTATCGGGTATATGAACCTGAAAAATGTGATGAGCAAGGACGTGCCCATCGAACAGCGTCCCAAAAAGGGATTACAACGGCTTACCTACGCCGGCATCCTGTTCTTGGCCCTCTTTTCGATCTATTATTTTTGGATGGTCGTGTTTTAAGGGATGCGTTCTTCCCGAAAGACGCCCGCTACTGGCTCAGTTCCCCATAATTGCCGACCACAAAAAGTGTCCTCTGGTTCTGTTTGTGGAGGAAATCTAGGCAGTAGACGCCATCGGTACAGTTGTTCAAGATCTTGTCTTCTCCGAATCCTTTTGAACTGGTGATATTTTCGGAGGGTACGCCGTGCCCGACCAGATACGCCTCGATGGTCTCGGAACGTTGCTGGGAAAGCCGTCGGTTCGCATTACTGTCGCCGCGGCTATCGGTATAGGTCTCAATGGCCAATTGCAACTCCGGGAAATTTTTAGCCGCGTCGACCACCTTGTCCAGTTCGGCGGTAATGGCTGGGGTGAGATCGCTACTACCGGTGTCGAAATAGAAATCCTTGACATCGAGTACCGTTTTACCCTCTTCTTCCTTCACCATATCGGCGATAGAGTAAAGGGGTATTTTCAAAGCGGTCTTTTCAAGGGCTTCCAATCCTTTGGGATTGTAGGTTTCGTTAAAGGTGGAATAGCCTTCCTTCGAAATCAGCAAGGTGACGATATCGGTATATGGAATCTCAAGTTGATAGGCCCCATCGGTATCGGTGAACACCTCCTTGAGTAGCTCTCCGTCGGCATCCAATACCTGCACTGAGACATTCTCGATGGACTGTTCGTACTGGGGCTCGACGACCTTGCCCGTGAAAACCAAGGTAGGCAGGCCGGGTTTTTCGTCGATTTTAAAGCCGTATAGGTCATCGCTTCCCTTGCCCGCGGGCCGGTTGGACGAAAAATAGCCCAAAAAACCGTCTTCGTTCTGCTTGATGATCATTCCGAATTCATCATACTCTGTGTTGATGCCCTTGCCCAAATTGACGGGAATGGTATACCCTGCGTTCGATTGCATATTCGATCGGTAGATATCCATACCGCCCATCCCATAGAAAACATCCGAGGAAAAATAAAGGCTATTGTCGAATACATACGGGGCAATCTCGTTGCCCGGGGTGTTGATACGCGGACCCAGATTAATAGGTTGAGACAAGACCTGGCCGTTGTTGGTGTCGACGTAATACAAATCCGTTCCCCCGTAACTATCCTTGAAATTGGCCGAAAAATATAGCCTTCCCGTTTCCCCGTCAAAAAAAGGGTAATAAAAGGATGTGCTCAAATCCTTCAACAAAAACCGGAACAGGCCGTTGGCATCGGACATTCCGATTGCCAGGGCGTTTTTTCCGTTTTCGTCAAAAGCCAGGTTCTTTCCCTCGGTATTCGACAGGATATAATAGAGACGTTCC
>DASSWC010000326.1:0-7333 GCA_035705395.1 Pricia sp. | reverse complement strand
ACCAATGCGGTTACTAATGTTAAGATGGCGGATAATTCGGTTGGTACCGCGGAGATTATTAACAGTGGAGTGACCACAACTAAGATTGCATCCGGCGGTAACGATAGGGTGTTGACCACAAATGCCACCGGAATCGTCACCTGGGCCGATAAATCGACCTTGAACACCAACCTCGCCACCGACAACCTGACCCAAGACGCCGAGTCCCGAACCTATAATATGAACGGACAGAATCTAGGCTTTACGAACGGCTTTTTTGGTATAGGCAGCGCTACGCCTGATGCCCAATTGGATGTAGAAGGTGGAAGCGTTCGATTTACCGACTACGCCTCGGCAACGACACCTTATGAAAATTCATCGGCCAACTATATGCTGGCAACGGATGCCGAAGGCGATGTTGTTCAGGTAAATACGGTCAAAGCGTCGCGTGTTTTCTATCCGCCTTCGATAGCTATTGACGCTTCCACCAATGGAACCTTCACCATTGACCTGTATGCCCAGTACATTGCACAGTTCGGATCGCCCGTAGTGAGTAGTGGCGGCACAATCCCGACGTACAACGCGAATGAATTGGACTATCATGTGACCTACGCCGATCCCACCGTTTTCAATACCGGAACCATGTCAATATCGCCTGCTGGAGTTCTGACCTATTCGGTTACCGATCAGCCGGCCGACTACAACTCCCTCATCAACGTGGTGTTCGTCGTAAAATAACCCTATCCGTATAAACCGACCCAAATCGATTTGAAGTCCATCCCAACATATAAAAAGCTTGCCCTCAGTCTGGTCTTTACCGTGCTGGGGCTCGCCGTTTCCCAGGGGCAGTATTTGTTACAGGCACCTACGAACGATGCCGAGGGCACGAGGTCGAACTATCGGTGGTATGAAGCCTCCGATAATACCACCATCTTGGGTACGGATTCCTTTTATGAAGTAACTGATCCCGGAGTCTATTTCGCCACGTACGAGGGTACGAATTGTGGACAGAACGCGACGGGTTATTTTGTAGTTACCCGGTGCGGCGCACCCGAAAACGAGGTAACATTGGACATTTCCGCGAATCCGGTGCCACCGGGCGCTACCCTGAGTTGGAGCCCTACCGTAACGGGCGATCTGAGCAGTCCTACGATAACGGCTACCGAAACGGTAATAAGATACACGGCGACCATCACCAAGGCGGGCAACAGCAAAGACCTTCCGAATTTTACGGTGGTGTGCTTGGATCAGGCAGCGACCCTGGTCGATGATGTCGCCACCGTCGATGAAGATACATCCGTCGTGGTCGATATCCGCGTCAACGATTCCGACCTTCCGACCACGGGTTCGTTGACGATTTCCAACCCACCCGATAACGGAATGGTGAACATCGACACCAAGGATACGCCCAACGATCCATCCGACGATATCGTGACCTACACCCCGAATCCCGATTATAATGGTCCCGATGCCTTCAACTATACGTTCTGCAATGCATCCGGCGATTGTAGTACGGCAACGGTTACGGTCAATGTGCTTCCCATCTTGGATGCCATTGACGATGTCATCGCGACCTATCAAAATACGCGGATGGATATGAATGTCTTTGCCAATGACAACGACATGATATCCGTACGACTAACTACCAATACAGATCCATCTCACGGAACGGCCAAGATCAACGACAACGGAACACCCAACGATGTATCCAACGATTTTTTTACCTACACTCCGGATCCCGGTTTTATGGGTACGGATACGTTTACATACACGCTTTGCGATACTGCCGGAAATTGTCGTACCGCAACCCTTATCATTATGGTGAATGCCGCCGACGCCGACCTTGATAGTGATGACGATGGCATTGTGGACCGGTTCGAAGACCTAAACCTCGATGCGGATAATGACCTGTCGACCGACCCGACCGATACCGACGACGATGGTATTCCCGATTATTTGGATATCGATAGCGATAACGATGGTATTCCCGATAACGTAGAAGCACAAACTGCGATGGATTACATGGCCCCAAGCGGAAACGATGCGAATGCCAATGGTCTCGACAATGCCTATGAGAGGCATGGTATGTTTGGTATTATTCCAGAAGATACCGATAGTGACGGACTACCCGATTACGTAGACGAAGACAGTGATAATGACAGTATACCGGACCATATAGAAGGCCATGACCACAATCATGATGGTGTTGCAGATGTCAGCCTGATCGGTTCCGATTCCGATTCCGACGGTCTATTCGATGGGTACGAAGGAAGCGCCACGATAGATCTCGACGTGAATGATGAGATCGATGAGCCATCCAGAGACTTACCAGATACCGACGGAGACGGGCTTCCCGATTACCGGGATACCGACGATGACAATGACGGAATCGTATCTAAGCACGAGGATGGAAACAACGACGGCAATTATGCGAACGAAGATAGCAATGGTAATGGTATCCCCGATTATCTGGAATCGAACACCGTGGTTGAGGAAATCGAGGTTTTTAACGTACTTACTCCCAACGGTGACGGCATACACGATGTACTGACCATAAAAGGGTTGGAAAATTATCCCGACAACTCCATCCGCATTTACAATCGATGGGGCGTGCTGGTCTACGGAACACAGGCCTACGCAAGCCACGGAAATGTGTTCGACGGCACTTCGGAAGGCAGGGTTACCGTAGATCCAAACCGAAATTTACCCGTAGGCACCTATTTTTATATTCTCGATTACAAGAACGGTTTGGAAGAGGCCAAAACGCTATCGGGATACATCTACATAAACCGATGATGCTATGAATATCCCAAATCACAGTAAATGGCACTACCGATGCTGGCTTGCCCTATTCGGGGTGGCATTTCTTTTCTTTGGGGGAGGACTTTATGCCCAGCAAGACGCCCAGTACACCCAGTACATGTACAATATGCCGAGCATCAATCCCGGGTACGTCGGCTCGAAGGAAAGTCTGAGCATAGCGGCCTTGTACCGATCGCAATGGGCTGGCCTTACGGGCGCACCGAAGACCCAGACGCTTAGCCTGCATACGCCTATAGGCTATCGGGGCGTGGGCCTTGGCCTGGGGATTCTCAACGAACAGATCGGCCCGACCGTGGAAACTTATTTTGATGTCGATTTTTCCTATACCATTTTCACTTCCAGGGAGGGACGGCTCAGTTTCGGACTGAAGGGAAGTGTTCATCTTCTAGACATCCGGTTTTCGCAACTGGACCAGGATATCAGTAATCCCAACGGCCCGGATCCCCTGTTGCAACAGGATATCGAAAACCGGCTGTCCCCCAATGTCGGGGCCGGGATTTATTATCGCACCGAAAATTTCTATGCGGGCGTTTCCGTTCCGAGGATTTTGGAAACCACCCACTTTCAATCCTCGAATATCTCCACGGCCAAGGAGCGGATGAACCTCTACCTGACGACCGGTTACGTCTTCGATGTGAACGGGGACCTGAAATTCAAGCCCGCCCTGTTGACCAAAATGGTTCGGGGCGCCCCTTTGCAGGTCGACCTGTCCGCCAATTTTTTGCTCAGCGAAAAGTTTATACTGGGTGCCGCCTACCGCTGGGGTGCGGCCGTTAGTGGTATGTTCGGCTTTTATATCGATGACGGTTTTTTGGTGGGACTCGCCTACGACCGTGAAACCACCGACTTAGGGGGTACCCAGTTTAATTCCGGTTCCTTCGAAGTACTGGTACGCTTTGATTTTAATAGGGCCAGCGGCAGACAGATACGGTCTCCCCGGTTTTTTTAGAAAATCCTTAACCTTCCATCCGCAGATTCCCCGTATTTTTGCAGCATGAAGGAAGAACAGGTAATCTTGGTCGACCAAAACGATAAATCAATCGGGACGATGCCTAAAATGGAAGCCCATCAAAAAGGGGTGCTCCATCGGGCCTTTTCTGTTTTTGTCATGAACGAAAAAGGGGAGACCCTACTGCAACAACGCGCAGCCGACAAATACCATTCCCCCTTGCTATGGACGAATACGTGTTGCAGCCACCAGCGGGTCGGGGAATCGAATATCGAGGCCGGAAAAAGAAGGCTACAGGAAGAGATGGGATTTTTTACAGAGCTGGACGAACTTTTCTCCTTTATCTATAAAGCCCCCTTCCACAACGGATTGACCGAACACGAATTTGACCACGTCATGATCGGAAGCTATGAAGGCAAGCCGAACATCAATCTTGCCGAAGTCGCGGATTGGAAATGGATGAAACCCGAGGATGTAAGGACCGATATCGAGGAGCATCCGGAAAAATATACGGCCTGGTTCAAAATCATCTTTGAAAAGTTCTACGGCCATATTTCAACAAATGCCCTTTCCCAAAACAACCGATAGCGATGAACGTAAAAGTTAGCAGAAAGGCCCATTTTAATGCTGCCCACCGCCTGTACCGCAGAGATTGGGACGATGCTAAAAATGACGCCGTTTTCGGTAAATGCAATAATCCCAACTATCATGGCCACAATTACGAACTGATCGTAAGCGTCAGCGGTGAAATCGACCCGGAGACCGGTTTTGTGATGGATATGAAGGTCTTAAAGGATTTGATACGGGACAAAGTCGAAAATGCCCTGGACCATAAAAACCTGAACCTCGAAGTACCGGAGTTTAAAGACCTGAATCCCACGGCGGAAAATATTTCCGTGGTCATCTGGAACAAACTCCGACCCCATATCGACGCAAAAAACGATCTTGAAGTAAAGTTGTACGAAACACCGAGGAATTTTGTAACCTTTAACGGATAGCTATGGGACGCAAGATTGCCAGACCATCCCATCGAGATATAAACCTAAAACCTGATTTGATTTGTATCCTTTAAAATTTCATCCCATCCTAAAAGAACGCCTGTGGGGCGGTACAAAACTGCAAGACGTGCTGCACAAGCCTATAGGGAACGATACCACCGGCGAAAGCTGGGAACTGTCCGGGGTCGCGGGCGATATTTCCGTAGTCGCGAACGGGGACCTATCGGGCACTTCACTCCGGCAATTGATTGAGGACGGTGCCGAAGACCTTCTGGGCAAAAGCGTTGTGGAACGTTTTGGGAAGGATTTTCCCATCCTGATCAAGTTTCTCGACGCGAAAAAGGATCTGTCCATTCAATTGCATCCCAACGACGAACTGGCCCAAAAACGACATAATTCCCAGGGAAAAACAGAGATGTGGTATGTGATGGATGCGGACGCGGATGCCAACCTGATCATAGGTTTCAACCGCGACGTTACGCAGGAAGAATACGTTAAAAGTCTGGAAAACGATACCCTTACGGAACTGTTGAACTACGAAAAAGTGGCCCGGGGCGACACGTTTTTTATCAAGACCGGAAAGGTGCATGCCATCGGGGCGGGCGTACTGTTGGCCGAGATCCAGCAAACTTCGGACATTACGTACCGCATCTTCGATTTCAACCGGAAGGATAAAGATGGAAACCTGCGCGAACTGCATACGGAGTTGGCCTTAAATGCCATCGATTATAAGAAAAAGGACGATTTTAAGGTGACCTACGATTCCGAAGCGAACCGTGCGAACAGGATGGTGGATTGTCCCTATTTTAAAACGGACTTTCTACACCTGACCGAAAATTGGAACAAAGATATTTCCGGAAGGGATTCGTTTACCATTTTTATGTGCGTGGGCGGTTCGGCGCGTATTGCCAACGAAAATGGGGCCGTGGACATTAAAAAAGGGGAGACGGTGCTGCTGCCCGCGGTATCCAAATCCATATCCATACAAACAACGGGCAGTGCGGAATTTTTGGAGGTGACGATTTAAACCATTTAAAACCCTATTTTTGCAAAAAAATATCAACAATGGCAAGTATACGAGATTTAAAAAAGGATATCAATAATACACTTGGCGATATCATCGAAGCGGTCTATATTACGGACGCCGCCAATAACAAACAGGATTCCAAAGCGGGAACGGCCCTTATCGATGAGGCCATCGCCACCTTTGACAAGCTGATTACTGAGGTGAATAAAAAAGATGTCGATAACAAGAAAAAACACTTCAAGAAAGTTCGGCAAGAACTGGAAAAGAAGGCCGAGGCCCTTTCGGAGAAAGTAAGCCAATTGGAATAGCGGACTAGTCTTTCGCCTTGACTTCTTTCAAATATTCACCCAACGCTCTACCGTACTTAGAATCCGCCACCTCCGGGGTTAGGGAATTATAGATGGAATCCAGATAGATGACATTCGCATCCGGCACTTCCTTTAGGGCGATATAGGGTGCAATGTAAGAATCTTTGTTGTTCAGCGCAAAGTTAAGGGCGAAGGCATAGCCCCGCTGTACATTTTTATTGCCCAATTGTTGGATGGAGTCCAATTGTACCGAATCTAAAGGTATTTCTCGATTGGCGGCGGCCTGCATCAGTTCGAGGTTTTTGGTGTTGAAGCGGGACATGGTCTGCCGGTATTTCTCCAGTTTTTTCTGCGTTTTCGAACCCTTGATTTTGGCTTTTGTGTCAAAGGTGTTCCAAGTGGTGTTTATAGTGATGGTGCCGGGTTCGCCGAAGAAGGTAATGCGATCATTGATGTCGTTCGCATCTTTCTTGTCTAGGTAGAGATAGAATATTTCGGGACTCTCCAGTTCGGTCGTAAACTTAAAATAGCCTTCTCCATCGACCTGCAATGAATCTACCGTAACCAAGGTGGAATCGGGAATGTGCTGCAGGTAGAGGGTTCCCTTTTTCAGACCTTTCACCGTTCCGGTGACCGTCATGGTATTTTTGGGATTTTCCCTGCCGCAGCAAAGAAAGGATAGCGCTATGAAGAAAAAAAGTGCTTTTTTCATGGATCTTTTCTAAAATTGGTATTCACATTTTGGAAGCCACTTCCATCAAATAGGCACAGATTAGCGCCCCACCGGTACCTATCACATATCCGAAAACAGCCAGCAGTACGCCGACCGAGGTCAACGACGGATGGAATTCCGCAGCGACGACCGGTGCCGATGCCGCACCGCCTACATTGGCCTGGCTTCCTACGGCCAAAAAGAAATACGGCGCCTTTATAAGTTTGGCGACGAGGATCAGGAGTCCCGCGTGAATGGAAATCCAGATAAAACCCACCGCCAAAAGTCCCGGGTTTTCCAACACCCTGCCTAAATCCATTTTCATACCGATGGTGGCCACAAGGATATAAATGAACATCCCCCCGATCTTACTGGCACCCGCCCCTTCATAGTTTTTGGCCCTGGTAAACGAAAGGCCGATACCGATGGCCGTTGCGAGCACTACCATCCAAAAAAAGCTGGAACCCAAAAAGGACATGAAATTCGAGGAATCGGCCACTTGTGCACTGTTCGCAAGAAGATATTCACTGATTTCGT
>DASSWC010000325.1:0-2777 GCA_035705395.1 Pricia sp. | reverse complement strand
GATAATAAGTTGGCCAGGACATGGTTTGACGAATACCCGTTTAAAAGAACTGACCAGTACGATCGATCTCTACCCTACTTTCTTGTCCATAGCCGGGCTTACGGTCCCCGAATATTTGCCTGGAAGGTCGTTGCTGCCCTTGTTGAAAGGTGAGGAAACGGTCTGGAGAAAATTTTTGTTTACGGAATACCATGTGCATTCCAATCACAATCCGTATCCGCAACGTACCGTAAGAAACGAAAAGTACAAGATGATCTATAATCCACTATCCGGAACGGAGAATCCTGGATACGGTTTCACACTTAAAAAAACGGTAAAAATTAGCGAGGAGATGTTGCTGAAAAATGCAGACGCAGGGGTCAGAATGGCCTATCGCAGGATGAAAAATCCGCCGGAATATGAACTTTACGACTTAATCTCGGATCCCTTCGAAATGAAAAATATCTCGGAAGATGAAAACTATGCAGGAATTTTGCAGCGACTAAAAGAAGCGTTGCGCAGCTGGCAAATACGTACGGATGATCCCTTAATTGATGAAGCCAAGGCCCGGCAACTCTTTGAAATGGTTCAAGAGACCGGAACTACAGGTCCACGAAAGGTCGTTCCTTATTCGCGACTTATGGATCCAAAAATGAAATTCGAGTAACCCAAAGACAGAAAGGATGGAACGCTCAAAAAATCCCCCGTTGGTTCGATTCAATACCCAGAGCTGGGTGCTGAACTTTCCCAAGACTGGCAGGGCTGGGCGGTCACCAATAAGGTTCTGGACTACAACGACCTTAGCCTGGAAAAGTACTAAGAGTAGGAACAATACTAACGCAAAAGAAAAAATGAATACAAAAATATATTTCCAAATGGGGATGAAAAAAATAGTACCGCTTATTATCTTGATGATAGCAATTGGTTGTGGCGATACAGCAAATAGCGTCGATAACCTTTCTACCCGGACTTTTAATTATCCCGTTCTAAAAGGGAAGAAAAACAATCCCGTGTTGCGCGTCCAATTGGATAATACGGTCGAAGGAGAAACTGTGAATGCGATACAGGTGGACATGGGAAATACTGAGCCGGGGAATCTCAAAAATGTTCGGGTATTCTATTCCGGTCTTGATTCATTGTTTAGCGATAAGATCCAATTCGGATCCTCCCAACACCCCTCCAAACAAGTGGTCTTTGAGGGTTCCCAATCATTGAAAAAAGGGAAAAACTATTTTTGGATCTCCTATGAATTGGCAGAAAATTGCAACTTGACTTCAAAAGTGTACGCCGATATCGATTTTGTAGAATCGGGCCATAACAAATTAATATCCCAGCATAGCCAAGCGCCGATCGCATTGCGTGTTGGGGTGGCCCTACGCGACCATATGGATGACAAGGTGCATACCTACCGTATACCGGGCTTGGCCAGGACCAAGGAGGGATCCTTACTGGCAGTATACGATGTGCGCTATCGATCAAAAAGGGATTTACAGGGCGACATCGATATCGGGGTCAGCCGTTCAACGGATGGCGGAAACACTTGGGATCCAATGCGTATTGTCCTTGACATGGGGGAATGGGGAGGATTGCCCCAAAAATTCAATGGGGTCAGCGATGCCAATATCCTGGTAGATAAAAATACCGGAACCATTTATATTACCGGATTATGGATGCACGGTGTCATAAATGCGGAAGGGGTTTGGTTGGAAGGCTTGAACGAGGACAGCGAGGAATGGAACCACCAATGGCGCACCAAAGGCTCTCAACCGGGGCTCGGCGTAAAACAGACCAGTCAATTTCTGATAACCAAAAGCACGGACGACGGCAAAACGTGGAGCGCACCTGTCAATTTGACGAAAATGGGCAAAGACCCCAAATGGTGGTTATGGGCACCCGCGCCTGGGCACGGCATTACCCTCAAGGACGGCACCTTGGTTATTCCTACCCAGGGCAGGGATGCGAATGGCCTGCCATTTTCCAACATTACCTATAGCAAAGACGGAGGAAAAACGTGGAAAACGAGCAATCCCGCTTCCCATAATACTACGGAATGCATGGCGGTAGAACTTTCCGACGGGACCATCATGTTGAACATTCGGGACAACCGAAATAAAGAAAATAAATCGGAGACCAATGGCCGTGCCATTATGCTGACCAAAAATCTGGGGGAAACATGGACGGAACACCCGTCGTCACATGGAGCCTTAGTCGAACCCACCTGTATGGCCAGTATCCACAAGCATAATTATGTGGATTCCGATGGACGGCCTAAGAGTATCTTGTTGTTTTCCAATCCCAATTCCAAGTACAAACGTATCAGGCAGACTATTAAAGTGAGCCTTGACGATGGAGAAACATGGCCAAAGCAGTATTGGACAGAACTTGATGAGGGACAGGGTTCAGGATATTCTTGTATCACCTCTATCGACACTGACCATATCGGGATACTTTACGAAGGCAGCCAGGCCCAAATGACTTTCCAAAAAGTAAGGATCGATGAACTTATCAAATAATATGTTTCATAATAGAATATCGAAAAAATCATCGGGTTTGAAATTCCTTTCATTGCTCTTCCTTTTTACGGCCCTGTTTATATCCAATACCAATGGGTACGGCCAAGAAGAATATTTTGAGTTTCAGAAACTTCCGGACCTACCTCCGAATAAAGGTCAAAAAGTACAACCAGGGCTTGCCGGAACTTATGCCGGGGTTGACGATGGGGTATTGATTTTGGCCGGAGGCGCCAATTTTCCGGATAAATTGCCTTGGGAAGGAGGCAAAAAAATATATTACGACGG
>DASSWC010000324.1:0-17967 GCA_035705395.1 Pricia sp. | reverse complement strand
GGAAAGAGGTTCGGGAAGAGGGGGCGGACACATCCAACCAAAAAGAAGTCGAAAAGATAAAGGATGCCGTCAAGACGGAAGATCTCGCTACCTTGATATATACCTCCGGTACCACCGGAAAACCCAAAGGCGTTATGCTGTCCCACGCCAACCTCGTCAGCAATGCCATCGAAAGTTCCAAACGCCTTGCCATCGATTACGGGAATGTGAAATGCCTTAGCTTTTTGCCCATTTGCCATGTCTACGAACGTATGATGATCTACCTCTACCAATATGCGGGCGTGACCATTCATTATGCGGAATCATTGGACACAATCAGCGAAAATCTCAAGGAGACCGCGCCCCATGTCATGACCGCCGTACCCCGATTGCTGGAAAAGGTATACGACAAGATCATCGTCAAAGGGGAAGCCCTTACCGGCATCAAGAAATCCCTCTTTTTTTGGGCGGTAGACCTAGGATTGCAATACGAACCCTACGGCCAGAACGGATGGTGGTACGAACAAAAATTGGCCTTGGCCCGCAAACTCATCTTTAGCAAATGGAAAGAGGGCCTAGGGGGCAACCTCCACTTGATCGCATCGGGAAGTGCCGCCCTGCAGCCCCGGTTGGCCCGCATCTTCAACGCGGCGGAATTCGGGGTTATGGAAGGTTACGGCCTTACCGAAACCTCTCCGGTGGTCGCGGTCAACGACATGAGAAACGGCGGATTTCGAATTGGTACGGTCGGAAAACCCTTGGACAAGACGGAAGTCAAAATTGCCGAAGACGGTGAAATCTGCATTAAGGGCCCCCAGGTTATGATGGGCTATTATAAGGATTCCGAACAGACCAATGAAGTAATGAAAGACGGCTTTTTCCATACCGGGGATATTGGTAAGGTCGATGCCGATGGCTTCCTTAAGATAACCGACCGTAAAAAATCAATGTTCAAAACATCCGGTGGAAAATATGTTGCCCCGCAGGTGTTGGAAAACCGCTTTAAGCAATCCAATTTCATCGAACAGATCATGGTCGTCGGGGAGAGCGAAAAAATGCCCGCCGCCCTCATCCAGCCCGATTTTGAAGTTTTGCACGATTGGGCGGCAAAGCACGGCATCACCATCCCGGAAAATTCCGATATCGTATTGAACGACAAGGTGCTGGCCAAATATCAGGAAGAAGTGGACGTAGCCAATGAAAAATTCGCCAAATGGGAGAAGGTCAAGGCTTTCCGCCTCACCCCCGACGTTTGGAGCATCAACGACGGCCATCTTACCCCTACCATGAAGCTACGCCGTAAGGTTGTCAAGGAGAAGTATATCGATTTGTATAATGATATTTATAAATCTTGATTGCCTTTGACGTTTCTCTTTGCTTAAAAAGCACCCCTTTCTTCCTTCAATCCGGCTGCGTTCCTCGTGATATTGAAAAATTACATCTACTTATTATGCATGCATAACATATTTTGTTATATTTGGTATCCCAACCAAGATTAAAATGAAGGAAATTACCATTGATTATGCCCTGCGCGCGACTTGGCAGGCGGTTGCCCGTATGTACAACGAAGAGGCCAAGAAATTCGGTTCGACCATGGCGGTGGGGTTTACATTATTGAGCATAGACCCCAAGTCAGGCACGCCCTCGACGGCTTTGGGGCCTAAGATGGGTATGGAAGCAACCAGTCTCTCCCGTATTTTGAAGCGGATGGAGACGCAAAAATTAATCCAGCGTAAACCCAATCCGAAGGACGGACGGGGGGTCTTGATCCACCTGACGGATTTCGGACTGCAAAAGAGAAACGATTCGAAAAATGCGGTACTCAGGTTCAACGAAACGGTCAGGGCACATGTTTCCGAGGAAAAACTGGACGGATTCTTTGAAGTCATGGAAACCATCAATCAGTTGATTTCCGAAAAAAATATATACAATAAGGGTGCTGTGGAATGATAGAAGATGCGATGAAGATTTTTAATCCGCATAGGCGTTTGACTCAGGAACGTAGTAACAGATAACCTAAAACCTAAACACAAGTGGATAGACATATTAAACAGGTAGCGGTCATCGGATCGGGAATCATGGGTAGCGGTATTGCCTGCCATTTTGCCAACATCGGCGTAAAGGTATTGCTGCTGGACATCCTTCCCAAAGAACCCAACGCTACGGAAAAAGCTAAAGGATTGACCCTCCAAGACAAGGTCGTCCGCAACCGATTGGTCAACGATTCCCTGGCATCGGCCCTCAAATCAAAGCCCTCCCCAATTTACCACCCAAAATTCACAGACCGTATCACCACCGGCAATATGGAGGACGATATCGCCAAAGTGGCCGACGTTGATTGGATCATCGAAGTGGTCGTCGAGCGTTTGGACATCAAAAAGCAGGTCTTCGAAAACCTCGAAAAGCACCGAAAACCGGGCACTTTGATTACTTCAAACACTTCGGGCATTCCCATTCACTTTATGTCCGAAGGGCGAAGTGAGGATTTCCAGCAGTACTTCTGCGGCACCCACTTTTTTAATCCCGTTCGCTACCTCGATCTGTTCGAGGTCATCCCCGGACCCAAAACGCTGCCTGAGGTGCTGGATTTCCTGAATGGTTATGGTGAGAAGTTCCTGGGTAAGACTTCGGTAATCGCCAAAGATACCCCAGCGTTTATCGGCAACCGGATCGGTACCTTCAGCATCCAAAGTCTTTTTCACACGGTTAAGGACATGGGCATGACCGTCGAGGAAGTCGATACGCTAACAGGCCCCGTTATCGGCCGACCAAAGTCCGCCACCTTTAGAACCGTCGATGTGGTCGGTCTGGATACGCTAGTCCACGTAGCCAACGGCATCTATGAAAACTGTCCCGATGACGAACGAAGGGAGGTCTTCAAACTGCCGGAATTTATCGACACCATGATGAAAAACAAGTGGTTCGGTAGCAAAACGGACCAAGGTTTCTATAAAAAGGTAAAGGACGAGGACGGGAACAGCGAAATTCTGGGATTGGATCTTGATTCGATGGAGTACCGCCCGAAAAAAAGCACCAAATTCCCCGTGCTTGACAAAACCAAGACCATCGATACGGTAGAGGACCGTTTTCGGGTATTGGTAGACGACACCGAAAAAGCAGGGAAATTTTTCCGCAGAAATTTTGGGGCCCTGTTCGCTTACTCCGCCAACCGCATCCCGGAAATTACCGAGGCGCTCTATAAAATCGACGATGCCATGCGGGCGGGTTTCGGTTGGGGACACGGTCCCTTTCAGATTTGGGATGCTATCGGATTGGATCGGGGCTTGGAACTGATTGAGGAGGAAGGTCTGGATACTGCCTCCTGGGTAGCTGAATTGAAAGCTTCGGGGAATGATTCCTTCTATTCGGTGAAAGACGGTGCCTCGTATTTCTACGACATCCCTTCCAAATCCATGAAAAAGGTTCCCGGACAAGATGCTTTTATCATTCTGGACAACATCCGAAAATCCAAGGAAGTGTTCAAGAACAAGGGTGTCGTCGTCGAAGATTTGGGCGATGGTATCTTGAACGTAGAGTTTCAATCCAAAATGAACACCATCGGGGGAGACGTTTTAGCGGGATTGAATACCGCCATCGATAAAGCCGAAAAAGAGTTTCAGGGACTCGTGGTCGGCAACCAAGGCAAGAACTTCTCGGTGGGCGCCAATATCGGGATGATTTTTATGATGGCCGTTGAGCAGGAGTACGACGATCTGAATATGGCCATCAAAATGTTCCAGGATACCATGATGCGGATGCGCTACTCTGCCATTCCGACCGTATCCGCCCCGCATGATATGACCTTGGGTGGCGGTTGCGAACTCTCCCTGCACGCCGACAAGGTGGTCGCTGCGGCAGAGACCTATATGGGATTGGTGGAATTCGGCGTCGGGGTCATACCAGGTGGCGGTGGATCTAAGGAAATGGCCCTTCGTGCGCAGGATTCCTTTAGAAAAGGCGATGTGGAACTAAACATCCTGCAGGAGTATTTTTTGACCATTGGTATGGCCAAGGTATCCACTTCCGCTTACGAAGCCTATGACCTGGGCTATATGCAACCCGGAAAAGATATCGTGGTGGTCAACAAAGACCGTCAGATCGCGACCGCCAAGGCCCATGCCCTCTTGATGGCCGAAGCCGGATATACCCAGCCCATCCCAAGAACCGATGTAAAAGTTCTCGGCAAGCAGGCCTTGGGGATGTTCCTCGTCGGAACGGACTCCATGGAGGCCAGCCGCTATATCAGCGAACACGACAAAAAAATCGCCAATAAATTGGCCTATGTGATGGCCGGGGGCGATCTCTCGGAACCCACAGAGGTCTCGGAACAATACCTTTTGGAATTGGAGCGGGAAGCATTTTTATCCCTTTGTACCGAGAAAAAAACCTTGGAACGGATCCAGCATATGCTAAAGAACGGGAAGCCGCTGCGAAATTAGAGCCTAGACGGCTAAAATCTAGCAATTAGAAGTATGGCGAGACAGTATTAACCTGGAAAGTGAAACTAAAAATACTCATGAACAAACAAGCATACATAGTAAAAGCCTACCGAACCGCCGTGGGCAAAGCCCCAAAAGGCGTTTTCCGGTTCAAGCGGACCGATGAAATGGCGGCGGAGACCATTGAATATATGATGAAGGAACTGCCGGATTTTGACAAAAAACGAATCGATGATGTCATCGTCGGCAACGCCATGCCCGAAGGTTCGCAGGGCTTGAACATGGCGCGGCTCATTTCGTTGATGGGATTGGATATCGTCGAGGTCCCCGGGGTCACGGTAAACCGTTTTTGTTCCTCGGGCCTCGAGACCATTGGTATCGCCACGGCCAAAATCCAATCCGGAATGGCGGATTGTATCATTGCCGGGGGTGCCGAAAGTATGAGCTCCGTACCCATGACCGGCTACAAGACGGAACTGAATTACGACCTGGCCAAATCCGGTCATGAAGACTACTACTGGGGTATGGGCAATACGGCGGAGGCCGTTGCACAAGAATTCGATGTATCCCGTGAAGATCAGGATCAATTTGCCTATAACTCCCACCAGAAAGCCCTAAAAGCGCAGGCAAACGACCGATTTCAAGATCAAATCGTACCTATCGAAGTGAAACAGACCTTTGTCAACGACAAGGGAAAAAAAGAGACCAAAACCTATACCGTTACCAAAGACGAGGGGCCGAGAAAGGACACTTCTTTGGAGGCCTTGGCGAAATTGCGACCCGTGTTCGCCGAAAACGGATCGGTCACTGCGGGCAACTCCTCCCAAACCAGTGACGGCGCGGCTTTCGTCTTGGTCATGAGCGAAGATATGGTCAAGGAACTGAACTTGGAACCCATTGCGAGGTTGGTCAACTATGCGGCTGCCGGCGTTCCGCCGCGGATTATGGGTATTGGTCCCGTTGCGGCCGTGCCTAAAGCCTTGAAACAGGCGGGTTTGAAGCAAGAAGACCTCGAGCTCATAGAATTGAACGAAGCCTTTGCTTCCCAGTCCCTAGCGGTAATCCGTGAACTTAATTTCAACGAAGACATCGTCAACGTCAACGGAGGGGCCATCGCCTTGGGGCACCCTCTCGGATGTACCGGCGCCAAACTCTCCGTGCAATTGTTCGATGAAATGCGAAAAAGGGATATGCAAGGCAAATATGGCCTGGTCACCATGTGCGTGGGAACGGGGCAAGGCGCTGCCGGAATTTATGAATTCCTGAACTAGAGCTTAGATGGCTAGAGTCTAGATGACCATAGTCTAGAGGATAGACTAAAGGTGATTTGTTATACGATTATTTACAAAATGTCTAGACTCTAGTTTCTAATTGTCTAGGCTCCTAACCTTAACGATATGAGTACCGAAACAATACCAAAAGATAATCTGATCCGCGGGGGTCAGTTCCTGATCAAGGAAACCCGATGCGAAGACGTCTTCACCTTAGAAGACCTGAACGAAGAACAACGTATGATGCGCGACAGCACCAACGAATTTGTCGATAGGGAGCTGTGGGCGCATTGGGAACGTTTTGAACAAAAAGACTATGCCTATACCGAAGAATGTATGCGCAAGGCCGGTGAACTGGGTCTTTTGAGCGTTGCCGTACCCGAGGCATATGGCGGTATGGGGATGGGATTCGTTTCTACCATGCTGGTCTGCGACTATATCTCCGGAGCTACGGGCTCTTTCAGTACCGCCTTCGGAGCGCATACGGGAATAGGCACGATGCCCATTACGCTATACGGCACCGAGGAACAAAAGCAAAAGTATGTGCCGAAATTAGCAACGGGGGAATGGTTTGGGGCCTACTGCCTCACCGAACCCGGCGCCGGGTCGGACGCCAACTCGGGAAAAACAAAGGCCGTGCTGTCCGAAGATGGGAAAAATTATTTAATCTCAGGACAGAAAATGTGGATTTCCAATGCGGGTTTCTGCAATCTTTTTATCGTATTCGCCCGAATTGGGGACGACAAATATGTCACTGGTTTTATTGTGGAGAACGACCCTGATAACGGCATCTCGATGAACCCGGAAGAAAAAAAACTGGGCATCCATTCCTCCTCTACCCGTCAGGTTTTTTTCAATGAAACCAAAGTTGCGGTCGAAAATATGCTTTCCGAGCGCGGCAACGGCTTTAAAATAGCCATGAACGCCCTAAATATCGGACGTATCAAGCTGGCCGCCGCCTGTTTGGAGGCGCAGCGCAAAGTCTTGGACGAAGCCGCCAAGTACGCAAACGAACGGATACAGTTCAAGACCCCTATCGCCAACTTTGGCGCTATCAAGGCAAAACTGGCCAAAATGGCCACCAATGTTTATGCCGGGGAATCAGCGAGCTATCGTGCTGCCAAGAATATCGAGGATCGTATCGCACTCCGCGAAACCGAGGGTAATTCCCATCAGGAAGCGGAATTGAAAGGTGTGGAGGAATACGCTATCGAATGTTCCATTTTAAAGGTGGCGGTTTCCGAGGATGCGCAGAACACCACCGACGAGGGCATCCAGATTTTTGGAGGTATGGGATTTAGTGCCGATACGCCTATGGAATCCGCTTGGCGCGATGCCCGTATCGCCCGTATCTACGAAGGCACCAATGAAATCAACCGAATGCTGGCCGTAGGCATGCTAGTGAAGAAAGCGATGAAGGGCCATGTGGACCTTTTGGGCCCTGCCACTGCGGTGGGAGAGGAATTGATGGGTATCCCATCGTTCGATACACCGGATTATTCCGAACTTTTCGCCGAGGAAAAGGATTTGTTGGCCCGCCTAAAAAAAGTGTTTTTGATGATTGCGGGAAAGGCCGTGGAAAAATTTGGTCCCGATCTAGAAAAGCATCAGCAGCTGATGCTGGCGGCTGCCGACGTGCTCATCGAAGTCTATATGGCCGAAAGCACCCTGCTCCGGACCGAAAAAAATGCCAAACGCTATGGCCAGGAGGTCCAGGCAACTCAAATCGCTATGACGAAACTGTACCTGTACGAAGCCGCGGAAACCATCATCCAAAAAGGTAAGGAAGCCATTATCTCCTTCTCCGAAGGCGACGAGCAGCGAATGATGTTAATGGGACTCAAACGTTTTACCAAATACACCAATAATCCCAACATAATAGCCCTACGAACCCAAATCGCAGAAAAAATATCGGCGGACAACGGGTATACCTTTGATAGTTAGGATTGCATATTGACTCAAAAGGGGCACTCCAAAAAATGCCACCAGGTCGGGACGCCCAGTCGTAACAGGGTGGTTTTTTGCTTTATTCGCGCATTGATTCCAAAACCTTCTCCTCGCTGTGTTTTTTTGAAAAATTGATGGCACATTCGATCAGGGCGAGATGCGAATAAGCTTGGGGGAAGTTTCCGAGTAATCGTTTGGTCTTGAAATCAAGGTCTTCGCTAAAAAGGCCTAAATGGTTACTATACGTCAATAGCTCCTCGAATTGGGCTTCTGCCTTTTCCTGCTCCCCGATTTTGAACAGGCTGTTAATGTACCAAAAGGTACAGACCGTAAAGGAAGAGGTCGGCTCCCCGAAATCGTCTTCATTTTTATAGCGGTATAGCAGTCCGTCATAGGCCAGTCCCCTTCCGATGGCCTTCACCGTGCTGATAAAACGTTCGTCCTTGGCATCCACACACCCATAGGATTCCATCAATAGCACGGAGGCGTCCAGATGATGGGTGCCGTACGATTGGGTATAGGCACCGACCTCCTCGTTCCAGGCCTTTTCTTGAATATCGTTCAAAATTTTCTCCCGAAGGGGCCTCCACATTTCGATCTTATGCTGCTTGTTCATCATGCTGGCCACTTTGATGGCACGGTCAATGGCCGTCCAGCACAAGACTTTTGAAAAGGTAAAGTGTTTATCCTCCGATCGAAACTCCCAAATGCCCTTGTCCGGTTCCTGCCAGTGCTTTTCTACGATCCAGACGATACCCTTGGTGATGCTCCAGATTTCCTCGCCATTCTCGAGATCGGTGCTAAAGCGTTTCATCTGTTCGTAAATGACATCCATCAGAATACCATAAATATCGTTTTGGCGCTGTTCGTATGCGGCATTTCCGATCCGTACCGGTTTTGAGCCCATATAGCCCTCAAGATGGTCCAAAGTCTCTTCGGTCAACTTTTTTTCCTTGTTGATGCCGTACATGATCTGCAGTTTTTCATCCTTGTCGGGCATTAGGTCGATAATAAACTGCAGGTAGCGTTTGGCGATATCCTTGTGACCTAGGTCGGATACTACTTTCACGACCATCGACGCGTCCCTTATCCAGCAGAAACGATAGTCCCAATTCCGCACCTCCCCAATGGTTTCGGGCAACGAGGTGGTAGCGGCCGCCAGCACCGCGCCGGTCTTGTCGTAGCTCAGCAATTTCAGGGTCACGGCACTGCGATGGATCTCGTCGTTGTACCTGCGATAGGTCGGGGTGTTGCTGCTCCAGTTCAGCCAATACACCTTGGTACGCTCCTGTTCCAGATACATTTTCTCCGTATTGGGAAGCAGAATCTTTTCGTTGTAGCCTAATAAAAAATAACCGTCTTCCGTCAGTTCGATTTCCCGGCCCTCCACCACGGCGTTTTTATTAAAGGAGGTGTATAGAAAAGCGGTATCGAATTTTTCGGCCCGGGTGAGACAGGCGATGAAATTCCGTTTTACATAGATTTTGGTCTCCCCAATTGCGTATTCCAGTTTCGGGTCGTAAAGCACCCTGAATATGGGCTTCCCCTTGATGTGCTTTATATATCGGATAATTTCCGGGGGGGAATGGTATGAACCATCGTCATTGCGGTAGCGGGGCATAAAGTCGCGAATCTCGAAGACGTTGTCACCGTCTGAGAATTTAGTAATTAACAGTGCCGTATTTTCGTGATAGCGTTGTGTGATGGTGTAACTTTCGTTTACCAATATTTCAAAACTGCCGCCGATTTCCGTGTCCAATAATTTGGCGAATACCGAGGGGGAGTCGAATTCCGGTAGGCAACACCAGTCAATGCTACCGTTTTTCGACACCAATGCGGCGCTTCTGCAGTTTCCTATTATTCCGTAATCCAAGTTTTGCATTGCTGTTTCGATTAGGCTTGGTTCCAACGGGGCCACCAAAAAAAGGCTTTGCCGATAAAATTTTTGATCCATTGGGATTATCCATTCATTTATCCCCGCTTTTTGCGAAATTTAGAAAAATAATACGGATTTGGGCATGGATAGGCTTAAATTATTGGCTAATTTTCAAACGCAATCCGAAAAACACAAACCAATATGGGCAAAACTATCATAATCTCAAACCGGCTTCCCGTTCAATTGCAGATCGATAAAGGGGAAATTACCGCCATACCAAGCGTGGGCGGTCTGGCCACAGGTATGAAATCGGTACATTCCGGTGGGGATAGTCTTTGGATAGGATGGAGCGGACTCACCGATGAGGAGATTCCCGATGGGCTTACCCTTAAAATCGACAAGGTACTCGCGGAACACGGATCGTCAAAAGTCAATTTGACGGAAGAGGAAGTCGACGGCTATTATTACGGCTTCAGCAACCGGACAGTTTGGCCGTTGTTCCATTATTTCTTGGAGTATTCAGAGTTTGAGCAGGGGTTTTGGGATGCCTACAAGACCGTTAACCAAAAATTCGCGGATGCGATTCTCGAAAAAGCGGCAGACGACGATATCATCTGGGTACACGATTATCAATTGATGCTTGTGCCGCAGATGGTACGTGAAAAGAAACCGGAGATTTCCATTGGGTTCTTTCTGCATATTCCCTTTCCTTCCTTTGAGATATTCCGCATCCTGCCCTGGCGCGAACAGATACTCAAAGGCCTATTGGGATCGGATCTCATAGGTTTTCACACCTACAATTATGAACGCCATTTTCTGAGCTCGGTACGTCGCTTATTGGGACTGGAGGTCAGTTTTAACGATATTTCAATGGACGAGAGGGTCATTAAAGTGGACTCATTCCCCATGGGGATAGACTATAAAAAGTTCAGCGAGGCCGCCAAAAAACATAACCAAAGTTCAGAAAAGCAAAAATCGGAACTGCAGAAACGTCTCGATGCGCACAAAAAATCCGACCCCGATACCAAGTTCTTCCTATCCATAGATAGGTTGGATTATTCCAAGGGCATCGCCAAGCGCATCTATGCCTTCGAGTATTTTTTGAACAAATATCCGCAGTATAAGGAAAAGGTACGATTAATTGTCCTGGCAGTTCCCTCCCGCTCTAACGTACCCCAATACCAACTGCTGAAGAAGGAGGTCGACGAGCTAGTAGGCCGCATCAACGGCGAATTCTCGACCGTCAGTTGGACGCCCATCTGGTATTTCTACCGTTCCATGCCCTTCGAAAACCTCATCGACCTGTACACCTCGAGCGACATCGCCTGGCTCACGCCCCTGCGCGATGGCATGAACCTGGTAGCCAAGGAATACATAGCTACGCAAACCGACGGCACCGGGGTGTTGATCTTGAGCGAGATGGCCGGCTCGGCGAACGAAATGAATGAGGCCCTGCTCATTAATCCCAACAATTTCGAGCAGATCGCCGATGCCCTGCATACCGCTATCAACATGCCGCCCGAGGAACAAAGGCGACGCAACGCCCCCATGCAAAAACGGTTGGAACGCTACAATGTCGAAAAATGGGCCAACGATTTTATGGACTCCCTTCTTGCCCAAAAGAACATGGACTATTCCCACATCGCAAAAAGATTGTCGGTAGACCCGATGAATATCATAACCAAGGCCTACAAAAAATCAAAAAAAAGATTACTGTTCATCGATTACGACGGAACGCTGGTGGGTTTTCATAAAGACCCCCAAAAAGCTGCCCCCGATGAGGAGCTCTATGCGCTTTTGAACGCCATTTCTTCCGTAAAGGGAACGGATATGTTCCTGATCAGTGGGCGTGACAAGGAAACCTTTACGAAATGGTTCCTTCCCAAAAAGTACAATATGATCGTGGAACATGGCGTCTGGATATCAAAAGACGGCGCAGATTTCACCATGCTGGAAAATGTCAAAAAGGATTGGATGGAAAAAATACGGCCGGTGCTGGAATCGTTCGTAGACCGCACGCCGGGAAGCTTTATCGAGGAAAAGAACTATTCCCTCGCCTGGCATTACCGCAATACCGATCCCGATTTCGGACAAAAACGCGCCACCGAACTCAATACCGTGTTGACCAGCCTTATCGGCACCGACGACCTAAGTGTGCTGAACGGCAATAAAGTGATGGAAATCAAGAGCAGCAACGTCAACAAGGGCCGTGCCGCCATGCGCATATATTCGGAAAAGGATTATGACTTCGTATTCGCTATCGGGGATGATTGGACGGACGAATTTATGTTCCAAGAGCTGCCCGAAGATGCGATTACCGTAAAAGTGGGACGACAGAAGACCCATGCGAGGTACTACGTTGATAGCATCAAAAATGTGAGGTCATTGTTGAAGCGATTTACGAAATGAAAAAGAAAGAAGCGCAGAGCCATACCAAAATCATCCCATTGGGTCTTGAAAAACGGGAAGATTGCAAAGGTCACGTTCATACGGCAAAGCCTATCATGATGAAAAAAATTATTCTAATCACAATTCTATTTGGTTTTGTTGGAACCGTCTCATCCCAAACGTTTACGGAACAGGATACCCTTCGTGGAAGTATTACCCCCGAGCGGGCGTGGTGGGACCTCAACTATTACGACCTGTATGTCGATGTCGATCCCGATCGGAAATTCATTTCAGGACAAAATACCATCCGTTACGAGGTTTTGGAACCCCATCAAACGCTCCAAATCGACTTGCAACCTCCGTTAAAGATTGAAAAGGTGACACAGCAAGGCAAAGAACTTGAGGTAGAACACAATGGCAATGCCCATTTCATTCAATTGCAAAAACCGCAAAAAAAAGGGGATTTCAATGAAGTTACGGTGCAGTATTCCGGGCATCCCAAAGAGGCTGTAAATGCGCCATGGGACGGGGGATTTTCATGGAAAAGGGATAAAAATGGGAAGCATTTTATAGCCACGTCGAACCAGGGCCTGGGTGCCAGCGTCTGGTGGCCCAACAAAGACCATATGTACGACGAGGCCGACAGTATGCTCATCCGTATAAAGGCTCCCGAGGGGTTGATGGACGTCTCAAACGGCAGGCTACGCAAAGTCGATTCGACGACCAATACCTATCATTGGTTCGTATCCAATCCCATCAACAACTATGGCGTAAACATCAATATCGGAGACTATGTACATTTTAGTGAGACCTATCAAGGCGAAAAAGGGCCGCTCGATATGGATTACTATGTGCTGCCGTACAATCTGGAGAAGGCAAAGGAACAATTTAAGGATGCCCCAAAAATGATGGAAGCCTTCGAGTATTGGTTCGGGCCTTATCCCTTTTACGAGGACGGTTACAAACTCGTGGAAGTACCCTACCTCGGAATGGAACATCAAAGTTCGGTGACCTATGGCAACAAATATATGGACGGATACTTGGGGAAAGATTTGTCAGGCACCGGATGGGGACTCAAATTTGACTTTATCATCATCCACGAATCGGGCCACGAGTGGTTCGCCAACAACATTACCTATCGCGACATTGCCGATATGTGGATTCACGAGGGATTTACAGCCTATTCCGAAAACCTGTTGTTGGACTACTACTACGGCGAGGAAGCCTCGGCAGACTACGTAATCGGTACCCGGACCAAAATTTTAAACGATAAGCCGATCATAGGGCCCTATGGGGTCAACCAAAAAGGATCTTCGGATATGTATTACAAGGGAGCCAATATGCTGCATACCATTCGCCAACTGGTAGACGACGATGAAAAATGGCGGCAGGTATTACGAGGCCTGAATAAGGAGTTCTACCACCAAACGGTAACGACGAAGCAGATCGAGAACTATATATCCAAAAAGTCGGGAATCGACCTGTCCAAAGTTTTCGACCAATATCTCCGTACCACCATGATTCCGGTTTTCGAATACGAGGTGGACGATACCTCGCTAAGGTACCGGTACACCGACGTGGTGGAAGGTTTCAAAATGCCGATAAAAATCTCCGTGGACGGAAAAATGCACTGGATTACGCCCACGACAGCTTGGAAAACGAGAAAATTCAACGGCGACCTCTCTACGTTGGAAGTGGACCGGAATTTTTATGTAGAAACTAAGGAAAGGGGTTGAAGGTTCTGCCGATTTAACGGAAATCCGAAACACGCAACGGGCATTACAGGGTTTACCGAAACGTTCGGCATTTCCGAAAAGCGGCAATAGCGAGAAACGGCATCACAGGGAAATGGCATCACGAAAAAGCAGCTTTACCACAACCGAGGTGAAATCATCCCGGTATTGTGACGGAATAGAAACCCCGCCATCACCTTGCGTCAAACCGTACGTTGGTCAGCGCCATGGGCGTATCCCCCCTATCTTCCCCTTCTTTGGGTGTATATACAAAATAGATTTTTCCCGCCTTGACGTCCGGTTTATTTTTCAATGCAATCGGTACCATTCCCCCGGGCTGACCGGCTGTCGGCCTAGGCATACTGCCGCTGCCCAAAAGCTCGCCGTCGGGCGTGTGCAGTCGCAGTTCGAAATGGAGTCCCGTTTTGGGCGTTTCCTGCCATCCAACGGTCAAGGTGGCGGAATCCACTCCGGTAAGATCGATATTTTCCAAAGCAAACCAGCCCGTCGTATCGGGAAGGATCAATAGGTCTTGGCCATTGAACTGCATCACGGTAAAACCTTCGGTCTTGGTGGTGTCCGAAAAAGTTACCGTGCTTCCCTGCAATGCTACGGATTGGACACCGGTCAGTGGAATGGTACCCTCCGCCCCGTTATCGGTATAACTGGCGGTAAGCACCATCACATTGTCGCCTTGTTTCGGCTGTGGCGTAATCGTCCCCGAAGCGGGTAGGGACTTTTCCTTTACGGAAGTGTCGGCCAATGACATGATGTACTCCGCCATTTGTCGGGTCTCCTCTTTGGTAACGGTCGGATGCGCCGGCATCACCACATCGCCCCAGACCCCGCCACCACCGGAGACGATCTTTTGTTGCAGATACGTCGTTGCTTCGGGCTTGTCCTTATATTTCATGGCAATATCCCGATAATTGGGTCCTATGGACGCCTCGGCCTCTTTGTGGCAGGTCTTGCAGTCCATACCCTGGGTCAAGGCCTTACCCGTCACCGCGGCCGATACCTGTTGATGGCCCAATGATTGGTTCTGTTTATCGAAACTTTCAAGATAATCTACGGAAACGAACAGGTTCGCAGGATCAATGGCATCGCCGTCGGGGTCGGTGGCCGTTACCGAATAGTGTATGGGTACGCCTTTTAAGAAAAAAGAGGAGTTGCCCCCGTTCAGGTCGATGGCGACCTCGGGTCTCGAGTTGCCCGCCACTACGGGTACGACGTCACTCTTAGCGGATTCTCCCTTCCCGTCCCTTACCGTTACGGACACCTTGTAATCCCCCCCTTGGTTGTAGGTGTAGGATACTTCGGGCGCCGTAGTTTCCCGGGTCTCCCCGTTTCCCAAATCCCAAAAATAGCTCAGGGCATCGTTCTCCCGATCCTTGGCCTCGACTTTTGCGGTAATGGATAAGGGGAGTTTTCCCGAAGTTTGGTCCACTATCAGGTTATCGATTAAAGGCGGCCGGTTTCCACCATTGTATTCGATATAGCCCAGACCGGAGTCGTCGTTTTGGGAAAACCATCCGCTACCATACTCCAAAAGATAAACCCGACCATTTGGACCCATTTCCATATCGATTAGGTTGTTCAGGTCGATATCGGGAGCAAAAGGTTCCATTTTATTGAACGTACCATCCTCAAAAAGGGATACGGCCATCATCCAGCCCCGCATCCAATCATAAATAATCGTTTTTCCATCGTAATACTCGGGAAGCCCCCCCCCATTCGGATAGAGATCCGAATAATAGCTCGGACCGGCCATCGCGTTTCTTCCACCCGAACCTACTTGCGGGAACGCATCGGTTTCCCCGTACGGATAAAATATGTAAGCAGGTTGCGCAGGCGGTAGCTCCCGCAGCCCCGTATTGTTTTTCGAATCGTTGATCGGTTTCAAGGGATCAAAGGTTTTTCCGCTTTCGCCCGTTTCATAGTCGTAATCCACATAGGCTTTGTTATCGCCGATAAACAGGGGCCAGCCATAGTTACCCGCTTTCCGGGCCTGGTTCATTTCATCGTACCCCCGGGGGCCACGCGTTTCTAGGGAATCCTCACGGGCATCCGGGCCGACCTCGCCCCAGTAGAGATAGCCGTTTTTCGGGTCTACGGATATCCGGTAGGGGTTGCGATGCCCCATCGTGTAGATTTCCGGGCGTGTTTTATCGGTGCCTTCCGCAAAAAGGTTGCCTTCAGGGATATCGTAGCTTCCATCCCCATTGACCTTGATACGAAGGATCTTACCCCTTAGGTCATTGGTGTTCGCGGATGAGCGGCGCGCATCGTATTGTTCGTGCCCGGGAATATCGTTCAGGGGGGCATATCCGCTGCTCACGTATTCTACATTCTTTTCATTAAAAGGTGTCGAATTGTCCCCGGTCGAAAGATAGAGAAGCCCATCCGGCCCGAAAGCGATCGACCCCCCGGTATGGCAGCAAATTTCACGTTGGGATTCCACATCCAAAATCACCTGTTCGGAAGCCTTATCGAAGACGCCGTCCTTAAATTTGAATCGGGAGAGCCGGTTCACCCATTCATCCCCCGAAGGAGCATAATACAGATAGATCCAATGGTTCTCCGCATAATTGGGGTCTTTTTGTAGCCCCATCAAGCCCTCCTCGGCGTTGACCTCAGGCGTGTTCAGGGTCTTGAAATACACATCGAGGGCCCCGACCTGTTTCAGTTCTTGGGTGGCATCATCGTACAGCATAATCTCGCCGCGGCGTTGCGCAATTAGCACATTGTTGTTCGGCAAAACGGCCATTTCGGTAGGTTCGAAAAATTCGCCGAATACCAGTTGTTTCTTCGAAAACCGGTCCGCATCTGGGGGAATTTGGGTAACGGCCTTGCTGTAGTCCAACTCCTCATTGTCTCCAATAGCGTATTGGATACCGCCGAGGATATGTTTCAGGAACAAATCTTCGGAATAGCTTTCGTCGGTATGTCCCGCCCCTGTATAAAACGCGCGTCCGCCATCGTATTCGTGGTACCAGGCAAAAGGATGATACTCGCCATTGGTTCCGCCCTCGTAAGACGATTCGTCGACGGTCATGATAACGTTTACATCGGGATTGATATTTTTATAGTTGTATATCTCGTCGTTTCGATGCCAAACGGAATCGGTAAAAAACGCGGTGGCGTTAAAGTTTTTGTCCTTGATGATAAAGTCCGCTTCGGGGGTACCGGCCGGATGGCTCTGGAACTGCGCGCCCAGCAGTCGGGTATACCAACCCCAGTCGTATTCCGTATCCGCCGCGGCATGGATGCCCGCAAACCCTCCGCCGGACTGGATATAGCGTTCGAACGCGGCCTCCTGTTTGGCGTCGAGCACGTTCATGGTGGTGCTAAGAAATACAATGGCGGAATACTGTTTTAAGTTGTCCTCATTAAAAAGTTCCGCATTCTTGGTGGTATCTACCTCAAAACCATTTTCGTTGCCAAGCTTTTGTATGGCGGCAATCCCAACGGGAATCGAGGCGTGTTTAAAGCCCATGGTCTTCGAGAAGACGAGCACCTTGGGTTTGCCATCACGTTGATTGCTACAGCCCATGAGGATGAGGCCGAGCGTCATAAATAGGACACTTACAGTTTTTTTCATGTATTGGATTTTCGTTTGGTTTTGAATAGCCTATAAAAATAATGATTTGTACCCTATTGCACCAAACGAATCCCGATGAAATACGATTTTACTATCTTCCATACATCCGATGATAGACAATCGAAGCAACGGCACCGACCAGCGCAAACCCGGTCAACATCCAAAAAACATTTTGGTGGCCGGGTTCGCCGGGATTGGAATCCAACAGATACCCGTAGGCGGGTCCTGCAAAGATATCGGGCGTATAGCCGACCAAGGAGACCAACCCGACAGCCGTGCCGGTGATTACCAGGGGTATACGTCCTTCTTGCATCACCGCAAAATACAAGGCCCGAGCTGCGTAAACCCCTATCGCGATAATGACTACCGATAGAAAGAACAACCCCGTCGTAGTAGGTGAGATAATCCCGGTAGCGAACAGAATACCCCCGATTACCGAGGCCGCAAAACTGTAGACCAACCAAAGCGTGATCTTGAAGCGGTCGACGATCAATCCTACCAAAATACCCGTCACAGGCCGTAAAAATTGCAGGAAGGTACCGACCTGTGCGGATTCTACCTCGTCGTACAGCATCACTTCCCTTGCGTAGAGGGAAAGGACATCCGTTATTTTATAACCAACATAGGCACAGAGAATAATTGCCATAAGGAGCCATACGGAGGGGATTTGCAAAACGGATCCTATCTGTTTTACCGATATTTTCTGTATGATAATCTCGCTTTCATCGGCATC
>DASSWC010000323.1:0-12833 GCA_035705395.1 Pricia sp. | reverse complement strand
GCTTTTTCTAAGTCTTTCAGCACGGCATCGATACCGCCATAATCGGCTATCAAGCCTCTAATTTCGTTTTGCAAATTTGACATGTGGTAGGTTTGGGATTGGTCTGAGAAAGATATTCAGACACCCAAAGAATAAAAAGGATAGTAGGCAAACGCATCTATAATTGGTCGAACGCCCCTAAAAGCAAAACGTTTTGAAGAAATTAACCGTGTCATATTCGTGTCACGGGCCTTGAATAAATCATAAATCGAGTATCAAAGCACTACTGATTATCAAACAATTGTAAAATTTTGGCGATGTTTAAAGAGTCCCGGTCTCTCCGCAAATCCCATGTAATTTTTCGGGGTGTAGCGTAGCCCGGTTATCGCGCCTGCTTTGGGAGCAGGAGGCCGCAGGTTCGAATCCTGCCACCCCGACAATTAGGATGTCAAAAGACATCAAAATATAGCTAATCTTATGAAAATCAAGGATTTTCATTTTTCTTGAAATCATAAGATTGGCTTTAATATCAAATGAAAGGTTACCTATTCGGTTACCTGATCTGTTACCGGAATTTTCACTACTTTGGTAATTCAATAGACTTGACTTTCGCTTCGATTTGACTTTCGTAAAACAAATCGATTATTCACTTAAAGCGGGAGTTTGACGGGGCAACACTTTTCCAAAACCCTTACTATTCCATACCTTTGTCAAATAATTGGGGTGCTCTGTGAATACAGGGCTGAGATCATACCCGGAAGTTCGACCACTTCGCACCTGATCCAGATAATACTGGCGTAGGGAATTTGGCAGGGCCATTATGGTCCGTATTCCATTAGGGTATCCCATGTTTGTTGCAACCAAGGATACCCCAAGTAGAATGGAATTTTCTTCACAATTGATTGTACTGCAATGGTTGGGAACGGCCTTTGGAATCGTCCAAGTGCTCTTGGCACGTCAGAACAATGTCCACAATTACCTTTTCGGTATCATTGCCATTTTGATCAGTATCTGGGTATTGTACCAATCCCGATTGTATGCCGATATCCTGCTTAATCTCTATTATCTGGTCATGAGCATCTATGGGTGGTTCTATTGGAAATTGGGAAAACAAGAGCAGGAAGCCCCGATTTCATATGCCACACGGAAGGAGCAGGGCATTGCCATGGGTATTGTTCTGGGTTGCTTCGCGCTGATGGCCTATTGGTTGGGGCAACATACCGATTCGGACGTGCCCTATTGGGATGCCGTGGCCTGTGCCTTTGCCTGGGCCGGTATGTGGCTGATGGCCAAACGAAAAATTGGAAATTGGATCTATCTGAATATCAGCAACTTAATATCCATCCCGCTCCTGATTTACAAGGAGTTGTATATCTATGCCGGTCTGACGGGATTTTTGTTCGCCGTGGCCGTGTCCGGATACATCAAATGGAAAAAGATACTGAACCGTGAAAAGGAGAGGAAATATGCAAAAGCTTAGGGAATTCTGTTTCGGACAATGGGAGTTACCACCAGAGGTGTTGGAATGGATAGCCAAAGAAAACCTCTGGAACCTTTGGGTGCCCAAGGCCTATGGTGGACTGGAACTATCCTTGGTCGATGGTTTGAAGAAGTTACGGAAATTGGCAAAAATTGATGGGAGCCTAGGGTGGACCGTAACGCTTTGCAGTGGGGCCAATTTTTTTATCGGAAACCTACAAAAAGAGGTTGCGGATGAAATCTTCCTGGTTTCAAAAAAGCCGATTTTTGGAGGCAGTGGAGGGGTGTTCGGAACCGCGGAGAAAGATGGGGAGGGCTATAACATTTCCGGGAGGTGGAAATATGCCACAGGGGCTCCCTATCTTTCCCATTTTACCTTGAACGCCAAGATTCTTGAAGGGGGCAAGGAAGTGCTCACGGAAGAGGGTGCGTCCTTGGTCCGGTCCTTTGTCCTTCGAAAAGCGGATGTTGCGGTCATCAAGGATTGGGACACTATGGGATTGAAGGCCACGGCCACCCATTCCTTTGAGGTAGAATCAGTATGGGTGGATGGCAAGTACAGTTTTGTCTACGATGAACTGCACCCGCCCCACCCGATTTTTAAAGTCCCTTTTTCCATATTTGCCGATCTGACGCTATGGGTCAACTATATCGGCATGGCGGCCCATTTTTTGGAAGAGGCGCAAAAAATCACAAGCCCCAACATGCCCCTGTACAGACTTCCTACGGCCATAACCAGAGCCGATCAGTTGATAATGGATCATGCGGGACGGATACAAAAGATGATTGCCGACGAAAGTCAGGTTCCGGATCCATTGATGGAAGAAATACATCAAGAGGCATCTGAGTCCGTGCGTTCACTTTCCGAAGGGATAATCGGGGCCTACCGCTTGTTGGGGATTCGGGCAGCTACTGATGGCCATCCCTTGAACCATGTGTTCAGGGATTACTTTACCGCCACACAGCACCATATTTTCAGTGGGTCTGGAAGGAAAAATACCTCATAATTTCTGCGAAGGTCTTCATTTCTTGGCCATAGGTCCAAGGATGCCCTGCGGAACAGCAATTCGAAATTTGTTATGTTCTCAAGCGCTTTTAATGCACTTTTTTTGGCCATTTGAAAGCGTACCAAACGATCAAGGACGTAATCAGACTTTCCAAAATTGCCAGAAAGACATAAAAACGATACCAGGCAGTCAATGAACCGATTGCTATGAACAGCATTATGAATGTAAATAACGTTCCGAAAGCGATGTTCAAAATTCGATTGAGCCGGGGCTTTAGAAGAATTGATAAGGCGACCATTATCGAAGGAACTGCCAATACTATGGATGCTATCAGTAACCTGGTCGGACTGTTCAACATGTTAGCTCCGGTCAAAAGACTATCTACTTTGTCGGGAACATATAGTTCAAAATAATCCCCGTACAAATAGCAGAATAACACGGAGGCCCACAGCGCGGATAGTTTTATTTTGACGTTTATTTTTGAGTTTTCCAACATGTTATCTGGTCGGTCGTTCGATTTTGAGTGCTACCTTCAGTATAGAGACGCAAAAACTTTATAAATGGTTGCCTGAGACCCAATGAAATTTATTCTTCAGCAATACCGGCAGCGCAACAATTCCGTGTCAACGATTGACAAGTTGCAAATGTGTGTGGCATGTGTGTCGAAATATCATTTTTCCAATTCGCTAAGTAGTGAACCCAAGTCTAACGGTTTTGTAAACATGTCCACAGAACCATCACTTTTGGTCGGCCATAGTTTTTTTGGTCTATCCCAATAAAGCTCAACGCCATTGCCATCAGGGTCGTCAAGATAGAATGCTTCTGAAACTCCATGGTCGCTTGCTCCTGTTAGTGGATATGTAGCTCTTCGAAGCCGGGTATAAATTATTGCAAGGTCTTTTCTTGTAGGATAAAGAATGGCAGTATGATATAAGCCTACTCCATCCTTAGATGCGGGTAAGGCATTTTTGCTGTGCCACGTATTTAAACCAATATGATGATGATACCCTCCGGCAGAAATAAATGCTGCCTGATCACCGTACATCATGGTAAGTTCAAAGCCCAATAAATCGCGATAAAACGCTAAAGAATGGTTCAAATCGGCCACTTTTAGATGAACGTGGCCAATTCGTGTCTGTGCAGGGATTTTGTAGGGTTCCATCATTATGCTAATTGCGTATAAATTTCAATTGGCGAGGTTAAAATTTAGGGAATCGGATAACTTTCCGCCATTTTTAATCCATTTTCCCGATTTTTATACACCTGGGGTCTATGACTTCTCCTCGATATAAAAATGGGGTCGGCAAACTTGGGCTCAGGCATAAGCTTCTTTCACTTTGCTGTACTTGGACTGATAGTCCGTTGGGGTCATATCGGCTACTTTCTTGAAAACTTCCCTGAAGGCTTTTGGGTCGTTATACCCTACTTCGTACATTACCTCGTTGACTGTTTTCCTGCCTATTTCGAGCGCCTTTTTGGCGGCCTCTACCTTTACCCGTTGCAGGTACTCGATTACGGTATTGGATGTCGCTTTTTTAAAACGCCGTTCGAACGTTCGGCGGCTTACGGCCATTCTGGTACTGAGTTCTCCTACGGTTATCTTGTCTCGGTAATTTTGTTCGATATATACCTGTGCCCTTACTATTTCCTTGTCGTGGTGCGATTTTTGGCCCTCGAAGATAATAAAGGGCGACTGGCTGTTTCGGCCAATATCGATTTCAAATATCTTGGAGGAGAGCACCGCCATTTCACGGCCGGCGAATTTTTCCACTAAATAGAGGTTCAGGTTTAGGGAAGAATAGGCCCCACCGCTGGTGTACAGACCGTTTTCATCGGTAATAATCTTATCGTCTATCAGGTTGACCTTCGGGAACATCTCCCTAAAATCCCTTGCCGCCAACCAGTGCGTAGCACAGCCGCGGCCATCGAGCAGGCCCGTGCTTGCCAACAAAAATGCGCCGATACAGAGACTGGCGATTTCGGCGCCGTTCTTATACTGCTCGGTCATCCAAGGGATGAACGCGCCATTGGCCGATACCACCTTTTTGTAATCCCCGTGGATGGCCGGAATGATGATTAGGTCGGTCTTGGTCACATCCGCAATGGTAGTATCGGGCATTATGCTAAACAGCCCGTTGCTCAAACACGCCTTTTGGTGCGTGCCCACCAAATGGATCTCGAACATTGGGTCTTTTCCTGTCTTTTGGAGTGCATCGTTGGTCATATTGAACATCTTATAGGTTGCTTCGAGGTTGCTAAGGCTCGAGTCGCCTTCCGGTACCAATATCGATATATGTTTCATCCCTTTAAGTTTTTTCGCCCAATCATGGCTATTGTCAGGATTTCAAAGATAGCACAAACCCCTGTCGCAATCAACCCGGCATATTGACGGAAACATGCCTTTGTCTTGAATGCTATCGACCGATAGCTTAGGGTAGGCCAACGATAATGGATATCAGGGTGTAAAATGTGAAAATTGCGGGTAAAAGAAAAAGTCCGCCCAAGTGCGTTGGCAATGACCAGGATTGCGGGCTAAAAGTTCAATTTATACAAAACCCCCATCTGTATCGCTCGATTTAGTTGGCTTTTCTCGTTGTTGCTGCCATATTCGCCGTCATCATTGAAGTCGAGATCAATTAATCCCTGTTTGTAGCGTAGTTCAAGGGCCAGACCAAAATCGAATTCGTAGCCTATCCCGCCGATAAGGGCAATATCTATTGGTGTAATCTTAAAACTGTCCCCGTTCTGGTTCACCAGATTTATGAAGTTGTCATCAAAATTGAAGTCCAAACCCGGGCCAAAAATAAAATGGAACCCCTGTCCCTTGGTAAATATTTTATTGGCAACACTGATGGATAGGTAGTTGATATCAATGTCGTCAATTCCAAAAGTTTCCGATTTGCCACCCTGTTTTGAATAGGTAATTTCGGGCTGTAGCGCGTAGATCTCATTGAACTGAATTGCCAATGCCAAGCCAGCATATGGGGCGGCCTTGGAATGTAAATTGGAGTTCAGGATTTTGGAACTGTTCACTCCCGCACGAAGGGCCAGTTTGGTCTTGCCCTGGGCGAACGTACTGGCGCACCCGGCCATCAAAGTGATAACAATCAGTATTTTTTTCATGTCGGTTAGAATTCGAATTACCCTGAAACCTTTTACCTAAAACGAAATGCCGGAAACTTTATTGTAGGTTCAGGCCGTAGAAGGGTTCCCGTCGGCCTTTCTATCATTTCTTAAGAATCCAAATCGTCCCGAAAAATCGGGCAAAGGTATCCTTCGTGCCCTTTGGATGTATTTCGGGACGGAAAAATACATCGGAACCATCGTTAGGCCCTGATTACCATTGGCAGTAGTAAGAAGGTCATATCCGAAATTTGGAACGGGAAAGGGAATTTTATTGATGGTTGCCCCAGACGATAGCATTCTACATCAAGGTAGAAAAAGTGCACTTCATCGATTTATTTTGCTTTTTGTATTAATTTATATATTTAATAGTATAAATCTTACATATAGTTATTATCTTACAATTATTTTGTAAGATAATGCGTATATATATATATATAAAACCAACCTACGCAATCGTAACAAAATCCGTTTTTGTTTCCAAAAAACCTAGGGTAGTCGACCATGGGAAATTTGGTTTCCGGATAAATGGAAAAAGTTCGAATCACAACTAATATTTCGATGATATCAACGGTGAAATACGGTAAGCTAAAGGATTTCCATCTGATAAAATGGGTCAACGGCTCCATACTCCTTGTTCTCTATGTTTGGGGTGCAACACTTTTGGCCGGCTCGGAAGAGCGGGAGGCCGACCGGGAACGGGATGCCCTGGTCGATCTTTATGAAAGTACGAACGGTAGCGGTTGGACAACGAATTGGAACCTACGCAAACCGGTCTCCGAATGGCACGGGGTAAAGGTGGTCAACGGTAGGGTGGTCGAGATCGATCTTTTCAGGAACAATCTGACGGGCCGAATTCCACGAAGCATAGGAAACCTAAAGCATCTTGTTAAACTTGACCTCGGCTTTAATGCCCTGGGCGGGGAATTGCCCCAAAGTCTGGTGTCACTCTCTAATTTGAAGATTCTCAAACTGGAAATGAACCGGATACGGGGCATGTTACCCGCCGATATAGGGGCACTGGAAGACCTGGAGGAGTTATCGGCCTTCAACAACTTTTTGTCAGGAAAAATACCCGTGGGCATAGGGAAGCTGCGGAAACTAAAGGTGCTCAACCTTTCCGGCAACAGTTTCGGGGGAGAGATTCCAAAAACCCTTGGAAACCTGGCCCATTTGGAGAGATTGGGCCTCTTCGGCAATACGTTGGAAGGGCCCATACCCCCTGAACTCGGGAACCTATCCAAGCTCAAGGAACTGGTATTGGCCCATAACTGTCTTGAGGGCGAGATCCCGGAGGAATTCGCCCAGTTGAACGACCTAGTCATATTCCAGATACAGCACAACCGTTTCGATTCCTTCAAGAACCTCGGGCACATGGTCTCCAAAAGGTACCTGGTGTTCGATTACGACCGGGAGGAGGCCAAAAGGGAATACCGCGACATCAACTCCAAAACCGTTAGGATGGCAGACACCAGGTTCGAGGACGATACCGGCCCTTGATATCCACCCGACCGAAACATGAGGCTTATCAATGCGCAGTCTGCCGAACAGCTGTTGTAGTTTCGGTATGCGTAGAAGACCAGTGAAATTCCCTTCGGAATATGTTGCTGTCCATTTTCCTGAAATCCGCCATAAAAGCGGCGGAATAGGTACCGTTGTGCTCGGCAAATGAAATTATGATTCCACGGCCGTTTTTGATTGATCCTTGAACTAGCTTGCCAATGGTGGGATTCAGCCCTCTTATTGATAGCATAGATTCATTACATCTATACAGATAAGGTGTACCCTGGATTAGTGCAAAACCTGTTGATGTGTTGAATTACTGTTAATAGTTGTGTATCTTCCTAACCGAACCCGATGTGCTTTAAATGCATTCCCCTGTTGATTCAAACCTTAACGTGCAGCGCATCAGTATTTTACAAAAGTTTTAATCAGGTATGGCTGACATAAAACCGATTGATCAGGGCAGAAAATCTTTTCGGCAACGTGCATGGAATGATGCCTTTCATCAATTGTCCGATGCCGATAGGGAGGCCCGCCTTAACCCTAAAGATCTTGAATTACTTGCTGTTGCTGCCTATCTCATCGGGTATATTTCCGAGAGCAATGCGCTTTGGACCCGTGCGCATAATGAATATCTAAATAACAGTAATATAGAGCGTGCCGTACATTGTGCGTTCCAGATGGGTTTCGGGTTATTTCATATGGGTGAAATCGCACGTGCAACCGGCTGGTTTGCCCGTGCCCGTACCTTGCTTGATGAGGGACTTTCAAACTGCGTGGAAGAAGGATATCTGTTATTGCCCGTTGCCTTGCAGTCTCTGAGTGAAGACGATGCAAAAAAATCGTTGGCTACCTTTGAGCAAGCCGGACAAATTGGGGATCGTTTCGGGGACCGGGATCTTATGGCGCTCACTCGCCTGGGCCGCGGCCAGGCATTGGTCCGTCTTGGAGAAACACGGGCAGGAACCGTATTGCTTGACGAAGCTATGGCGGCAGTTGATTCCGGAGAGATATCACCCATTTTTGAAGGTATTATTTACTGTGCCGCAATAGAAACCTGCCATGGGATTTTTGATCTTGGCAGGGCGCACCAATGGACCGAAGCAATGAGCGACTGGTGCGATGCCCACCCCCAATTGGTCCCTTTTCGTGGGGAATGTTTGACCCGACGGTCGCAAATCATGCAGATGCACGGCCAATGGTCCAAAGCCATCGAAGAAGCCTTTAGGGGAACGGAGTTTTTAGCAAAATCCATCTCCGAGCCTGCAACCGGTGAAGCATTCAATCAACTGGGCGAACTGTTCAGGCTTCGCGGAGAATTTGCACAAGCTGAGGAAGCGTATCGCAAGGCTGTTAGGTGGGGACGAATACGCAATCCCGGACTTGCCCTTCTGAGGTTTGCCCAAGGTAGGATCAACACAGCAAAAAAATCCATCGAAACCGCAATGATGGAAGCCACGAGCCTAAAAGCCCGTCCCAGGGTTCTTACCGCGTACATAAAAATCATGCTGGCCGCCAATGATTTGGAAGCGGCCAGGCAGGCCGCCGATGAATTAACGGATATTGCAAATAGACTTAATGCCACTCTTATAAACGCATGGGCTGCCAAGGGAGTGGGTGCCGTATTGCTATATGAAGGAGATACCGCGAATGGCTTGATCCAAATGCGCCGTGCGTGGACGATTTTTGAAAAGCTCGATGCACCCTACGAGAATGCCCTCGTTCGAGTGCTCATTGGCAAAGCGTACCACCAATTGGGAGATCGGACGCGGCGATAATGGAATATGGGGCAGCCAGGTCTACCTTTCATCAGCTCGGGGCAACACCGGATGTCACCCGGGTAGATTCCCTTCTCAAGGCTATGCAATCAGGCAATATGCACGGATTGTCCCAACGGGAAATGGAAGTACTTCGTCAGATAGCCCAAGGGAAAACCAATAAGGCCATTGCCGATGAATTGTTCATTAGCGATCGGACAGTGGAACGTCACGTGAGCAATATTTTCAATAAACTCGGGGTATCTTCACGATCTGCGGTTACTGCATACGCATACAGGCAGCGGCTGATTTAAGCGATAGATTTTTTAGTGGGCATGGGTAGAATCACCCATTTCCCAAAGAATTGAATTTGGGTGATAACCCCGATGTGTTGCCTCGCGGTTAGCTGTAATTTTGAAACCATACAATGAAAATGCGGATAGGGAATTAACACCTAAAAATTATTTGCACCGCTAAAAACTTAATAAAAAAACAAATCATCATGGACAATCCAAAATCTGAACTCGTGGAAAACATAGAATTGAACGAGGAAAAACTGGAAGCTTTCCTCGGTCAATTTGTCAATGACTTTGGAGCCATGGCTTCAGGGGTGATGACGGCCATAGGTTTCCGGCTCGGCCTGTATAAGGCGATGAAGGATGCAGGTCCCCTTACCTCGGCCGAACTGGCCCAAAAAACGGAAACCGCCGAACGTTATGTGCGTGAGTGGTTAAACAACCAGGCGGCAGGAGGTTATGTCAAATATGATGCTGCCCATAACACCTACGAAATGCCCCTAGAACAGGCCATGGTATTGGCCAATCCCGAAAGCCCATTTTATTTGGTTCCCGGTATGGTCAAAGGGATACCTTCCATGTGGGCGGATGAAGATAAGGTGGTGGAAGCCTTTAAAACCGGAAAGGGTATTGGCTGGCACCAACACGATCATCGTTTGTTTTATGGAACCGAACATACCTTTAGGCCAGGCTATAGGGCGTACCTAACCCAAAATTGGATACCGGCTTTGCAAGATGTAGAGGAAAAACTGATGTCCGGGGGCAAGGTAGCTGATATCGGCTGCGGTCATGGGGCATCTACCATAGTGATGGCCGAGGCTTATCCCCATTCCGAGTTTTTCGGATTTGACTATCATAAAGAATCGATAGAAACTGCACGGGAGCGTGCCAGGGAGGCCGGGGTTGAAAACCGTGTTGCTTTCGAGGTTTTTTCAGCCAAGGATTATCCGGGTGAGGATTACGACCTGATTTCCTTCATGGATTGCTTTCACGATTTGGGTGACCCCCTCGGTGCTGCCCAAAAAGCATTTAGGGCATTGAAAAAAAATGGAACGCTACTATTGGTCGAACCTTATGCAGGCAATCAAGTGGAAGATAATATCAACCCTGTGGGAAGGATGTATTATGCTTTCTCCACTACGATATGCTGCGCAAATTCCCTTTCACAAGAAGTAGGAACCGCATTGGGTGCACAGGCGGGCGAAGAGAAACTGGGTACCATTGTTCGCAAGGCCGGTTTCACCCAATTTAGACGGGCGACCGAAACCCCCTTTAATTTGGTATTGGAAGCGAAACCCTGACCAGAATCAGAAAGCAGCGAGCCTTCGATAACAATTTCACTCCTCTGCCTGCCCTAGGGTTCTTACCGGCAGTTCGACCTTAAATCACAATACGTTTTTACTTTTGGATGGATTATGTCCCTTTATGAAGCTTCAAAATTTTTCATAGAAAAACTTGCGCAGTTAAATAACTGCATGTATATTTGAAGCCATATAGCTGCACAAATGGAATTGAGAAGGGATGTATTTCAGGCCGTGGCGGATCCTACCCGAAGGGCCATAATTACCTTGGTCGCCATTCAAGCAATGACTCCTACTGCCATCGCCGAAAAATTCGACTCATCCAGGCAAACAATTTCCAGGCATATTCAGATTCTCACGGAGTGCGATATACTCGGACAGGAACAAAGCGGCAGGAAAATCTACTATCATTTGAATCCGAAGAAATTAAAAGAAATCGCGGAGTTTGTCGAACCTTTCCGCAAAATGTGGGATGACCGATTCAATACCCTGGAAACCGTAATGAAAAGAAATCATTTTTCCCGATAGATAGGGGGAAGCGAACGGAAGTTTAAAAATGGTGTTTTATGACACAAAAAGGCAAGTTACAGCTATGACACATACAAAAGGAAATCCGCCTCGCGGAAAAGCAGGTAAAATTATCTACTGGATCACCACCGGTTTTCTCTCGTTCGGAATGTTAGCGGGGGGTGTACAGCAATTGCTGCAAATCGGAGGTTATGTTGAAATTATTGTTGAACAATTAGGGTATCCCATCTATGTACTGTCCATTTTGGGATTTTGGAAAATCCTGGGTGTTATTGCGATTTTGGTCCCAAGATTCCCTCTAGTAAAAGAATGGGCGTACGCCGGTTTTTTCTTTGCCATGTCGGGAGCGATAGTCTCTCACCTTACAATGGGCCAACCGTTCGGTGAGGCTATCCCGTCATTGATTCTTCTGATAATGACGGTGGGGTCATGGTATTTCCGGCCTGCGGATCGAAAAATTGTCCAGATACACGCCCGGACGGTTAACCAATAAAATTAATAAAATAAAAAACGATACCATAAAATGAATCCTAAAGTCGATTGGTTTTTTAATAAGGATACAAAGTGGCAGAAGGAATATGAAAGATTGAGAACAATCGTTCTTGACTGCGGACTGACCGAAGAATTGAAATGGGGGGTTCCGTGTTACACCTTCCGTGAAAGCAACATTGTATTGATACATGGATTTAAGGACTACTGCGCACTCCTATTCCACAAGGGTGCGCTGTTAGGGGATACCGAGAATATTCTTATCCAACAAACGGAAAACGTGCAGGCGGCCCGCCAGATGCGGTTTACCAACCTAAAGGAGCTAGCTGCACTGGAATCCACGATTAAAACCTACATTTTTGAGGCCATCGAAGTTGAAAGGGCGGGGCTGGAAGTTAAAATGAAAAAGACTTCGGAATTTGATATGCCGAAAGAATTACAGCAAAAATTTGATGAAGACCCCGATCTCGAGCATGCCTTTAACAAATTGACCCCTGGAAGGCAACGAGGTTACCTACTTCACGTTTCCGGGGCGAAACAATCCAAGACCAGAAAATCGCGTATCGAGAAAGCTATCCCGAAAATTTTTGAGGGGAAAGGGTATAACGAGAAATGACCAGTGGTACCTCTATGCTACTATTGACATGCGGTTGCTGATGATGATGTATTTGGTTGATTTTTTCCAGAGGCACTTCCATGCTTCTATTGACATTCCCCTTGTTCCCAAGATGTTACTCCGCTACGCTCCGCTTGACAGGGATTGCCATAGGTTTTGCCGTCACAGCCGCAAACAGGATCGTATTCCAAGGTGCAGGGGCCATCGCTAATCTTGGATTCATCGATACAATCCGTGTTTTTGGTTGAGCCACAGGAAAGGGCAATTGGGATACATCCTGTGAACAGTACCATGACACATCTTTTCAACACCTTTTTCATACATCCCATCTTATTGTACCGGTCGAGAGGTTAGGGCGACCATTCGGAGCACTTCCAAGGTACAAAATAAAAAAGAGCTGGACGAACCAGCTCTTGTGATATGCCATTGAAGTTCCCCCAAAACAATGGCAACTACTCTGTATTATCGATAATTTTCGCCATTGTCATCCGACCAAAGCGGTATGCGCAAAATAATTGGTTCATAAATGGCCCATTTTGTTTTGCCAATCCCAGACATAGCTATTTATTTCATAAATTGTTGGTATTTAATACGGTATAACTATGTGGCGTGTCTCTCTAATAGTGTTGGTACTGCTTGTTCCGCAAACCATTTCGTCGCAACAAAATGCAAAAATTCTACTTGATCTTTCCATACGAAACAACAATAATCCCGAATTGGCCAAAGAATATACAGTTCAGGCCATTGAATTGGCA
>DASSWC010000322.1:0-25389 GCA_035705395.1 Pricia sp. | reverse complement strand
GACGTGCAGTTGTTCGATACGGCCAAGATGGGCGACAAAGCTTGCGGCTATGAATTTCCGGAAGATGTCCCCGATGCCAAAAAACCTGTTATATTTGTGATGGATTATGCATTTGGCGAACAGGCATACGAGACCATCGACGAATTGTTAAAACCCTATAAGGAGGGCAAGAAAAAGGAGGTCTTTATGGATGTGTCCTCCATATCCATCATGGGAAAGGCCGGGATTCTCGACGGCGGAAAAGGCGATTTGATGATTCCCTCGGCCCATATTTTTGAAGGCACGGCAGATAATTATCCCTTTAAGAACGAACTTTGCGCCGAAGATTTTCAGGGTAATGGGCTCAAGGTTTACGAGGGCACCATGGTCACCGTCTTGGGCACCTCTTTGCAGAACAAGGATATATTGAAATTTTTTCAGCAGAGCACCTGGAACGTGATCGGCCTTGAGATGGAAGGCGTACATTACCAAAAGGCGATACAATCGGCTTCAAAGATACGCAAGAGCATACGTGACGATGTCAAGGTTCGCTATGCGTATTATGCGTCGGACAACCCTTTGCTGACCGGCAGCACGTTGGCCTCCGGTGGGCTGGGTACGACTGGGGTCAAGCCGACCTATTTGGTTACGGATAAGATTTTAAGACAGATATTTAATTCATAGCAACCGGCAAACAAACCAGGATAACAATCCACCATAACAACCACAAATGGCAGACTATAAACCTGTACAGCAGCAGCCTGAATCCGACGAAATCGATTTGGGACAGTTGTTTCGAATGATCGGGCGGGGATTTAATCGTCTTTTTCGGGGGTTTTTGAGAATGTTTCTTTATTTTAAGAAGCACTTTTGGAAGCTGGCCATTCTTGTCGGTATTGGTTTGGCCATAGGCTACGGCCTAAAATTCCTCATTTCGGACAAGCTGAAGACCGAAATTATTGTAAAACCCAACTTTGATAGCAGGGATTATCTGTATGACGTGGTCGAGGAAATCGATGCCAATCTAAAATCGAAAGACACTACCTTTTTTAAGGATTTGGGCATTGTGGTATCGGAGCTGAAAAGCCTGGCGATCACGATAGAACCTATCAAGGAAGAAAAAGAGGAAGAAAATCGGGAAGAAGACCTCAAGTATTTACAAGTACTCCAAAGTTTCGAGGGCGACAGTTTTATATCGGATGTCGTAAAGTCCGAAATTCTCAAAAAAAGTGGGATGAACCATAGGATTACAATCTTTTACAAAAACCCATTGGCCGGTAGGGAAGCCACCCATCGATTGATGGAATACATCAATGACAATTCGTACTTCAACCAGTTGAAGCAAGTGTACAATCAAAATGCCCTGTCAAAAATAGCACGGAACGAGGCTTTGATAGAACAGATCGATACCCTTGTCGAAGGGTACACCAATAATCTTATGCAGGGCGACCGTATCGACCAAGGCACCGTCGTGCTGGAGAATGAAAAGACCTTGGAAATCCCCGGCCTATTAACGCTTAAGAATGCCTTGATCAAGGAAATCGAACGAAAGAAGGTGGAGCTAGCTGAACAAAAGAACACCATCAGTATCATCAACTTCGGAAGGAACCAAAAAGTCAAGGTGCCTATTTACAGCCGAGGTATATTGGTAATCCCTTTTATACTGGTCGTTCTGTTTATGCTGGTTTCCCTATTAAAATATTTGAATCAGAAATCAAGTGAACTTTGAGTAGGTCCGACGCTTCCGATTTTGCGAATTCGGTTTTGGTTACCGGTGGTGCAGGCTTTATCGGCAGCAATTTCATTCCCTATTTTCTAGAAAGGCATCCCGAGTCACATATCGTAAATTTGGATAAGCTGACCTATGCCGGCAATGTCGAGCATCTAACAGAAATCAAGAATAACGAACGGTATATATTTATTGAGGGTGACATTAGGAACACGAAATTGATCGCGGCTATTTTCGAACAGCATGGCATCGATTCGCTAATACACTTTGCGGCGGAGTCGCATGTAGACAATTCCATCGCAAGCCCCGACGCTTTCATACAGACCAATATTCACGGCACATATACGCTATTGGAGGCCGCCAAAAAATACTGGCTCGAGAAACCGAACCGCCCCAGGAAAGGTTTTGAGTCCGCCCGCTTCCACCATATTTCTACCGATGAGGTGTACGGTAGTTTAGGCGACGAAGGATATTTCACGGAAAAAACCCCATATGCGCCCAATAGTCCGTACAGCGCATCAAAGGCGGCTTCCGATTTTTTGGTTCGGAGCTATTTCCATACCTACGGGCTCAATGTGGTCACAAGCAATTGCTCCAACAACTACGGCCCCAGGCAGCACGATGAGAAATTGATTCCCACGATCATCCGAAAGGCGTTAAATGGAGCGTCCATCCCGATTTACGGTGACGGAAAAAATGTGCGGGATTGGCTGTACGTTTTAGATCATTGCAGGGGCATCGATTTAGTTTTTAAGGCTGGAAAAGCGGGCGAAACCTATGCCATAGGAGGGGATAACGAGCAGAACAATTTGGATATCGCCGAAAAAATATGTCGTATTTTGGATGAAGTGCGGCCTAAAAAAAAAGGAAGCTATAAAGATCAGATCAGTTTCGTAAAAGATCGCCTGGGCCATGACCGGCGATACGCCATCGATGCCAGTAAGATTAGGAACGAACTTGGATGGCAGGCTCTAACCGATTTCGAAAAGGGACTACGGAAGACAGTGGAATGGTATACGAGGAAATATATTGGGGAGCGAACCGTGCATTAGCCATTTTGGCGATTCGTTATTTATGGACCCATTGAGGGCGTACTTTGCGTTTTCACTTGATTAAGGCACAATGAAGGGAATCATTTTGGCAGGAGGCTCCGGGACGCGCTTGTATCCGCTCACTTTGGCGGTGAGCAAGCAGCTGATGCCGATTTATGACAAGCCGATGATCTATTATCCGTTAGCTACCCTGATGTCGGCAGGCATTCAAGAAATCCTGATCATTACCGCACCCCACGACCTGCCCTTGTTCCAGAAGTTATTGGGAAACGGCAGTCAACTAGGCTGTGTATTCGAATATGCGGAGCAGAAGAATCCGAATGGCCTAGCAGAGGCTTTTATCCTTGGAGAAACTTTTATCGGAAAAGAAAAAGTGGCCTTGATTTTAGGGGATAATATTTTCTATGGATCAGGACTGGAAAAACTCTTGCAGGAAAATAATGATCCCGACGGGGGTATTATCTATGGGTATCACGTTCAAAATCCAACAAGGTATGGAGTGGTGGAGTTCGACCCTGACGGTCGGGTTATTTCCATTGAGGAGAAACCCAAAAACCCCAAATCGAATTTTGCCGTCCCGGGTATTTATTTTTTCGACAACGACGTCATCGATATTGCCAAGAATATCAAACCAAGCCCGAGGGGAGAACTTGAAATTACCGATGTCATCAGGGCCTATCTCGAAAAGGACAAACTTCAGGTCAGCATTTTAGACCGTGGTACTGCTTGGTTGGACACAGGTACATTCGGGTCGTTGATGCAGGCCTCACAGTTCGTTGAGGTCATCGAAGAACGGCAGGGACTCAAAATCGGAGCCATCGAAGAAGTTGCATTTTCAATGGGATATATCGACACGGGGCAGTTGCAACGATTGGCTGAACCGCTTTTAAAAAGCGGATATGGCGAATATTTGTTGCAATTACAATGAAAGTGCGTATAGCGAAAGGGTTCACGTCTGTCCTTTCCGCCGTGGGTGCCCTTTTCCTTAGTTCTGTGGGCAATGCGGGCGACTGGGGCATCACCCTAGAATAGGCAATAGAACCAAAAATTCAAAAAATCAGTGAAAATTACCGAGACGCAGTTCAAGGATTGCTATGTTCTAGAACCACGAATTTTCGAGGATGAACGAGGGTTATTTTTTGAATCCTTTAAAAAAAGCGAATTTGAGCGGATTACGGGGCAACATATCGATTTTGTTCAGCATAACATGTCCATATCGAAACGGGGTGTTTTAAGGGGATTGCATTTTCAAACTGGAGAACACGCCCAATCAAAGCTAGTGAACGTGGTGAAGGGAGAGGTCTTGGACGTGGTAGTGGATGTAAGAAAGGAAAGTAAGACTTTCGGTCAACATATTAAACTAAAGCTTTCCGAAAAGAACAAGAAGCTAATTTTTATACCAAAAGGTATGGCCCATGGATTCTTGGCGCTTAGCCAAGAAGCTGTTCTCACGTACCAATGTGATGCCTACTATCACCCTTTATCGGAATGTGGTATTTTGTATTCCGATGAAACCTTGAATATTGATTGGGGGTACCCTATGGAATCGGTTATTCTTTCCGAGAAGGATAAAAAATTGGCCACACTAAAAGAGCTTTACCCATGATACCTATTCTAGTGACCGGTTCAGCGGGGCAGTTGGGCAAAAGCATCCAAAAAATTATGTCCGACTATCCCGAATTGGATGTTGCGTTCAAAAGTTCACGGGAACTTGATATCACCAATTCGACGCAGATCAGAAAGGCTTTTGAAGCGGGGCGTTTCAAGTATTGTATCAACTGCGCGGCCTATACTGATGTAGACCGCGCCGAAAGAGAGCCAGAAATGGCGTTCGCCGTGAATTGCGAGGGCGTGGAGAATTTGGCGAAGGCTTGCCGGGATAATGCCACAATCTTGATCCATATATCGACCGACTATGTTTTTGACGGCGAAAAAGAAGGATCCTATGGAGTTGAAGATAAACCAAATCCTATCAACGAATACGGCAAATCAAAATTACTGGGCGAAAGACACATTCAAAAACTGCTTGATACCTATTTCATTGTTAGAACCTCATGGCTGTATTCTGAATTTGGAAGGAATTTTTATACCACCATATTGCGAAAGGCCAGAACCGACACTGTTTTACAGGTAACGGACGACCAGACCGGCTGTCCTACCCACGCTGGCAACTTGGCGAAATATATCCTCGATTTGGTCGACTCTGGTCGTGATGATTTTGGGATCCATCATTTCACCGATGGCGAGGCGATGACATGGCATGGGTTTGCCAAAAGGATTGTTCGCGAAAATGGGCTCATAGATAGCGTCAAATTAAAGAAAGCTGAGAATTATCGTACATTTGCCCGACGGCCGAAGAATAGTGTCCTGGGCTGACTGCGCTAGAAATATAAAATGCTCAACCTATAAGGATGGACAAGACCGATTTTTTTGCCCACGAAACAGCGGTTTTGGATAAAGGATGTGCTATCGGGAAAGGCACTAAAATCTGGCACTTTTCCCACATCATGCCTAACTGTACCATCGGTCAAAACTGCAATCTCGGTCAGAATGTAGTTATATCGCCCAATGTCGTTTTGGGAAACAACGTAAAAATTCAGAACAATGTTTCCGTATACACCGGCGTAATTTGTGAGGATGATGTTTTCTTGGGCCCCTCTATGGTCTTTACCAACATCATCAATCCGCGAAGTGCGGTCAACAGACGTGGTAGCTACCTGGAAACCTTGGTCAAAAAAGGCGCGTCCATCGGCGCCAATGCAACCATAATTTGTGGCAATAAGCTGGGCAAATTTTGCTTGATAGGTGCGGGCTCGGTAGTTACCAAAGAAGTTCCCGACTATGCCTTGATCGTAGGTAATCCGGGAAGGCAGATCGGATGGATGAGCGAATACGGGCATCGATTGAATTTTGGCAAAAAAGGATATGCTATATGTGTTGAAAGCGGCCAAAAATATCAATTGTTGGAGGGTACGGTAGTCCGTATAGAATGAATCAATATTTACATTGAGAACAACAGCCATTTTCGTGAGCCCTTGATTGCAACCTTCAAAAATAAAATACCCATAAAGTTTATCGCCACATAAAATCAAAATTTAATCTTCAGGAAAATCTTATGAAAAACTTTGCACTTATAGGCGCTGCCGGCTATATTGCTCCTAGACACATGAAGGCCATAAAAGACACTGGCAATAATTTACTTGCCGCCTTTGATAAGGGAGACAGTGTGGGAGTGATTGATTCCTATTTTCCCAATGCCGATTTTTTTGTAGAATTTGAACGTTTCGACCGTCACATCGAGAAGCTCAAATACGAAAAGGATATATTTTTGGATTATGTAAGCATTTGTTCGCCTAATTACTTGCACGACGCCCATATCCGTTTTGCGTTGCGCAGTGGTGCCGATGCCATTTGTGAAAAACCACTGGTTCTGAATCCGTGGAATGTTGATAAATTAAAACATGTAGAGGAAAAAACTGGAAAGAAAATCTACAACATATTACAGCTTCGTGTGCATCCAAGTATCATCGAACTAAGGAAAAAGGTCAAAAACGCCGATACGGATACCAAGTTCGAGGTGGACCTTACTTATTTGACCTCAAGAGGCAATTGGTACCACACATCTTGGAAAGGCGACAAGAACAAGTCGGGGGGTATCGCAACGAATATCGGGGTGCATTTTTATGACATGTTATCCTGGATTTTTGGCGATGTTCAGGAGAATATTGTACATATTCATGAAGTGGATAGGGCGGCCGGATATTTGGAGTTCGAGAATGCCAGGGTACGGTGGTTCTTATCAATTAATTCTAAGTATTTGCCAGAAGAGACTAAGAAAAAAGGGCTTACTACTTTCCGTTCAATTACCATAAATGGGCAAGATCTTGAATTTAGCGGAGGGTTCACGGACTTGCACACCTTGGTTTATAAAGATATTTTGGCCGGGAACGGTTATGGGGTCGATGCGGCCAAAACTGCTATCGAGATTGTTCATGACATTCGGAATGCTGACCCAGTGGGATTAAAAGGAGAATATCATCCGTTCGCGGGCGAAAAAGATGCAAGCTAGAAATAACTACATAGAAGTATTAAACCGCAGACCTTAAGACCAGCTCGATATCCTTATCTGTGCCGAGAATTATCGTAAGTTTGTTTAACGAATCGGCTTTCATTAATAATTTATGGATGTACTGGGCTTAATCGGTAGGAAGGAAGAATTATTCTCCGAAGATATTTACACCTGTGAAGAAGAATTGACCCGTATCGTTGGATCATCTTCGTTTTTGGTCATTGGAGGTGCCGGATCCATTGGCCAAGCCGTTACTAAGGAAATATTCAGCAGAAATCCGGCCAAACTCCACGTGGTCGATATCAGCGAAAACAATCTGGTTGAACTTGTACGGGACATACGCAGTACTTTCGGGTATATAGATGGGGATTTCCAGACTTTCGCATTGGATATTGGATCTTTGGAATACGATGCCTTCATAGAAAATGACGGGGAGTTCGATTACCTACTAAATTTGTCGGCCTTAAAACACGTGCGAAGCGAAAAAGATCCCTTCACCTTGATGCGGATGATTCAGGTGAATATATTCAATACCGATAAGACTATTCGACAAGCCATTAAAAAAGGAACCAAAAAATATTTCTGTGTATCTACTGATAAAGCTGCGAATCCCGTGAATATGATGGGTGCATCCAAACGGATTATGGAAATGTTTTTGATGCGCCGTAGTTCCGAAATAAAAATTTCCACCGCACGATTTGCCAACGTTGCATTTTCCGATGGTTCCCTATTGCATGGGTTCGACAAAAGAATTCGTAAAAGGCAACCGATAGCTGCACCAAATGATATAAAAAGATACTTTGTAGTTCCGAAGGAATCGGGAGAGCTTTGCCTGATGTCCTGCATTTTTGGGGAGAATAGGGATGTATTCTTCCCAAAACTTAGTGAGCGGCTGCACCTTATATCTTTTGCGGATATTGCGGTCAAATACTTGGACCAACTCGGATATACGGCACATCTCTGTAAAAGCGAGGATGAAGCGCGTGAATTAATAAAAACCTTACCGGAGCAACAAAAATGGCCGTGTCTTTTTACCAAAAGCGATACGACCGGAGAAAAAGACTTTGAAGAATTCTTTACTAAAGATGAGGTCTTGGATATGCAAAGATTCAAGAACCTGGGGATAATTAAAAATAAACTGGCATATGACAATGAAAAGCTGGTGATGTTCGAGAGTACAATAAATGACATTCGGCAGAAAGGAAAATGGCACAAAGAGGAAATCGTAGATCTGTTCCGTAAAATGATTCCCCATTTCGGCCATAAGGAAAGGGGTAAATATCTGGACGCTAAGATGTAAGGCGCAATGATTCAGGAAACCATTACTTTTATCCGACATCATTATCAAACTGAGGATTTTATACCCTTACACGAACCCTGCTTCATAGGTAAGGAAAAAAAGTACCTCAACGAGTGTATAGACACGACTTTCGTTTCAAGTGTGGGCCAATTTGTAGATCGCTTTGAAGAAGCGGTCGCCAAATTTACGGGAGCGAAATATGCCGTAGCTACCGTAAATGGTACGGCCGCGTTGCATATCGCCTTACTAATGGCCGGGGTAGAATCAGACGACGAGGTTATTACACAAGCACTTACGTTTGTTGCCACCTGTAATGCGATAACATATATTGGCGCAAAACCCGTTTTTGTCGATGTGGATAGGAATAACATGGGACTTTCACCGGAAAAGTTGGCGTCTTTTTTGTCAAGGGAGACAAAGATGGTGAATGGGATATGTATCAATAAAAGCACCAAACGAAAAATAAAGGCTGTAGTACCCATGCACACTTTTGGTTTGCCGATCAAAATGGATGAACTTTGTAGGGTATGCGAAAAATTTAATATTGCTGTCGTAGAAGATGCCGCTGAATCACTCGGTAGTTCTTACAAAGAAAAATATACCGGAACTTTCGGTAGCTTGGGCATCCTGAGTTTTAACGGCAACAAGACCATTACTACAGGCGGTGGCGGCATGCTAGTCACAAACGATAAGGCCTTGGCTCAAAAGGCCAAGCATATGACAACCACGGCCAAGAAACCGCATCGTTGGGATTTTGAGCATGATGAGATAGCCTATAATTATCGAATGCCAAATATTAACGCTGCCTTAGGCTGTGCACAAATGGAAAACTTGGATGTAATACTGGCCAATAAAAGGGTTCTGGCCAAAAAATATATGGACTTTTTCAAGGATAAGGAGGTAGAGTTTGTATGCGAACCCGAAAACACAAGAGCTAATTACTGGTTGAATGCCATTGTTTTGAAGGATCTGGAAAGCCGCAACCAATTTTTAAAAGAAACCAATGACAATGGAGTGATGACCAGGCCTATATGGAAGTTGATGAGCAATCTTGATATTTTTAAAGGGGCCCAAAGTGCGAATCTAGAGAATTCCGTTTGGCTCGAGGCAAGAGTTGTAAATATACCGAGCAGTGTCAAAATTTAAAAACCTTTATATTCTAGGGTACTCCGGCCATGCGTATGTTGTTTTGGATGTGGCATTGTCCAACCAATATAGACTTAAAGGATATTTCGATTTTCAGAAACACGAAAGAAACCCATATCATATTTCGTATTTGGGAAATGAGAATGAACATGATTTGACGAAAATTGTTAAGAATGATGTAGTTTTTCCGGCGACGGGTTCGAATGTAGTACGTAAAAAACTATATGGATTACTGAAGGAGTTTAACCTCACTCAAACCGTTCTAATCGATAAAAGTGCAACCGTCTCACCAAGATCTAGCATCGGAAATTCCACTTTGGTAGCTCCCAAAGCGGTAATTAATAGCCTTTCGATTATAGGGAACGCCTGTATTATAAATTCCGGAGCCATAGTTGAGCATGAATGTGTGGTCGATAACTTTTCCCATATTGCGCCCGGTGCCGTTTTGACGGGGAATGTTTCGATCGGGAAAAATGTGTTGGTAGGTGCCAATTCGGTGATAAGACCGGGCATTAAGGTTACCGATGACGTTATCATCGGCGCCGGAACCGTAATAGTCCGCGATATTTTAGAAAAAGGCGTTTATGCCGGCAATCCGGCAAAAAGGTTAAAGTTGTATGGAAAGTAGGGTTTTAATAATAGCGGAGGCGGGCGTAAACCACAATGGGGACATCATTCTCGCCAAAAAACTTGTTGACGCGGCAACTGCGGCGGGCGCCGACTATGTAAAATTCCAGACATTCAATTCCAAAAAATTAGTCAGTAAATCCGCCCAAAAAGCAGAATATCAGATTGAAAACACCAAAAACAGTAGCGATTCCCAGTTGCAAATGCTACAAAAACTAGAACTGACCAAAAAAATGCATTTCGAACTACTCGATTATTGCACCGAAAAAGGAATAAAGTTTTTGTCCACTGGATTCGATCTGGACAGTCTGGACTTTTTAAACGAACTGGGTATAGACCGATTCAAAGTTCCTTCCGGTGAAATTACCAATCTTCCGTATTTGAGAAAGATTGCCTCTTTTAAAAAGCCAGTAATCGTTTCCACCGGTATGGCCAATATGAAAGAGGTCGGTGACGCCCTAAATGTTTTGACGGTAGAGGGAATCAAGAAAAAGGATATCACAATTCTGCATTGCAATACGGAGTATCCCACACCGATGCATGACGTCAATCTTAATGCAATGAATACCATGGGCAAAAAATTCTCCGTAGCCATTGGTTATTCTGATCACACGCTCGGTATTGAAATTCCTATTGCTGCCGTTGCCATGGGTGCTTCGGTCATTGAAAAACATTTTACGTTGGACAATACTATGGAGGGACCGGACCATAAGGCGTCGCTAGAGCCAATGGAACTAAAGGCCATGGTTGCCGCCATACGAAATATTGAACGGGCACTTGGGGACGGTAAGAAGGAACCGAGTCCAAGTGAAATGAAAAACAAGGTTGTCGCCAGAAAAAGTATCGTGGCAAGCAGTAACATTGAAAAAGGTGAAATCCTTACGGAAAGAAATCTGACTGTCAAGAGGCCCGGAACGGGGATTTCACCCATGGAATGGGATGACATCATTGGAACCAAAGCCTCCAAAAGATATTTGCAAGACGATTTGATATGAGGAAAATCGCTATCGTTACCGGAACAAGGGCTGAATATGGTCTATTGAAGCCCTTAATCAGATCCGTTGAAGCTGATGGGGAACTGAAACTACAATTGCTGGTAACAGGCACGCACCTTATGCCTCTATTTGGCAATACGTACAAAGAAATCGAGGCAGATGGGTTTACTATTGATGCCAAGGTCGAGGATTATCTTGACGACGATACCCCAGTAGCCATAACAACGGCAATGGGAAAGACATTAGAAGGCTTTGCCCATGTCTTTGTAAACTTGAAACCTGACATTGTAGTAGTTCTCGGTGACCGAAGTGAGATTTTAGCCGTTGTGACAGCAGCCGTAATTGCACTGATTCCCGTTGCTCACATCCACGGCGGTGAAACCACCGAGGGTGCCTACGACGAATTTTTCAGACATGCAATCACTAAAATGGCTCGTTTGCACTTTGCCTCGACGGAAATCTACCAAAGACGTATTATTCAAATGGGCGAACAGCCGCAAAATGTTTTTAACGTAGGCGCCATAGGAATTGATAGTATTAGAGAATTACCGCTTTTGGATAAAACACAATTCCAGGAATCCATTTCAAAAACATTGGATATACATGCGATACTAATTACCTTTCATCCCGTGACCTTGGAAAATGCAACTGCTGGGGCGCAGTTCGGTGAACTATTGCGGTCTTTGGATGTACTGGAAAGCACCACCTTGATTTTTACCAGGCCCAATTCGGATAAGGATGGTCGCATCATTACAAAAATGATTGATGAATATGTGGCCCAAAACCTCGAAAAGGCCCTGGTTTTTTCATCCATGGGGCAATTGCGCTATCTTTCGGCATTGCAATTTGTTGATTTTGTGATTGGCAATTCCTCGAGCGGGATATTGGAGGTGCCGTATTTTAAAATTCCTACAATTAACATCGGATCTAGACAAAAAGGACGGATTATGCCGGAAAGCGTATTGAATTGTCCGCCCGAATCCAAAAAAATCAGCGAGATGATCAAGAAAGCAAAAAGCGAGACTTTTTTGGCGAGAATCCAAACGCAAGAAACCCTTTACGGCGACGGCCATGCAACGGAAAAAATCATCGAACAGCTAAAGGACTATGATACCGCACAAAAACAAAAATCATTTTACGATTTAAACAATTTCGAATTTGAGAAGTTATAAAGACCATATTATTTTATCGCAAAGCAGTATCAAGCAGGCTCTCATACAATTAAATGAGCTCGGTCAAGATGCTATTTTGTTCGTAGCGGATCAAAAAGATAGGCTTTTGGGCTCTTTGACCGATGGCGATATCAGAAGAGGTCTTATTAGGGGCATTACCGTAGCTAGCCTGGTAAATGAGGTAATTCAAGCTCACCCAAAATATGTTCGAAAAGGCGAACAAAATATCGATCAGATTATTGAATACCGCGAGGGAAACTATAAAATACTACCAGTTATTGACAATGATGATAAAATCACTAATATCATAAACTTCAGGTTGCTGAGGTCTTATTTGCCGGTAGATGCGGTGATTATGGCCGGAGGAACCGGATCGCGACTTAGACCCCTGACCGAAAATACCCCTAAGCCTTTACTTAAAGTAGGCGAAAAACCCATAATGGAGCACAATCTGGATAGGTTAACCCTCTATGGAATAGATGATTTCTGGGTCTCGGTGAAATATCTTGGGGAGCAAATCCAAGGTTATTTTGGTAACGGCGATGCGAAGAATATTAGGATATCCTATATCTGGGAGGATAAGCCTCTGGGTACCATTGGTGCAGTCTCCAAAATTCCCGATTTTCGGCATGACTATATTCTCTTGACCAATTCGGATTTATTGACCAACCTTGATTACGAACGGTTTTTTCTAGACTTTATAAAACAGGATGCAGACCTCTCCGTCGTTACCATTCCATATAAGGTCGACGTGCCGTATGCAGTGTTGGAGACCAGCAATGGTCATGTCATGAATTTACGTGAGAAACCGACATATACCTACTATTCTAACGGGGGTATCTATTTGATCAAAAAGTCGGCTTTGGACTATCTTCCCAAAGAATCCTTTTTCAACGCTACCGATTTGATGGAAATATTGATTGCAGAAAACAAAAAAGTGGTTTCCTATCCTTTGTCCGGCTATTGGCTTGACATCGGTAAACATGAAGATTTTGAAAAAGCGCAACAAGATATAAAACAGATAAAATTTTGATACGGCCATTGGTTGTCATACCGGCGAGAAGCGGATCTAAGGGGATTCTAAGAAAGAACATAAAAATTTTAGGAGATAAGCCGTTGATTATGCACACCATACTAGCTGCAAGAAAAATATTCCAAGACCATGAAATTATTGTCTCCACGGACGATGCTGAAATCAAAAAGCATGTAGAGGGAGAGGGGCTCGAGGTTCCTTTTTTAAGGCCTCCCCATTTAGCTTCGGATACAGCCGGTATTTACGAGGTTCTACTACATTCCTTGGAATATACCCGAAAAAACGGTTTGGATCCAAATGTTATTGTATTGCTGCAACCCACCTCTCCATTCAGGTCCGCAGACCATATTAGGGAGGCGTTGAATATATATGAGATGGAAAAAGGATTGGATATGATAGTATCTGTCACGGAGACCAAAGCCAACCCCTATTACGTGCTTTTTGAGGAAAATCGAAAAGGCTTTTTAGAACATTCGAAGAAAGGGAATTTTGAAAGAAGGCAAGATTGCCCGAAAGTATGGCAGTATAATGGAGCAATCTATATTATTAATGTGGCATCGATAGAAAACGCAAAACTTTCAGAATTCAAAAAAATCAGGAAATATGTCATGGATGAAGAATCCTCACATGACATTGACACTCCGACGGATTGGATGCTGGCCGAAAAAATGTTGGAAAATAGAAGCCGGAAACCATAAATAGCTGCATTGAAATAACGATTTATCCATGAATTTCGAAGATGTTGAAAGAAATGTTGAGGTTGGCAAGATAACGCATGACGGTATTTCAATTTGGCCGGTACTAAAAAGCTATCTTATTGATATTGCCGGGGAGCATAAAGTTATCAAGGAGATGAACACCTCGTACATTAAGATACTGCTTAAAAACCTAATCGGTGATTTATGGTCTCTCAGAGAAATAGGAAAGTCCGAATATTGGGTGTTTTCCAATTCCCAAACGAGATTTCATATCAATGAAGATTCGTTTGACCGAGTTACTACCGGTCTTTTAAAGTATTTGAAAGGCTATATGTTCTTTGAAAACCCAATACCAAAAGGGCGAACAGAGGCAAAAAGACTCCAGAAAGGGGAACACTATATTGGAATGTCTTGGATATATTTAGTTCAGTTCATCATTTTGAAATGCACCAGAAGCCCCAAAATCGAGAATCTTAATTTACTGGAATCGTATTTAAAAAAGGACATATCGAAAATTAGGTATATATATCACCGAATTCAAGCAGGAAAAAAATTATATAATTTTCTGTTCAAGTTGTATCGCCCCAAAGTGATTTTCTTGGTTTGTTATTATTCTAATTTTGAACTCATTTTAGCGGCAAAAAAAAATAACATCCCTGTCATTGAGTTGCAACATGGCCTGGTAGCAAATGGCCATAGGGCATATCATTTTAAAGAAAGGCAGCCGAACGCCTTCCTACCAGATTATTTTTTAAGCTATGGTAATTACGCCAGTAACACCGTAGTGAAAGGAAATCTTTTTGAAAGGGCCCAAGTTCTCGAGTATGGCTATACTTTTATCGAAGAGGTCGAAGAGCGGCTTAATATCTCCAGTGAATTAAAAGAAATAAAGAATGCTTTCAGGAAAACCGTTTGCATTACCGGTCAACTTCAAGTAACTGATGTTCTCTTATTAAATGTTATATCAAGCATTTCCAACACGTTTCCAGACATCTGTTTTATATTTAAACCGAGGCGTTATTCAGAACAGACGGCTTTCAATTCAACAGCTAATTTTTTCACCTTAGGCCATTTGAACACCTACGAATTATTGAAATATTGTGATTACCACTTAACCGTATATTCTACCTGTGCACTTGAAGCTTTGGCATTGGGCACGCCCAATATATGTCTGGATATAAATGGACTTTACAACAAGCATCTAAAGACGATACTGGGAAATAACCCATACAATTTCACGGCGGGCTCAGGAGAAGAATTGGCAAAAGTTTTAAACGAAATGGGAGATAGAACTTTTATCAAATCCGAAGTTAAAAATTCTATCTCCCATTTTTTTTCGCCCCAAATAGATCCAGAAACTTTTCTTGAATTTTTCGACAGGGCATCAAATTGGAAATAGAGTAATTTAGGATATGCCAAAAGTAGCAATGTAATGAAGAATAAGATTTTGTCTATTCTGATAATTGTGATGTGTACGGTTACAGGTTCGTGCAAACTTGGTTCCTCAGACAATGAAAACGATAAATCAAAACAGCATCGTTCAAAACCTGGCTCTAATCGGGTCACGGACATCTTGGAATACAAGATTAAGGAAGAACACCACCAAAACGACAGTCTGGACTTAACCTTCGAAAAAATTATTCTAGAAAAAATTGCCCCGTCTGAGTATCAATTGAAAGTAGATGTGTCAACCGCACCTTCAAAAGTCCAATTTCATGGGAATTATTATATAATTTTGGCTATTTATCCAGAAGATGATGATATCGATCTCTTAGCACCGGAGAGAAAAAAACATGGATTCGAGTCCTTTTCGGCAAAAATTGAAAAAGATAAGGAAAGCAATCTTTTTGTTATGCGTAAAATTCAAACGGAAATAGAGTTTGCAAGGGCAATCACATTAACGGTTATGGAGTATAGAAATAACAGAAAAACCATGGTGATCGTTATGCAAAATGTGGCACTATAATTGGGCAGGAGAGAAGCTATAAGAGGGTAAGCACCCCCTCTGAATAAGCGCGCTATTTTGGAGAATTAGATGGAATCAAGTATACGAATAACTAAGGATAGGCTGGCCGGGATAGTTCATTTTGCCATTGTAACTATCGCCGGCATGAGTACTATTTTGAGACCATCGATAGAGAGCAATATAACTTTGTTCCGAGTCTTACTTCCATTTCTTTTCTTATGGTTATTTGTTGCCAATCAGAGGAGAGCTCTTAAATTGGTCGGGATAATAGTTATTTTTATTTCCTATTCCTTGCTGGCATCATATGTTTCTAGGTTCCATACTTTTAACCTTGTTTTTAATCTTTATTACATCACCATTTTTTTCTTTTATTTCTACTATAAGGAAATTCTGAGAATTTGCGGTGCCCATTACATATACTCATATCTATCATTTCTCTTCAAGACTCTGGTAATATTAGGATTAATCCAATATTTATTCGGCGGAATTTACATCAACACTCCGGAAACGCAGGCAGTGAATATTTTTTTCTGGACCGAAAATGAGTTTTCTGCTGTCCTGGCAATATTTGTCCCCTTGTTTTTTTTAAAAGAAAAACACTTCGCGAAATATTTATGGATTTTTGGAGCTGTTTTTCTTATTGTATTTAATGATGCTAAACTCGCTTTACTCTCTTTAATAGTTTTTTTCGGAGGCTACTTTTTAATAAAATTTAAACTTTTTAGAATGAGGTATCTTGGGTTTCTCGTTTTGGGAGTACTAGGGATAGCTACCTTATATTTTGCCAGGGAGTATAGCATTCAAGGAAAATATACCATCGAATATTTCATATCGCGACTTGCTGAAAATATTATCACGCAGGAACCCTTGGAACACATAGGCACATTTAATGCGAGATCCAATGCGGTGATTCTTGGGATTAAAGAACTATTGAATTCGTATCTTTTAGGAATCGGTCCCGGGAATTCAGATATTATGATTGATGAAATAGTGGTTCCCGGAACAGAGGAATATACTGCTCTCAGTATGCATAACTTCACTTTGCAAATAGTGACCGAAATGGGTTTGTTCGGTTTTGGTATGCTCGCAGTCTTCTACATGAAAGTAAAACAGGCGAGCGAACAGAGCACATACCCCATGAATTTGGTGTTTATCTTCTTTATCAGTTGCATAATTTCCATTACCTTATTATCGGGCGCATGGTCCAACTATTTCTATTTGTTTATCTTAATCTATTCCATAGATTTTTTTAAAAATAATGTCTAAAAAGTCCAAACTAAAATTAATGCGTTCGGCCTGTGAACAAATAGGCACAAAAATATTGCCCTTCATTTTTTTTTCTCTTCCCCTTCTGCCTAAGGCTTCGAGTATTCTGGTCATTTTATACGTATTAGTTATCCTTATAAGTTTTAAAAAAAGATATTTTCGAAACCTTTTGGAAAAAAAGGATTTGTTGTTGTATATGGGCCTATATGTACTTTTGATATTGGGTTTAACATATACTATCGATTCCGAAACCGGTCTGTTAAAAGTACAGACCCAATTCTCCCTATTTATCTTCCCCTTAATCCTAGGGGGGCAACGCTTAAGCGGTAAGGCTAGACAGAAATGTTTAAATTACTTTATTGTCGGTTTAGTAGTTGCAGCAGTAGTTTGTCTTTCAAATGCTGTATACAGGGGCATTTCTCAGGGAAGTTTTTATGTATTGGATGCATTTGACCGGCCAAACAGTATTTTTTTTTATCAGGAATTTTCGAGTCTATTAGACCTCCACCCAACATACTTCTCCCTGTATTTGGGTGTGGGATTGTTTTGTTTGATGGACAAAGCCGTCCTGAAACAAAAATGGAATCCATCGGTCAAGATTTTACTGTTTATCCTATTTTTTACGGTCCTATTTCTCACATCGAGCAAAGCCGGAATCCTTTCTTTCGTTGCAGTTGCCCTGGTTTTCTATGTATATAACATGATTACCAAAAAGCGTAAGGTCTACTTTGGCATATTGCTCTTGATACTAGGTGGAGTTTTGGTAATGTATAGTGTTAACCCAGTGGTTTATAATCGATCGGCACAAGCATTAACCAGCTTCAACAAAGCTTTTTTTGAAGATAAACATAGCAACGAGTCTACTAGCATACGTTTTCATTTATGGTTACTATCGCTCAAGACGGCCAAGGAATCTTTCATTTTCGGTTACGGTACCGGGAGCACTTGGGAAGTATTGAACCAAAACTGCCTTCAAGTCTATGCCTTTTCAACCTGTGAAACGCTCAGAAACAAGAACAGCCATAATCAATATCTCAATTTTTTGGTTTCAAATGGAATTGTTTTCGTCCTTGGGTTCGTTCTTGCTTTGGCGATCGGATTGAAAAGGGCTTTTCGAAATAGGGATATATTACTGATGCTATTTTTATTATTTATGTCCTTGAATTTTCTGTTTGAAAGTTTGTTACAAAGAGAAAGGGGAATTGTATTTTTCATGGCATTCGTCGTAATGCTGTCGGTTTCCAGCCGCAGCGTTCCTGGAAAATAGGACAATTTCACGAAGTTGATATTTATTTGCAAGTTTTTCTCATGAAACCGAACATTCCGGATAACTTTTCTAAAAGATTGGGGAAGATTATTTTTATGCCCATGGAGTTTCTACCTTTGCCACAACTTTGTTTAGTAAAAATTCATTTTTAAAAGAGACTCGATTGCCCAAAAGTTCTATTTTCGCAGCGTAGGATATTTTGCCAAAAAAACGAAAAGAGTACGACACCCAAACACTTAGAGAGAGTTAATGGATAGCAAAAGTCTTTTTAAGAACATTTCGCTCTTTACTTTCTTCAATGTTCTCAATTCGGCAATTCCTTTTTTGTTGCTGCCCTTCCTTACTGTTTATCTGAGTCCAGAAGACTACGGAATAGTCGATATTTTTTATAACATTACCTTGCTTGCAACACCGATTGTGGGCTTAAGTATTGTGCAGTCGGTAAGCCGTTATTATTTTGAGGACGTAGACCTTCCTAGATTTGTAACAACAGTATTTATGGTGCTGTTGCGCATCGGGTCATTAACAATTTTGATTTTCTTTATAGTATCATTTCTCGTCTATGATCTTTTATTAGCATACGGTTTTCCTCCAGTTCTCTTGGCCTTTGCCGTAATATATACCCTTTTTTCACAAATAGCGGAGATTTTGCTTCTACTTTGGCGGGTTTCCTACAGCACGGTCAAATTCGGGATTTTTAAAGTAATGAAAACCGCGATGGATCTGGGATTGTCCCTCTTTCTGATTATGGTCTTTGAAATGGGGTGGGAAGGAAGAATAATACCCCAAATTGTGGTTGCACTGGTATTTGGTGTAATCGCAATCTACATCTTGTACAAGAAAGGCAATATACAAAAGCCTAGTATTGATAAAGAGTATAAAAAAGTTGCTTTGGCATTTAGCGTACCACTGGCTTTTCATTCGGTCGGATCCAGTCTTTTAGGGTTCTCCGATAGATTTTTTATTCTTTTTATGCTGGGGCTGAATAATGTTGGAATTTATTCCGTCGGCTATCAGATAGGAATGGTTATCGCGCTTCTTCAAAATTCCTTTAATCAGGCCTGGGTTCCCTATTTTTTTCAAAAACTAAATGAAAATGAACCTGAGGAGAAAATGAAAATTGTGAAAATAACATATCTATATTTTATTCTTCTTCTTTTTTTGGTAGCGGGTTTTTATTTTGCGACCCCTTTCATCTATCAATATTTTGTAGGTGAAGCTTTTGACAGCGGGTCAGGTATTGTGTTATGGGTGCTGTTAGGATATGCATTTCTTGGGATGTACAAAATGGTGGTCAACTATTTATTTTACCTAAAGAAAACCAAAGTAATCGCATACTGCACATTTTTTACCGTTTTGATTAATTTAGTTTTAAATTATATACTTATCAACTTAAACGGTATGGTGGGAGCTGCACAGGCTACCCTGATTTCTTTTATCATATTGTTTATTGTCGTATTCATTTTTTCCAACAAACATTTCCCCATGCCGTGGGGCCTTAAGAATCAGAGAATTAAAGGCGAATAGGTTTCGATAGTATGAAAACATTAAAGTAATCAACGGGATGAATGTTTTATGCTTTTACTGGGTCTTATCCCATTATCGCTATTTTTTGGACGCTGTATCAATATTTGTTCCATGAAAATTATTACCATAGTAGGTGCAAGACCACAATTTGTAAAGGCCGCGGTGGTCAGTAGGGCTATAGAGGTTTATAATAATGGTCGCAAAGGCGACGAGCTTGTCGAACGTATTGTTCATACCGGACAGCACTTTGACGATAATATGAGTGCTGTCTTCTTTGATCAAATGAGCATACCGAAACCGAATTATAACCTTGAGATAAATAGCCTCTCGCACGGCGCTATGACCGGCAGGATGTTGGCAGATATTGAGAAGGTGCTTTTAAAAGAGAAGCCCGATTGGGTAATAGTTTATGGGGATACCAATTCGACGATTGCAGGCGCCTTGGCCGCAAAAAAATTGCACATTAAAGTTGCGCATGTAGAGGCTGGCCTCCGATCCTTTAATATGCGTATGCCCGAAGAGATAAATCGGATACTGACCGATAGGATCAGCGATATACTCTTTTGTCCCACAAAGACGGCCTTGAAAAACCTAAAAAATGAAGGATTTGACAACCTTGATATCGAACTGGTGCAATGTGGCGACGTAATGTACGATGCGGCCCTATATTACATTGATCGGTCAGAACGACCGAAGGCAATCGATATGAACAGTGGTTTTGTACTTTCCACTATCCATAGACAGGAAAATACCGATGACAAAGATAAGCTTGTGGATATATTTCAGGCATTGGCAACGATTGCCGAAATGCAAAAAGTAGTCCTACCCCTTCATCCGAGAACCATCAAAAAACTGGAAGAATTTCAAATTGTACCTAGTAGGAACATTCAGATTTTGGAACCGGTCGGCTATTTCGAAATGATTTGGCTCTTATCCAATTGCGAATGCGTCATCACCGATAGCGGAGGATTGCAAAAAGAGGCTTTTTTCTTTAAAAAGCCATGTATTACCGTTCGTGAGGAGACCGAATGGATAGAATTGGTCGACAACGGGGTTAATTTCTTGACAGGTCCCAACAAAGGGCGTATGGTTGAAACCTTTAAAAGTTTGAAAAATAAGGATATCAATTTTAATATCGATCTTTACGGCACAGGCAATACTGGGCAGATTATCGTTAATGAGCTTGTAAGCAACGGCAAAAAATGAAAATTCTTTTCCTCACCGATAATTTCATACCCGAAACGAACGCACCGGCGTATAGAACCTATGAGCACTGCCGCGAATGGATAAAACAGGGGGAAGAAGTAACTGTGATTACCTGCTTCCCGAATTTCCCCTATGGTGAGGTTTACGAGGGTTACAAAAACAAACTTTATCAGGTCGAACATATTGAGGGCATTCGCGTCGTTCGGGTATGGTCTTTTATGGCAGAGAACAAGGGGTTTGTAAAGCGTATTCTCGACTTTCTGAGTTATATGTGCTCGTCGTTCATAGCAGGCCTTTTCATTAAGACCGATTTGATTATTGCTACATCTCCCCAGTTTTTCACGGCAGTTTCAGGAAGATGGCTGGCCTTCTGGAAACGTAAGAGATGGGTGATGGAAGTACGCGACCTATGGCCCGAATCCATAAAGGTGGTGGGTGCGATGAAAGACAATTGGGCTATCCGATTTTTCGAGTACTTAGAGCATAAACTTTACAAAAGCGCTTGGAAAATCGTTACGGCTACCGCCTATATCAGAAATACGATAATTGAAAAACATAATCTACCGTCTAACAAGATCAAGGTAATACGCAACGGTGTGGACCTTAACCATTTTAAGCCGTTGCCCAAAGATAATTCGCTGACTTCGAAATTAAAGCTGGAAAATAAATTTGTTATCGGCTACATCGGTACCCATGGGATGGCACATGCATTGGACTTTATTCTTAAAGCAGCATCGAAAATTGAAAACCAAAAGGTACATTTTCTTTTTGTGGGATCAGGAGCGGTAAAGAACGACCTATTGCGGCTAAACAAAAACCTCGGATTGAAAAACACCACATTTATAGATTCCGTGACGAAAGCCGAAGTTAAAAGGTATATATCCATTCTTGATATGGGGCTGGTCAATCTAATTGATTCCCCCGTTTTTTTGGGGGCAATACCGTCCAAAATGAATGAACTTGTCGCCATGAAGAAACCTATACTTCTTGGGGTGAAAGGTGAAGCGAAAGCATTTGTGACCGAAAATGATTTGGGGCTGACGTTTACTCCAGAAGACGAAAGAAGTTTTATTGAAGCTATAGACAAAGCTTTTCATGAATCCGCAGACTTTGAAATCGATATCGAACGTGTTAAACCAATAATCGACAGAGAACTACTCGCCCTCCAAATGCTTCAATTTATAAAAACTGAAAACGAAATCGATTCGGAATGACGGGTTTGTCGTTGGGGTTATTGGAACATTGATGAGGTTTCTGCCATGAAGCGGTTCAATGCACCAAACATTTACTACTTTTAGTCAAATTTAGAAGCATTTGTTTTTTCTGGAAACCGCCATATCGATTTTTATAGGAGTCTTTTTGCTGACGTACTTGACTATCCCGAAAATCATTAAGGTCGTGGAGTACAAACGTTTGATGGATGATCCAAATATCCGAAGTTCGCATTCCATGCGTACTCCGACATTGGGCGGGGTAGCTTTTTTTTACACCCTCGTTTTCGCCCTTTTTTTTATTCGGGGGCGAGACGCTTTTGACGAGGCGATGTACATCATCCCCGGCCTCACCATCCTTTTCATCGTCGGTCTTAAAGACGATTTGGTAGTTATATCCCCAGGCGCGAAACTTTTGTCACAGATTCTAGCCATTGCCTTTATCCTCGCCAACCCCAGCTTTACGATACTTTCCCTGAACGGCTTTCTGAACATCAATGAAATTCCCTATTACCTCTATCTGATAATCGGCGGTTTTATGATGATAACAATCATAAATTCGTATAACCTCATTGATGGCATCGACGGGTTGGCCTCCGTGGTCGGCATTGTCATTATGGTGATATATACCACGATCTTTTACCTAACCGAAGAGTTCTTTTTCGCCTTGTTGGCCATTGCCTTGAATGCTAGCCTAATGGCTTTTTTGGGCTTTAATCTGTCCTCTGATAAAAAGATTTTTATGGGGGATACGGGGTCATTAATTGTGGGCTTTGTCATTAGCATCCTTACGCTGAAATTTTTGGCTTTGCCTAAAACCGATTATGCCGACCTTCCCTTTTTGTTGGAAAATGTACCCTTGATAGCCATTAGCATCCTGATCGTACCGCTATTTGATACGGCCAGGGTATTCGCCATCCGTATTGCCAATAAAAAGGGGCCGTTTTCTCCCGATCGCAACCATACGCATCATGTGCTGATCGATTATTGGGGCCTCAGCCATAAACAGGCCAGCTTTATCATCGGTTGTTTTAATCTGCTTTTTGTTGCCCTATTCATTGTTTTAGGCAGCACGGCAAAAAACCTGGGCATGGTGATCATGTTGGTGTCCGTAATCATCTTTTTGGGCTATATTTTCTTTAAATACAACTACAATTTTACCACCTTGAAGCAAAAAATATTGCTCAAGAGAAGGGTAGACCGTTTTAAAACAAAGGTGGAAGAGAAGAACCGTAAGGAGAAAAAGAAAGCAAAGAAAAAGGAAACACCAGTAAATGACATTGAGCAAAATTAATCGATACAATTTGCCAAAACCACTTCAACCCCATCACCCATGAACATCCTCATCCTTGGCTCAGGCGGCCGCGAGCATGCCTTGGCCTGGAAACTCGTACAAAGCCTAAAATTAGGGAAGCTTTTCGTAGCCCCAGGCAACGCGGGAACGGCCAAGACGGCTATAAATATACCGATAGGTGTAAACGACTTCCCGGCCATTAAAAAATTGGTGGTCGACGAGCAAATTCAGATGGTCGTCGTCGGCCCTGAAGTCCCCTTGGTCAAAGGCATTCATGATTATTTTCTTGAGGATGAAGTACTGGCACCTATTCCCGTTATCGGGCCGCAAAAAGCGGCAGCCGAGTTGGAGGGCAGTAAGGAATTTGCCAAGAAATTCATGGAGCGTCACGGCGTCCCCACCGCGGCCTACCAAAGTTTTACCTCCGAAAACATCCGGGAAGGGTATGCCTTTCTGGAATCGTTAAAACCACCTTATGTGCTGAAAGCGGATGGTTTGGCCGCCGGCAAGGGCGTGATTATTTTGAACGACCTGAAAGCGGCCCAGGAAGAACTACAGTCCATGTTGGTCGATTCGAAATTCGGCGAAGCGAGTACCACGGTAGTGATCGAGGAGTTTCTCTCGGGTATCGAACTGAGTATCTTTGTGCTTACCGACGGAAAGAACTACAAGGTGCTCCCCACGGCCAAGGACTACAAGCGTATCGGCGAGGGCGATACGGGCCTCAATACGGGCGGCATGGGCGCCATTTCCCCGGTTCCCTTTGCGGATGCGGTATTTATGGAGAAAGTCCACCAACGCATCGTCAAACCGACCATAGAAGGCCTTGATAAAGACAACCTTCCCTACAAAGGCTTTATTTTTATAGGTTTAATAAACGTGAATGGCAATCCCAAGGTCATCGAATACAATGTGCGGATGGGTGATCCGGAAACCGAAGTGGTCATCCCCCGCATCAAAAATGACCTCGTCGAGCTGTTTCAGGCGGTGGCGGACCAGACTTTGGATGCCGTCGCGCTGGAGATCGATGCGCGTTCGGCGGCGACGGTGATGCTGGTATCCGGAGGTTATCCCGAGGCCTATGAAAAAGGAAAAACCATTTTGGGAGCGAAAGAAATCCAAGATTCCTTAGTTTTCCATGCAGGCACAAAGGATAAAGGCGGAGAGACGGTTACGAACGGCGGAAGGGTAATGGCAATAACCTCCTTTGGAAAGGATTTTAAGGAAGCATTAAAAACATCCTACAGAAACGTCCAAAAAATAGATTTTGACGGCATGAACTACCGAAAGGATATCGGGTTCGATCTTTAGGAGGTCCGAAAGGCGTGGCTACAGAAACGGATGTGCGGTAATCGACTTGTCTTCATCGTTGTTGTCGTTATATTTTTTTAACTCCAACATCCAGTACACAAAGGCAGTCATTCCAATAATGGCCAAAATCCAGTTGAAAAAATTGGCGCCCCACCAACTGTCCCAATACCGCAATTGGTCAAGGGGCCAAAAAAGGTGGTTTACGAACAGATCTTCTATTCCCCTAAAAAATGAAGTCATCTTGAAAGATATAATTACCTTGCAAAGGTATAAAAAGTTAAGTTATCGATTGCAACCACTGGACTGGAATTTGGATGGCTTATTTTTGAGGTGTTTGTTAGAAGGTACCAAAGTATGATCTCCCTAATTTTTGGCAAAACAAAACCGGTCAACTACATCATCATCCTTGGCTTTCTCTTTCTTTTTTATTGGTTCGCCCATTTTTTATTGTTTGACAGAATCTACTCTGCAGGGGAATTGCTGCCGCACCTACTGCTTTTGGGGACCTTGATGTTCAGTGTTTTTGTGGTCGATTTTATCG
>DASSWC010000321.1:0-5352 GCA_035705395.1 Pricia sp. | reverse complement strand
CTAAATTCCATCGGACGCTTGGTACTTTTGGCGGTATTTGTCGGAGTGGAGTGTCTTTTGCTGTTCCGGTACATCCTGACGCCGCTGTTCTATCTTTTTAAGCTCAAACAGGGCCTCAGCAACAAACAGGCCGCGGTATTGATCGGAAAGCATTTTCCGGAGGTGGGCGACAAGCTCTTCAACCTGTTGGATTTGGCCGAGGATTCTGACCAATCGGAATTATTGCTGGCCAGTATCGAACAACGTTCCGAAAACATGGATCCGATTCCCTTTGCCAAGGCGGTGGACTTTCGGGAAAACTTGAAATATACCAAATATCTTATTTTTCCCGCGCTGCTCTTCGGACTGGTTTGGGTTTCTGGAAACCTAACACCTTTTTTCGGTTCGGCGGACCGGGTCGTGAACTACGACCTGGCCTATGAACCACCCGCTCCCTTTCATTTCCGGCTTTTGTCGGGGGACTTGAACGTATTGGATACGGAATCGTATACGATTGAGGTCGCCACCGAGGGTAAGGTTCAGCCGGAAGCGGTCTACATCGAAATGAACGGGAAGACCTCGTTATTGCAAAAACAGAACGGTCGGTATCAGTATACGCTCACGCCGCCATTGAAAGACACCCGCTTCTCATTTACCGCCAACAAGGTGCGGTCCCGGCCCTATACTTTGAACGCGTTACGTACGCCTTCCATCCAAAACTTTCAGATACAGTTGGATTACCCCAACTACCTAAATCGCCCATCCCAGATAATCCGCAGTACCGGTAACGCCACCTTTCCGGAAGGTACCATGGTCACTTGGGAGATCGAGGGAGAAAATACGGAGGCCATCCGATTGGCAATCAAAGACACTTCCTTTTTCTTTACCAAGGCCTCCGATCGGTTTGAATTATCCCGACGGATATACGCCGACTATCCCTATGAACTGACCACTTCGAACAAAAACGTAACGGACCACGAAAAGCTGGCCTATCGCTTTACGATCATCAAGGATGCCCATCCGAACATAAGGGCCAAGCAGGTGCTCGATTCCCTGAACCCGAACGTATCCTACTATGTGGGGGAGGCCTCCGACGACTATAAACTGAACAGTATAAAACTGATCTGTTATCCCGATGCCGATCCGGATCGGCAACAAGTGGTTCCGCTAAAGGCGCCCAATGCCAATTTCCAACAGTTTTACTATACCTTCCCATCGGGATTGGAACTGGAGGCAGGGAAAAACTACAGTTTCTATTTTACAGCAACGGATAACGACGCCATCCATGAGGGGAAAACGGCAAAGAGCCAAGTGTTTTCGATGACCATGCTCGACAGTAATCAGTTGCGGAACAAGGAATTGGTATCACAGCAGTCCATCATCGACAACATGGGCCGCTCCTTGGATACTTTCAAGGAACAAAAAGAGACGCTAAAGGATATCAATCGGGAGCAAAAGGAAAAGAATCAGTTGAATTTTAACGACCAGACCCAGATTAAGGATTTTTTGCAAAAACAGCAGCAACAGGAAAACCTGATGCAGAAGTTCAGCAAGCAACTTCAGGAAAATCTGGACAAGGGCGACAAAGACGACCCGATGAACAAAATGTTGCAAGAACGTCTGGAACGTCAGGAGATGGAGGCCAAAAAGAATGAAAAACTGTTGGAACAGCTCAAGAAAGTGGCCGACAAGATCGATAAGGAAGAACTGGCCCAGCGCTTGGAGGAACTGGGCAAAAAACAACAGAACAGTGAACGCAATTTGGAACAGTTGCTCGAACTGACCAAGCGGTATTATGTGACCGAAAAGGCGGCACAATTGGCGAAAGACCTTGAGAATGAGGCCAAGCGGCAAAACATACTTTCCACATTGAAATTAGGCCAGGATTTCTCCGACACCGAACAGCGGAAACTGAACGAAAATTTTGAAAAATTGGCGCAAGAACTCGAGAATCTTCAAAAGGACAACGAGAATCTTAAAAAGCCCATTGCGTTAAACATCGACGACCAAAAAAAGGAAGGCGTAAAAAAGGATCAGCAAGGCGCCCTGGAGCAGATCAACAAACACCAGGAGGTCGATGAATCCTCAAAATCGAGGGAGAAACAAAAGGCGGCAGAGGGCGCCTCCCAAAAACAGAAATCCGCCGCCGAAAAGATGAGAAAGATGAGCGAGGAACTGGGGCAATCCGCTGCTGGGGCCGGGGGCGGGGCCAGCATCACGGAGGATGCCGAAATGTTGCGGCAGATCTTGGACAACCTGGTGACCTTTTCCTTCAAACAGGAGCGGCTCTACGATAGTCTTGAGGATGCCGATGTGGATAACAGCAGGTATTCCGGCACGGTCCTGGAGCAGCAAGAGCTGCGCGAGTTGTTCGAACACGTAGATGACAGCCTCTTTGCCCTTTCCCTGCGGCGGGCCGAACTTTCCGAATTCGTCAACGAGCAGATTACCGAGGTCTATTACAATATCGATAAATCCCTCGAAAGCATGGCCGAAAACCAAATTTACCAGGGGGCCTCGTATCAAAAATACGTGATGAACGCTAGCAATAGCCTTGCGGACTTCTTGGCCAACATTCTCGACAATATGCAGCAGAGTATGATGGTCGGCAAAGGACAGGGACAAGGACAGGATTTTCAATTGCCCGATATCATCAAGGGCCAGGGCGAATTGAAGGAAAAAATGGAAGGGATGGGGCAACAAGGCCAAGGAAAGCCGCAGCAGGGACAACAGGGCCAGCAAGGAGAGGGCCAGCAAGGAGAGGGTAAACAGAATGGGGAGGGCCAAAAACAGGGAGAAGGCGGGCAGAAGGGTCAGGGTGGGTCCGATTCCGACCAGGGTGCCGAAGGAAGTCAGGGCCGAAATGGCAAACCGGGCGATGGCGAAGGGGGTGCGAGGGGCAATGGCACGAACGGAAACGGTGGACAAGGTCAGGGCCAACCTAGCGAGGCGGAACTGCAGGAGATCTACGAAATTTATAAGGAGCAACAGACGATCCGTAAACAATTGGAGCAGCAGCTACAGGACATGATCAATGCCAGTGATAGAAAACTGGGCCAAAAATTGCTCCGGCAGATGGAGGATTTTGAGAACGACCTTCTAGAGCGCGGCGTGACCCAACGCGGCCTGAACCAAATCAACAACATACAATACGAATTGATGAAACTGGAGAATGCGGCAATGAAGCAGGGCAAAAAATCGGAACGGGAGAGTGATACCAACACCAAGAATTTCCAAAACCCCATTATTACCATACCCCCGGCGTTGGAGAATTATCGCAATGAAACGGAGATTTTAAACCGGGAATCCTTACCTTTGCGGCCCAATTTTCAGAACCGGGTCAAGACGTATTTTAAAAGCGATGATTGAGTTCCATTACGAAACGGAATTTCGGTTGGACAACAAAGCGAGGTTTGCCGATTGGGTAAGTAGGGTAATTGCTTCGGAGAGCGGGAAGCCCAGTGCTATCAACTACATTTTTTGTTCCGACGCGTACCTGCTGGAACTGAACAAGAAGCATCTGGCCCACGACACGCTTACCGACATCTTAACCTTTGACACTTCGACAGGCAAAAAGGTCGGCGGCGATATTTTTATTTCGGTAGAAAGGGTCACGGAGAATGCCGAGACCTATGGAACCACTTTTGAAGATGAACTGCTACGGGTTATGGCGCATGGGCTGCTGCATATCTTCGGGTACAAGGATAGGACGGAAAGCGATACGATCCAAATGCGCGACAAGGAGGATGAAAAAATACAATTGTTCCACGTGGAACAATGACATCGCCAAAAGAATCGTGAAAAGACGAACACCTCGACGGCTCAGCTGTTAGGACCAGATATTTGAGACACCATGTTTTCAGAACAATATGACATCATTGTAGTAGGCGGTGGCCACGCCGGTGCGGAAGCAGCGGCCGCAGCGGCGAATATGGGGTCCAAAACGCTTTTGGTTACCATGAACTTGCAGACTATCGGACAGATGTCCTGCAACCCGGCTATGGGAGGCATCGCCAAAGGCCAGATCGTACGCGAGATCGATGCCATGGGTGGGTATAGCGGAATCATCACCGATAAATCCGCCATACAGTTTAAGATGCTGAACAAATCCAAAGGACCGGCAATGTGGAGTCCGCGCGCCCAAAACGACCGGATGCGTTTTGCCGAAGAATGGCGTCTGGCGCTGGAAAACACCCCAAACTGCGATTTTTACCAGGAAATGGTCAGCGGTCTTTTGGTCGAGAACGGTCGGATGGTCGGTGTGAGAACCTCATTAGGCATTGAGATTAAAGGAAAGGCGGTGGTGCTAACCAACGGGACCTTTCTCAACGGACTTATCCATATCGGTGAAAAGCAATTTGGCGGAGGTAGGGCAGGAGAACGGGCGGCAACCGGGATTACAAAGGAATTGGCGGATTTGGGATTCGAAAGCGGGCGGATGAAGACGGGTACCCCGCCCAGGGTCGATGGGCGGTCATTGGACTATTCCGTGATGGTTCCGCAACCCGGGGACCCATTCCCGGAAAAATTCTCGTATCTGAATACCCCCGTGCTTGAAAGGCAACGGGACTGCCATATGACCCATACCAGTACGGAGGTACACGACCTTTTACGTGCTGGTTTCGACCGCTCCCCCATGTTCAATGGGCGGATAAAAAGCATCGGCCCACGGTATTGTCCCTCCATCGAGGATAAGATTGACCGCTTCGCCGACAAGGATAGCCATCAACTTTTTGTAGAGCCCGAAGGATGGAACACGGTCGAAGTCTACGTCAACGGATTTTCAACGTCCCTGCCTGAAGACGTGCAATACAAAGCCCTTACATCCGTAAAAGGTTTCGAAAACGTAAAATTCTTCCGCCCCGGGTATGCCATAGAATACGACTATTTTCCGCCTACGCAGCTTAAGCATACCCTGGAGACCAAACGGGTCGAAAACCTCTATTTCGCGGGACAGATCAACGGGACGACCGGATATGAGGAAGCTGCCTGCCAGGGACTGATGGCGGGTATCAATGCCCATCTAAAAGTACATGAAAAGGATGCTTTTGTGCTGCAGCGGGACGAGGCGTACATTGGGGTTTTGATCGACGACCTTATTACGAAAGGCACTGAAGAGCCCTATCGAATGTTCACATCCCGGGCGGAATACCGAACCTTATTACGACAGGACAATGCCGATTTGCGCCTAACCCCCAAGAGTTTCGAGATAGGCCTTGCCAGAGAAGACCGGTTAAAACGGATGGAAGAAAAGGAGCGGAAATCGGACGCATTTGTACATTTTTTCAAGGAAACGAGCGTGTCGCCCGAAGCGATAAATCCCATTTTGGAGCGCTTGGATTCCGCTTTGGTAAAGCAATCCGATAAGATGTT
>DASSWC010000320.1:0-14349 GCA_035705395.1 Pricia sp. | reverse complement strand
CGTGAGGACGGAAAGCATCCAATATCAAATCAGGAAAACCTCGTCAAGCAACTGGATGTCCTTGACCAAAAGAGGCGGTGGGTAGTGTTCGTGGGGAACATTGCGTTCCGTGGAGGTGTCAAATATATCGAAATAGGTATGCGCGAAACTGACCAAAAACGGTTGTTGGTCAAACCGAATATCGTTTAAGGTCGGTTTTAGGTCGTCTTGACCGGCAACGGAAATTATCTCATCGTTGCAGCAGGTATCCTCGTCCTGTACCGCGGGCAGTTCATGCTCTCCCACGCCACCGTACAAGTCCATGTCCATCCCGCAATCCTCGGCATGTTCAAAGAAGGAAACATCCATCAGAAGCCCCATGCAATAATGTTTGCCAACCGTCCACGAAGTGGTGGAGGCCAAGAGCAATAGGGCCATCAAGCATGAGAGGACACGATGTAGGAAGGGTACCATTGGTTGCAAAATTAATCAATTATCGAATGTGGTGCAAAACTTCCGGCCGATTGTTGATAACCTCACTACCTTTTTCCCTACAAAAAAAGTATTTTTGCCTGTCCCGTAACACCACGGGGCGAGTACTAAGAATAATTTAATTTTTTTTCTTTACTCACGAATTTCGTATTGTACCCTTCCACAATGAACCATAAAAAAGCGGCTTCGGCCTTGATTTCCGTATTCCATAAAGAAGGGCTGGAACCCATCGTCAAAAAATTCCAGCAACTCGGTATTAGCATCTATTCCACCGGGGGCACTGAAAAATTTATTACCGATCTGGGCATCGACGTGATTCCCGTCGAGGAGGTTACCGGGTATCCCTCCATCTTAGGGGGGCGTGTAAAGACCCTGCATCCCAAGGTGTTCGGCGGTATCCTCAACCGGCAGGACGACCGCGGCGATGTGGCCCAGTTGGCGGAATACGATATTCCGCAATTGGATATCGTGATCGTCGATCTCTATCCCTTTGAAAGAACCGTGGCCGACGGTGCTTCGGAACAGGAAATCATCGAAAAAATAGATATCGGGGGCATTTCCTTGATCCGGGCGGCGGCGAAAAACTACAAAGACGTGCTTTGCGTTTCCTCCATGGCCGATTACGGGCATTTTTTAGAAATCATTTCGGAAGGAAACGGAAGTACCTCCCTTGAAGACCGGAAAAAATTCGCCACCAAGGCTTTCAATATCTCCTCGCACTACGATTCGGCCATTTTCAATTATTTCAACAAGGACCATGAAATCGCATCCCTAAAAATCAGCGAAACCCAGGGAAAGGTCCTGCGTTATGGCGAAAACCCACACCAAAGAGGCTTTTTCTTCGGCGATTTCGAGGCGATGTTCACCAAGTTGCACGGCAAGGAACTTTCCTATAACAACCTATTGGATGTCGATGCCGCGGTCAACCTGATGCACGAATTCAAGGGCGACGCGCCAACCTTTGCCATCCTAAAGCACAACAATGCGTGCGGACTGGCACAGCGACAAACCATCCATCAGGCCTACGTGGACGCGCTGGCCGGAGATCCGATATCCGCCTTTGGGGGCATTTTAATCAGTAATGTCGAAATCGATGGCCCTACGGCCGGGGAAATACACAAACTGTTCTGCGAGGTGGTCATCGCCCCCGCGTATTCCGACGAAGCGCTTGAAACCCTAAAGGGGAAAAAGAACCGCATCATCCTGGTCCAAAACAAGATTGAGCTGCCCGACACCACGGTACGCAGTTGCCTGAACGGTGTCCTGGTACAGGACAGGGACACTAGAACGGACAGCACCGACGACCTGCACTACGTTACGGAAAAAAGACCGTCCGATCGGGAAATGGAAGACCTGATTTTCGCTTCCAAACTTTGCAAGCATACGAAATCGAATACCATAGTGTTGGCTAAAAACAAACAACTGTGCGCTAGCGGTACGGGACAGACCAGCCGCGTAGACGCTTTGAACCAGGCCATCCACAAGGCCCGATCCTTTAAATTCGACCTCGAGGGGGCCGTTATGGCGAGCGACGCGTTCTTTCCTTTTCCCGATTGTGTCGAAATTTCGCATAAAAACGGCATTACGGGCGTTATACAGCCGGGCGGGTCTATCAAAGACCAATTGAGTATCGACTTCTGCAACGAAAACGGGGTAGCCATGGTCATGACCGGCACCCGACATTTCAAGCATTGAAGCCGGTGTTTGATCCCTGTCGTACCCATGCCAAAATTAGGATTCGGGCCGGCAAAAATAGGGTTGACGAGACACTAGCCTTCATGACTTTAACGTTTGACCATCATAAGAAGGGAATTCACAACATTAACCCTCGACCGGTAGCTAATTTTGCTACTTTTGTCGATAAAATACATACCCTTATCGAATTTAAAGGACTTTTTAGCATCCACCGAACATTTTTTGAATCCGATATGCGGTGCAAAAGGACCTAACTAACAGAAGCAATACAGAATTACAATGGGATTTTTTGATTTCTTGACCGAGGAAATTGCCATCGACCTGGGAACGGCGAACACCCTCATCATCCATATGGACAAAGTCGTAGTGGACAGTCCGTCTATCGTAGCCCGCGACCGTATCTCGGGCAAAATCATCGCCGTGGGCAAAGAGGCCAGCCTGATGCAGGGTAAGACCCACGAAAATATCAAGACCATCCGACCGCTGAAGGATGGGGTGATCGCGGATTTCGATGCCTCCGAGAAGATGATCAATATGTTCATCAAGAACATTCCCGCGCTCAAGAAAAAATGGTTCCCACCGGCTCTTCGTATGGTCATCTGTATTCCATCCGGCATTACCGAAGTAGAAATGCGCGCGGTCAAGGAATCCGCCGAACGCGTCAACGGCAAGGAGGTCTACCTCATCCACGAACCCATGGCGGCCGCTATCGGCATCGGCCTCGACATCATGCAGCCGAAGGGCAACATGATCGTTGACATAGGCGGGGGTACCACCGAAATTGCGGTCATCGCCCTGGGGGGAATCGTTTGCGACAAATCGGTGAAAATTGCGGGCGATGTCTTTACCAACGACATCATCTATTATATGCGTACCCAGCACAACCTGTATGTAGGCGAGGCTACCGCCGAGAATATCAAAATAGAGATCGGTTCGGCCACGGAGGACCTACAGGGTCCCCCCGAAGATAAATCGGTACAGGGGCGCGACCTTTTGACCGGAAAGCCGAAACAGGTACAAATATCCTACCGCGAGATTGCCAAGGCCTTGGACAAGTCCATTTTACGTGTCGAGGACGCCGTGATGGAAACCCTGTCCCAGACACCGCCCGAACTGGCCGCGGATATCTATAACACGGGAATCTATCTCGCGGGCGGCGGCTCGATGCTCAGGGGACTGGACCGAAGGTTGTCCCAAAAAACGGACCTTCCCGTTTACATTGCGGAAGACCCACTACGCGCGGTCGTACGGGGTACGGGCATCGCCCTCAAGAATCTGGAGCGGTACAAGAGCATCCTTATTAAGTAGACTTGGGATTTCGTAAACAGCGCCGGGCATGCAGCAGATCATCAACTTTATCATACGATATAAGAATTTTCTTCTTTATATCATCCTGATGGTCATTTCTTTGGGATTTACCATCCAGTCGCACTCCTACCACCAATCGCGTTTCTTCAATTCATCAAACTGGCTCACCGGTACCATTCTCGAGGCCTCGAACAATATATCCAATTATTTCGGGCTCGATGCCGAGAACCAGAAGCTGATGGACGAGAACAAGCGGCTGCGCGCCCTGCTTTTCAATCGGGCAGAAAGCGATTCCATCCTCCTCGATTCCGTACAGCGCAATTATACCATTACGACGGGCAGGGTCATCAAGAACAGTTTTTCCGACCCCCGCAACTATATTACCATCGACGTAGGAAAAAAAGACAGCGTACGCGAAGATATGGGCGTGATGACCAGCAAGGGTATTCTGGGCATCGTCGAGAATACCTCGGATAATTATGCCACGGTGCAGAGCATTTTGAACGAAAACTCGAACATCAACGCCAAGATCAAGGGCACCAATCACTTCGGTTCGCTGGTTTGGGACATGAAAAGGTACGATGTGGTACAGTTGGTGGATATTCCCCGATTGGTGTCCCTGACCGTCGGTGATACCATTGTAACCGGGGGGATGAGTAGTATTTTTCCCGAAGGCGTGCCCATCGGTACGATCCGTAAGTTCGATCTGAACACCTCACAGAGTTTCTACAACATCGATATATCGCTTTTTAATGACATGACAAATATTCGAAACGTGTATATCGTCAACAATGTATTTCGCGAAGAAATAGAGACATTGGAAAAACAAACGGAAAGTGGTCAGTAATTCATACTTCTTGAACGTCGTCCGTTTCGTACTGCTCGTACTGGTGCAGGTGCTGGTATTTAACCGACTCAATTTTTTTGGATTTGTCAATCCGATGGTGTATATTCTTTTTTTGTACTGGTACCCCATCAAGGAAAACCGGGCTGCCTTTATCGGACTGGCCTTTCTTTTGGGCCTGTCGATCGATTTTTTTTCCGATACCATGGCGATTCACGCCGCATCGACCATCACCATTGCATATATGCGACCGGCTATCATGCGCTTTGTTTTCGGGGTCAATTTCGAGTTCCAGAGTTTTAAATTAAGCAATACCACTCGTATACAACAAATTACGTTTTTGGCGTTATTGATTGTTGTACATCATGTGGTCTTCTTTACCCTTGAAATTTTCAGTTTGGCAAATTTCCTGTTAATTTTGAAAAAAGTGTTCGCTACGGGGGCGGTAACCCTGATCCTTTGCCTGCTTTTCGGTTCGCTCTTTAGTATCAAAAAAGTCTGATAAACGAGGAACCAAGACCATAGGTACGTTGAAGTATCGTCAATAAAAAACCACACGAATTGAAAAAACTGCTTTTATCCTCCATCATCGTGATCATCGGGATTACGTTTATCGGCCGGTTGTCGTACCTGCAGATATTCAGTTTTTCCCCCGATCAGGTGTTGGAAGATCCGGCCATCAAAAGGGTGTACGACTACCCGGAGCGCGGTTATATTTATGATCGTGACGGTCAGCTTTTGGTGGGCAACCAGCCCGCCTACGACGTGATGGTCATCCCCCGGGAAGTTCAGGCCCTCGACACCTTGGAGTTCTGCGGATTATTGGGCATAGAAAAGGCGGAATTTAAAAAAGAACTCCACAAGGCCCGGGTCTATTCCCCTCGCCTTCCTTCCGTTTTCGTGCCCCAGCTTTCCAAGGAAGATTATGCCAAGCTACAGGAAAAAATGCGGCATTATGAGGGTTTCTACATCCAAAAACGCTCTTTGCGTTATTACGCGACGAATTCCGCTGCCAATGTGCTCGGTTATATCAGCGAGGTCAACGAACGCGATCTGGCCCGCAACCCCTATTATGTACAGGGCGAGCTGACGGGACGTACCGGCGTCGAAAAACAGTACGAAGATATCCTTCGGGGGCGTAAAGGCGTACAGTACATTCAAAAGGACCGGTTTAACCGCGATATCGGAAAATACAAGAACGGGATTTTGGATACCCTTCCCGAGCAGGGACTGGAGATCAACATCACCTTAGACAAGGAGCTGCAGGAATACGGAGAGCGCCTGATGCACGGAAAGCGTGGTGGTATCGTGGCACTGGAACCGGGCACGGGAGAAATTCTCTCTATGATATCTGGCCCGACCTACGATCCGGCACTTTTGGTGGGCCGGGAAAGGTCGAAAAACTACAGCAAGCTGCACTATGACAGCATCTCCAGACCCACTTGGGACCGGGCCCTTCTAGCGGAGCCCTCACCGGGTTCACCCTTTAAGACCCTTAACGCCCTTGTGGCTCTTCAGGAAGGGGTGATAACGCCAAGTACGACCGTAAAATGCTACAACGGTTTCTATGTAGGGAGAACCAAAAGGGGATGTCACTGCGGCGGCGGCATACGCAATCTGAACAGTGGTATCTACGAATCGTGCAACGCCTATTTCGCTACGGCCTTCCGGAAAATCTACGATAAGTTCGAGACCACCGATCAGGGGATGGATGTCTGGGAGGAGCACATGAAAAGTTTCGGCCTGGGCCAATATCTGGGCTACGACCTGCCAACCGGTAGGAAAGGAAGGATACCCAGCAAGGAATACTATGACAAATGGTACGGCGACAACCGCTGGACGTCGTCTTACATCATTTCCAACTCCATCGGACAGGGGGAAATAGCGGCGACCCCGATACAGTTGGCCAATATGACAGCGGCCATTGCCAATCGCGGTCATTATTTTACCCCGCATATCCTCAAAAAAGTGGATGGCAAGGAAATCAGTGACCCCAAATACGATGAGGCCAAGCACACCACCATCGACAAAAGGCACTTCGAACCGGTCATTCAAGGTATGGCCGATGTATACAGGAAAGGCACCGCCAGATGGTTGCAGATTCCCGATATTGAAATCGCCGGTAAAACGGGTACGGTCGAGAACTACACCAAGATTGACAGCGTTCGGGTACAACTCACCGATCATTCCATTTTCGTGGCCTTCGCCCCTATCGATAACCCCCAGATCGCCATTGCCGTGTATATCGAAAACGGCTACTACGGCTCGCGGTACGCCGGCCATATCGCCTCGTTGATGATCGAAAAATACATCAAGGGCGAGATCACCCGTACCGATCTCGAAAAACGCATGCTCAACCGTACTTTGGAACGCGAATACGCCAAGCCCCTCAGCGGGGAGGAATTCGAGATCAACGAATACGACTGGAGCCAGGACGCGATCAAACCCAAGGAGGACGCAGAGGACCAAAAGGACCTTTCAAGATAAACATATGTACGGTAAAAGTGTCCTGAAACGCATCGATTGGCTGACCGTGCTGTTCTACCTGCTACTGGTTTCCATCGGATGGGTCAATATCTATTCCAGTACGTTTTCCGAGGCCAGCTCCTCTATTTTCGATTTTGGTACCCTGCATGGCAAACAGCTGTTCTTTATCGGGGTCAGTTTGGCGTCTATCGTAATCCTGCTCGCCTTGGAAGCGAGTTTCTACGAGCGCTTTTCCAGTGTTTTTTACATCGTTTCGATGTTGTCACTGCTCGGGCTGTTCGTGTTCGGCAAAACCATTTCGGGGGCCACTTCGTGGTACGACCTGGGATTTTTTAACCTGCAGCCCGCCGAAATCGCCAAAGTGGCCACGGCCTTGGCCCTCGCAAAATATCTGAGCGACATACAAACCGATATCAAGCGCACGAAGGATCAGCTCGTTGCCTTTTTAATCATTTTGATACCCGCCCTATTGATAATTCCCCAACCCGATCCGGGCAGCGCCCTGGTGTTCTTTTCACTCTCCTTCGTCATTTTTAGGGAGGGGCTTCCCTTTTATTATCTGGGCATTGCCTTTTTTGCCATATTAATATTCATCACCACCCTGATGTTCGGCACCATTTGGATTGCTATCGTTTTGGCATTGATCATCCTCATTTTTCTCCTACTGAAAAAGAAAAGGTTCAGGGTGCCGTTGCTGCCCGTGGCCTCGGCCTTTATCGTTACCGTACTTTTTTCGCTGTCCGTCGATTTTGTTTTTGACAATGTTTTCGAACAACGGCACCGCGACCGGTTTTCCCTATGGTTGCGTCTGGAAAAGGACCCGTCCAAATTGGAACGGATCCAAAAGACCATTGGATACAACTCGTACCAATCGGAGAAGGCTATCGAATCGGGTGGCTTTTTCGGGAAAGGTTTTTTGGAAGGTACCCGCACCAAGGGCAATTTCGTACCCGAGCAGCATTCCGATTACATTTTTACGACCGTAGGTGAAGAGTGGGGCTTTATTGGCACCACCACGGTAGTGCTGTTGTTTACGCTTATGCTTTTGCGGCTGATCTATTTGGCGGAACGTCAAAAAAACGCCTTCAGCAGAATGTACGGCTATGGGGTAATCTCGATCCTACTCGTACACTATTTTATCAATATCGGAATGGTCATCGGCCTATTGCCTACCATAGGCATTCCACTGCCCCTGTTCAGTTACGGGGGGTCGAGCATGCTATTTTTTACCATGCTCCTGTTTATCTTTTTGAAGTTGGATGCCAATCGCTTAAAAGAGGGAATCTGAGACGGTACCGCCGGCCCCATAGGTGCGAAGCTTTTGTTAAATATGCCGCTAAATTTCACGTAATTATAAGAGTGGGACATGCCCACATTGCCGATCAAAGCACTACCTTGGGAAGGTTAAATCAGAGATACTATGATTACATGGAAGGATGTTATACGCTTCAGCACCAAAGGAAGCCCCGAACCCGACCGCAAGGTAGAGAAGACGAAGGAAGAATGGCGGGAAATACTGACCCCCGAGCAGTTCCGGATTACCCGTGAAAAAGGGACGGAAGTCGCCCATTCGGGTGCCTACTGCGAAGCGCACGAGGCCGGAAAATACAACTGTATCTGCTGCGATGCCCCCTTGTTCGATTCCACCATCAAGTTCGAATCCGGCACCGGATGGCCCAGTTTCCATCAGCCTATCCAAGAAAATGCCGTCAAATATGAAAAGGATACCTCCTTCGGTAAGGTTCGGGTAGAGGCCCTTTGCAATACCTGCGATGCCCATTTGGGTCATGTCTTCCCCGACGGTCCGCCCCCCAGCGGATTGCGGTACTGCATGAACTCCCTATCTTTACGGTTGCAGGAAGAAAAAGTGATAGGTGGTTCGTAATCAGTAACTATCCAAACCCATACATCCCGTTAACCCAAAACTTTGCTATGAGCGATAAAAACTTAAAAATTGCAACGCTTGGCGGCGGATGCTTTTGGTGTGTCGAGGCCGTGTTACAGGAATTGAAGGGCGTAGAAAAGGTCGTTTCCGGTTATTCCGGCGGAAATTCTCCCGGCAAACCGACCTATCGCGAGGTTTGTTCCGGACTTACCGGTCATGCCGAGGTGGTACAGGTCCGTTTTGATACCGAAATTATTTCCTATAAGGATTTATTGAAGGTATTCATGACCACCCACGACCCCACGACCTTGAACCGCCAGGGAGGCGATAAGGGTACCCAATACCGTTCGGTTATCTACTATCATGACGATTCGCAAAGGGAAACTGCCCAAACGGTAGTCGAAGAAATGGCGGACTATTATGACGACCCGATTGTTACGGAAATAAGTGTCCTGGACACCTTTTACGAGGCCGAGGAACATCACCAGGATTATTATCGCAACAATACCTCCCAAGGGTATTGCAGTGCGGTGATTACGCCCAAACTGGCAAAGCTGCGCAAGATGCACGCCGAAAAGTTGAAGGAGGTATCTGCCTGAGCATCAAAGTATACACTTTTTCCTACAGTACATACAATTTTCACATCGGCTGGGGACGCTTCGCTGTATTTTTACAAGCCTAAAACCCATACGATGAAAACTTCACCCGTTCTATCCGCCATTTTGATAGTCTTGACTTTAACTCTTACCAGTTGTGGCCCCTTGATCTTTAAAGCCAATTTTGATGCCTATGCCGTTGGCAATGCGCCCAATCCGAATCCGCCGGGAGATCCGTCGGGGGACGAAATAAAGGGGAACTGCGGGCTCACTGTCGTGAACAGTGCCGTTGTGGACTCCAAGGCCATGCGTTTTTACAACGATACCGGCTGTTCAGTTGACCTTATGTGGTTTGAATCCGATAATCTGGCGGCCTCCAACAATTTCTTGAACTACACCTTCAGTGGCTATCCCGAAAGCACCAGCCATCGCAATTTCTACCTCAGTTTTGCCGGGGGGCATTTTAAGGAGGCCTTTTCAATTCTTTTCGACAGCGGTACGCTATATCTTACTGACGGAGGTTACAATCAGCACGATATCGGCAACTACACCGCCAACCAAAAGCAGACCTTTTTGGTAGGCATCGACCGGGATACCAACACCTACTCCGTAACGATTACCAGGGAGGGCGCGGCCAACATTCAGCTAAGTGACCGCCCCATCAAGGATGCGGATTTTTGGGGCCAAACCGCCTATATTTTGCAGGCCTACTACGATACGAACGATTCCGGCAGCTCGCCGAACGGATACGTTTTTGATTCAGTAACCATGAACAAGGAAGATATGGATTGAATTTGGGGGACGTCGAATGCACTCCAATCGAAACATACTTGAAGGGCAGAAAAGCCAGTGGCGAACCATGGCGACAAGGCCAACCAGATAGAGTAATGTATAGACGAATAATTTTACATCATAAGATATTATGAAAAAACCTTATTTTCTATTCATTTATTGTTGTATTCTATTACTCAGTCACAATGGATTTTCTCAAAAAATATTTGATATACACATCCATGGTACTGCAGATATACCCCAACAATTGAAAACATTAGAAAGAGTTGGAGTATATAAAGCTGCCGTAAGCTCATCTTGGAAACTACAATCATCTTACCGAAGCCAAGAGAATTTAGAAATTTTACATGGCTTAATGTTAGCTTGCCCCGATGGGCAAGTTCCATACAGCAATCAATATTGTTTTGATTCTAAAAAAGACTTTCCTGATTTGGCGTGGGTGGAAAAACAGATAATTGAAGGCAAAATTGATTTTATTGGGGAAATCCTTAGTCAATATTATGGGATTTCTCCATCTACCAAAAAATTATATCCCTACTATGAATTGGCTGAAAAATACGGTTTGCCAGTAGGAATTCACACTGGGCTTGCGGGACCAAATCACGGTAGTGCAAATTTCAAAGTTAGTTTAGGTAATCCAATTTCATTAGAGGGCTTGCTACGCGATTTCCCAACCCTAAAAGTATGGATTATGCACGCTGGAGCGCCGTTCATTGAAGAAACAATTGCAATAATGGCTTATTATCATAATGTTTATGCCGATATTTCTGCCATTTCCAATCCTGACATTTTTCCCCCCAGGCAGTTTTACAACATTATGAAAAGGCTTGTAGATGCAGGGTTTGAAAACAGGTTAATGTTTGGTTCTGATAATGGGGATATTGAAAAAGTGGTCGAAAATGTTAATTCTTTAGATTTCTTGTCACAACAACAAAAAGACAAAATATTTCATCTAAATGCGGGAAAATTCTTTGCCAGGTAAAAATAGTTGAGCTAAAACACTCCTGCCAACATCGGTAATCGTTGCACAAGCCAATAATTACAGGAAATCCGGACCGATATTGGCCGTCAAAACCGGTAGTTAGTTTCAATTTTTATGTGGGTCGATTAAGAGTTTTTCCGTTCGCGACGGTTTTCAGCTCCTTTTTATTTTAAGGGTCATTCAGGCGAGCAAGATGGACAATGTTGTATAGCTGAAGTATTAGAAGGGAAGGACAATTATCGTGATAGGCAACATAAAGAACGGACAGCTGGAGCTAAAGACTGGTTCAACCTGACTGAGCGAAAGTCCCCCATCGCAAAATTATAGAATGGGATTGCTGGTGTGAGGAAATATTTTGGGATTGACCCGGAAGCCACGTCGTCTTTATCGGTCCTTGGTGCCCCCATCATCCCATAGGTGCTGGCCCCTCGTTAACCGCGGCTTCCGGACTGACCGTAAAGATAGCGGAAACCTTCCGGCTTTTCGCTGGATTTGTTGTGAATTGCTTTCAGTTCTTTAATTTTAAGGATCCTTCACAGGGAGATATAGTAACTTGTACCTATATTCACTTGTTAGGCACAAGCTAAAATACTCATACGGATACAATGAAAATAAACTTATTCTTATACGTAATCGGATTTTTCGTGTTATTGAGTTGCGGAGAAAAAAACGGACAGGAAACTTCCTTTGAGAAATTTCAGATAAACAATTCGGACCAATACTTAACCCTACCAGCTGGAGTAATCGAAAATGAAGTAACAACTTACGAGGAGGGATTTACTCAACATTTTATATATGAGAACAACAGTTATGTAATCTTGTTACGTGGCGGAAATGCAGAACTCGCAACACCTAATGGATCCAAACCTGAGAGATTCTCAAGGGAAGAAAAAATCAACGGATTTCATTTGATGTATGGTAATGTAACAACGGAACGTAAATTAGAATTTGATCAGGCATTCGACCAAATGAAAGAGAACGGACTCGAGCGAAAATAAAGCCTGTGCCTAACAACGTATAAAAAAAATGCTCAAATCAGTCTCGAATCGAAACTTTGTGCTCGCTTGCAACGCCTGATTGTCCTGCGGACAATCAAGCTCGCCAGCTCGCACTGTTTTTATACGGGACGTTAGCGGCAAGCTGACCACTAAAAAAATTCAAGTCTTGGAGAGAATTTGTAACTTTGGTTAAAACCGAATCAAAATGGACTTACAAAGCAGGAAAATAGAGTTTGTTCAGGAATTTCTGAAACTTCAGAGCGAAGAGGCAATATCCCGTCTTGAAAAACTCCTCAAAAAGGAGAAGAAATGGGACGGGAACGGATTGGAACCTATGACGGTAAAGGAGTTCAACGAACGGATCGACAAGTCCATGGAGGATTCAAGAAAAGGGAGATTGACCGAGGTCAACCAACTTCTAGAGGAAATTGAGAAATGGACTTAAAAATTCTTTGGACGGACTTCGCAAAAACGGAACTTAACAGAATCCACATATTTTACCTAGACCACGCAGGTTCTAGAATTGCCAAAAACGAAACGAAAAAGATAGCCAAAGCAACACTTCTCCTAAAAAAAAAGCCTGAAATTGGACAGGTCGAGGAATTTTTGAAAGGTAGAAGTCATGAGTTTCGATATTTGGTGCATCAATCTTTCAAAATCATCTACTGGATTAATTGGGAGCTGAATCAGGTTGAAATAGTGGACGTTTTTCACACTAGACAAAATCCCAAAAAAATGAAACGGACGAAATAAGCCAGCCGCTAACAAAACCTATGGGCAATGCGGGCGTATGGTACGAGGGCAAGGGTCCGGGCGTGGCGAGCGGCCCCGCTAGATCTTTTGGATCTTGCCCCGTCGCGGGACAGGATAAGAAAGAGGCCAAAAGATTCCGCTAAATCCTAGGCCGAAAAGCAGGTGCGCGCGACCCTGCACTGCACATAGCTCGGGCGTTACCTGCAATCTTCCTACCAGAAAAACCAGTTGAGTTTTTGAGCTAACGTGCATACCTTTAGGCTACGCTCCTTGTCAAGGCCGGTTTTAGCAGTGGTGTTTAAAAAGCCCGAGAGCAATCAAGGTCCGGATGCAAAAAGTAAGGGATACCTTTCCCTTGCTTGGGTTTGAGTTTAATGGCGATGCCCCATGTGGCAATCCCGATTGGAATAATTTCAAAATAAGTAATTGCATCCCCTGGAGCTGTTTTTATTAATCTAAAAAGTTCCTATCATGGGCAAAAAGAAAATCTCATTGGAAGTGGCCGATCCCAATGCCGCGGGGATCGACATCGGAAGCAAGAGCCATTGGGCGGCCGTGGGCCAGAACGCGCAGGACGTAAGGGAGTTCGGGGTCTATAGCGATGACAACCACGGACTGTGCCTGTGGCTGCGGGAACACGGGGTGGATACCGTTGCCATGGAAAGCACCGGCACCTATTGGCAGAACCTGTTCTCCTCCTTGACGGCCTTTGGCTTCGAGGTCATCCTGGTCAACGGACAGCAGACCAAGAACATAAAGGGCAAGAAGACCGACATCAAGGACTGCCAATGGATACAGAAACTCCATACCCTGGGCCTGCTGACGGGAAGTTTCCTGCCCGACGCCACGACAGACATCATCAGGACCTATTCCCGGCACCGCCATGGCATCCTCGAACAATCCGCCCGGACGGTCCTCAAGGTACAAAAACACCTCCGCCTGATGAACATGCGCCTCGACGTGGTGGTCAAGGACATCGCTGGACTTACCGGTACCAAGATCATCACGGATTTCCTGAACGGGCAGACCAGCGGAACGGACCTGGCCAAGCACAGGCACTATAACTGCCGGAAACCGGAGTCCGAAATAGCGAAGGCCCTCCAGTACAACGGCAGGGACGACCATTTTTTCGCCCTTAAACAAGAATGGGCGACCTACCTTCACCTGCAGGGCCAGATAGCCGAGATAGACGAGCAGATCAAGAAACACCTAATGGAGGCCATAGACGGCGATGCCGCTAAAAAACAACACGTCGCCCGTGAAAAACCCTATAAACGAAAGAACAAGAACACGATCAGGGGACTGGACATGAACCAGGTGTCCTACCAGTATTTCGAGGGAGTGGACCTGATGGCGATCGAAGGGGTCAACGACGCCACGGTAATGGCCGTCATAAGCGAGATAGGCCCGGAGGGGATCAAGAAGTTCGGCAGTGCCAAACAGTTCACGTCCTGGCTAAGGCTGGCCCCCAACAACAGGATATCGGGCGGTAAGGTACTCGGGCACCATCTGCCCAAGGGAAGCGGCAGGCTGAAGAC
>DASSWC010000319.1:0-2111 GCA_035705395.1 Pricia sp. | reverse complement strand
CTCGATTATATCATTCCCGCTATGGGCACGAAGAAGTTCGGGGGCAGTAGGGCGGGCATGGTGGGAACCACACTCGGACTGTTGGTATCCCTGGTCTTTCCGGTGCTGGGCGTTTTTGGGATTATAATCTGGCCATTCGTTGGCGCTTTGGTCGGGGAATTGATCAATAAAGCCGATAAAAAAACGGCCCTGAAAGCAGCCTTCGGTTCTTTTATGGGGTTTTTGACCGGAACTTTTTTGAAATTTCTAGTCGCCATTGTGTTTTTAGGGCTCTTTATTTCCAAAGCTTGGGAATATCGGGCAGCCTTGTTTCCGTTTCTCGATTGACTATTCCATCCACACCACCTTCTCCCCAATCGGCGTCCGCGTCTGTTCTTCGATATCTTCATCATAATTCCCCATATAAAAGAATCCCAAACAAATTTCCCCATCATTCAGTCTGAAGAACTCGCCCATATATTTGACCAGCCCCGGGGAGCTCCAATAGCAGCCAATTCCCATTTCCGTACAGCAGAGCCACATATTCTGAACGGCCATGGCGGTGGCGGCGATTTCTTCCCAATCGGGGATGCTTTCGTTGGGGTCGCGCTGCATACAAATGGCGATGACCGCACCCGCCCTCTTGGGATTTTCGATAAGTTTTTCGGACTTTATCGTTTTGGGCCGTGCCTCGGTCTCCATGTACTTATAGGATAGGAAAAGCCCTAATTTTTCCTTCGCCTCGCCCATTAATACTTTAAACCGCCACGGTTCGGTCTTTCGATGGGTGGGCGCCCAGTTGGCGGCTTCCAGTATTCTTTCGATGTCAGATTTGGCTATCGGCATGTCGTTGTACTGTGCGGGGAAAACAGAGCGGCGTTTTTTGATGAGGTCGAAAATCATATCCTGGTTTTTGTCATGCAAAAATAAGAACAAAAACCTGTAGAAGTTGAATCGTTCAAAAGGAAGCTAACGCCAACCCGCCGCGCCGCCATGCCATCCTATACTTAGGAATCCGGACCGGCTTCTTAATGATAAAGTCTTGAAAGGAAAAGGTTCTCCGCCTTGAATTCTACTCCAACCAAGACCTATAATATTTCCCATCATCGATGTCCAAAGCGGCCTGGGTCAGCTGCAGCGGCTTAAAGGTATCGATCATGACGGCGAGTTCCTCGGTGCCCTTCTTTCCGATACTGGCTTCATAAGTACCAGGGTGGGGACCGTGGGGAATGCCGGCCGGATGCAGCGACATATAGCCCTTATCTATGCCCTTGCGGCTCATAAAATCGCCGTCGACGTAATAGAGCACCTCATCGGAATCGATATTGGAATGGTTGTATGGGGAAGGAATGGACTTCGGATGGTAATCGTACAACCGGGGACAGAAAGAACACACGACAAACGCCGAGGTCTCGAAGGTCTGGTGCACGGGCGGCGGCTGGTGTACCCGGCCGGTTATCGGCTCGAAGTTGTGGATGGAAAAGCCATATGGGTAATTGTAACCATCCCAGCCCACCACATCGAACGGATGCGTGGCGTAGGTCAAATGGTGCAATTGCCCCTGCTTTTTCATCTTTATCAAGAACTCCCCTTGTTCATCATGCGTTTGCAGGTTGCGGGGCAGCTTAAAATCACGCTCGCAGAAGGGCGAGTGCTCCAAATGTTGGCCGAACCAGTTGCGGTAGCGCTTGGGGGTATAAATGGGATGATGGCTTTCGGCAATCCACAGGCGGTTGTCCGTTGTATCGAATTCCACCTGATAGATCATCCCGCGCGGAATCACTAAATAATCGCCGTATTCAAAGGGAATTTCCCCGAGCAAGGTTTTCAAGGTTCCGGCACCCTCGTGTACGAAGAGCAGTTCGTCGGCATCCGTATTTTTGTAGTAATAATCCGTCATGGATTTTTGAGGGGCGGCCAGACCAATCGCCACATCGGAGTTGAACAATACGGTTTTCCTGCTATCGAGATAGTCCTTCTCGGGCTTGATATCCAGTCCTTTGAGAAGCCTCGATTTTATGTTGTATTCCACAGCGGGCCTGGGTGAAACATCCAAGGTTTTTCCGACCTCCTGAACCTGGGTGGGCCGGTGCAGATGATACATCAACGACGACATACCGTCGAATCCGACA
>DASSWC010000318.1:0-5506 GCA_035705395.1 Pricia sp. | reverse complement strand
CTCCGTTACCTCCCCGTGCGGTTCCCCATCGATTTGAAAGGGAACGGGTTTTGGGGTAGTTACCTTGACATCCGTAGTGGATATGATTTCGACGAAATCGGTATCAAGGTCCATTTTTTCGTTCAAGGTTTTTAGGATTTCGACCACATCCAATTTTTTGAAGATCAATACCTCGAATTTACCGTCGTCGATTTCCCCGGTCGGGTTGACCAACGCCCCGGTCCCGAACTTTTTGCTATTGGCGAACGCGACCATGATCGCTTCGACCTCCCTGTGCTGCCCATTAGCCGCTATGGAAAACCGATAGGGGCCGTTGGACTCCCACAAGGTGGGAAGACTGTTCAGAAAATATCCGAAACGGCCCCGCACGGCACTTTCCGAATAGTTTTTGACCAGTTCCGCATTGATGCCCAAATCACTAATATGGAGTCCGACCGCATCCTCGATGCGCAGTGCATCCATCTTTGTAACGGTATCGCCCATAGCGATGACCAGGGCTTTTTTGCAATCCACGGGAATCTCGAGATCTGTTGCCAGTCCATTGGCCGAACCGGCGGGGATTATCCCTAAAACACAGCGTTCATCCTGGCAGGCCTGTGCGACCATTTTGACCGTTCCGTCGCCTCCTACGACCAGAATGCGGTCAGGTTCGAACGTACGCATCTTCTTTTGCAGTTTGGTAATATCCTCTTTTCCCGTAGTGCTGTAAATCGTAAGTTTGACCTTTGGAGGCAAATACTGTTGCACCGTATCGACAATGGGCTGTTTATCGGTATTCCCCGAAACGGGATTGAGTACCATCAGAACTTTCTTGATCTTGGTTTCCATACTGGGCTCGTTTAAAGGAAGGTCAACGGCTCGATCTAAACTCAAATTAAAGATACACTATATACGCGGTCGACATGAAAGATAGATTAAAGATATACTTAGGATATGCGAACGAGCAACAAATAATCCTATTTGGCCATGTTTTTAAAAAGAACACCCCGGATCGCTATACTCTGGAAGGAAGGCGGTTACGACATGCCTACGCCGTACTGCGGATGTTCAACATTAAAACCTTGGGCAATGTACCGGTTACGCTACAATTTGGGGAAATCGAACTGACCACAAAAACCTTGAAGGACGGATATTTCCGATTCGCCCTCCCCCATTCCCAAGCCCTGGCCAGCGGGTGGCATACGGTGACGGTAACTGCAGATATAGAGGGTATCCGAATTCAAAACAAAGGGGAATTTATTAAACCCTATCCGGGGGAATACGGCCTGATATCCGATATCGACGACACCTTCTTGGTATCACATTCCGACAACTTTTTTAAAAAGCTATATGTGCTTTTGACCCGCAATGTCAACAAACGCAGGATCTTCGAAGGGGTGGTACGGCATTACCGCATGCTGAGTACGGCTGGCAGAATAAGTAAAGACCGACCCAACGCTTTTTTTTACGTCTCCAGCAGCGAATGGAACCTCTATAATTTTATCGATCGATTTGCTCGGCTGCACGACATGCCCAAAGCCGTATTAAAATTGAAGCGCATCAAGACCAGCCTGAGGGACTTTCTGTTTACTGGCGGCGGTGGCCATGATCATAAATTTTACAAAATAAAGCACATTCTGGAATTTTATCCGGAACTCAAGTTCATCCTATTGGGCGATGACAGCCAAAAAGATCCCTTTATCTACGAGCGGATCGTGAAAATATTCCCTTCGAGGGTGAAGGCCATTTACATTCGGAGCACAAGAAACAAGCACAAACAAAAAGTAATCGATGCCATGGCCAACATCCGCTCCATGAACGTCGAAACCTGCTATTTCCGGGAAAGTTCCTTGGCAATTCGGCACTCCAAAAAAATAGGTTTGATTTCGGAAAACGAGGATGGATGATATGCGCTATCAATTGTGTTATTTTTTAACGCAATAGTAACCGTACCGTACATGGATTAGGGCTAACTTGCCCTCCACTAAACCACCCAACTACCCGCTATAATTAGTATTAACTTAAATGCCGAGATCGTATGAACAAGAGTACAATTATGGGCAACGAAATGAAGAAAAGAACGAAAAGGCAGGTCAAAATTCCAAAATATCTGCCGCAACAAATTGTGCATCACGAAACCCGTCGGGTATCATCCGTCGAAAATGATTGTGTCGAGGTCGTACTGCTTTCCTCCTATCCCCCTAGACAATGTGGTATTGGCACGTACAGCAAAGATTTGCAAAGAGCGCTCAACAATACCTTTGGCGCATCTTTCAAGGTGAACGTTTATCCCTTGGAATCCGGAACCTCTAAATTCCACTATGAAGAACCGGTTCTTGGAACATTGAATACGGACCACGCCCTGGATTTTTTAAAAGCCGCGTACCACATAAATTCCGATCCCAACATCGGTTTGGTCATGGTACAGCACGAATTCGGCCTGTTCCGCAACAACGAATCTTCCTTCCTTGAATTTTTGGAATATCTGGACAAACCGGTACTGCTTACCTTTCATACCGTACTACCGGAACCTTCCCATGCCCTGAAAAAAACGGTAAGCCATATGGCTTCACTGGTAAAAGGAATCGTGGTGATGACCCATGCCTCCGCCCAAATCCTAAAAAAGTACTATGGTGTTCCCGAAGAAAAAATCAAGGTCATAGCCCATGGCACCCATTTGGTGGAACACGCGAATAAAGGGGCCCTCAAGAAAAAATATGGACTGCAAGGGAAAACGGTACTATCAACGTTCGGATTGTTAGGCCCCGGAAAGAGTATCGAAACGACCTTGGATGCCCTACCGAATATTGTGAACGATCGGCCCGAAACCGTCTTCCTCATTTTGGGAAAAACGCATCCTGCTTTGGCTGAGAAAGAGGGACAGGCATACCGTGAATCCCTACTACAAAAAGTAGCACAGCATGGGCTTGAAGGGCATGTTCGCTTTGTTGACGCGTTCTTGCCGCTCGATACGTTGTTGGAGTACCTGCAGCTGACCGATATCTATTTGTTTACCTCCAAGGATCCCCATCAGGCCGTCAGCGGTACGTTCGCCTATGCCCTGAGTTGCGGATGCCCCGTGGTTTCCACCCCTATCCCCCATGCGGTCGAAGTGCTAAAAAACGGTGCCGGCATCCTTTTCGATTTTGGTGATTCCCGCCAATTGGCGCAAAAAGTAAACGCCCTTTTAGACGATCCGGTGACACGGACAAAAATGCGCCAGAACGGCTTGCAGACCACGGCGGCCTCGTCGTGGGAGAACGCGGCAACTGCCCATGCGAAACTTTTTGCCGATACCCTGAAAATCACGACCCCCCTGAAGTACAAAAAGCCTGCTCTAAACCTGAAACACATCCGTAAAATGACGGACCACGTGGGCATAATCCAGTTCGCGAAAATCAATGCGCCGGATATCGAGAGCGGCTATACCCTCGACGACAACGCCAGGGCCCTAATTGCGCTCTGTCAGCATTACGAACTTACCGGCAATGCATCGGATCTGAAGTACATCAAAAGGTATTTCGATTTCGTTTTCCGCTGCTTCCGCCACGATGATACCTTCCTGAACTATGTGGACAAGGAACAGCGGTTTACCGAACATAATGATACCGTAAATCTCGAGGATGCCTGTGGAAGGGCGGTATGGGCCTTGGGCTATCTCCTTTCAATGTCTCGATCTCTACCGGATACGTATCGGTATCTGGAGGAAAAGGCCCAATTCGTTTTTGAACAGGCTATCACGGCGATGCTGGATGCACAATCGCCCCGCGCCATTGCCTTCACGATAAAGGGCCTCTATTTTTACAACCACTTCGAGGAACGGGAATGCGTAAATGAAAAGATCAAGAAACTGGCCGACCGCTTGATTTCCCTTTATCATAGCGAAGCCGTCGGCGATTGGCGCTGGTTCGAAAGCTACCTGACCTACGGCAACGGCGTTCTGCCCCAGGCGCTCTTGATGGCCTATGCGATGACCTTGAACCCGCAATATCGTAAAATCGCCCAGGAATCTTTTGACTTTCTATTGTCCAAAATAATGGTCGACGGCACCTTGCGGGTCGTATCCAACAAAAAATGGTATCATAAAAAAGACCCGTTCGATATGGAATTTGTAGGTGGGGAGCAGCCGATCGACGTGGCCTATACCGTTTTGGCCCTCGGGTTCTTCCATAAGATTTTTCCTAAAGACGGATACGATACGTTGATGCAAGATGCCTTTGCGTGGTTTCTTGGAAAAAACCCCTTACACCAGACCCTCTACAATCCCTGTACGGGCGGATGCTATGACGGGTTGGAACGATATAACGTCAACTTGAACCAGGGGGCGGAGTCGACCCTTAGCTATTTATTGGCCCGGATGGCCATTGAAAATTTGGGGGATTGATGTGGGTCGCCATTTGAGATCGAGGGGTATGACCCCCTATCCCCTAAGGGCGTGCATCAACTCCTCCATCGAAATGGTAGCATAGGATGATGAGTAGTCTGAAACGGCATAGGGCAGCACCAAATTGCCGTTGTTGATCATTGACCCGCAGGAATAGACCACGTTGGGCACATACCCTTCCCGTTCCTCCTCCAGCGGGGATAGCAAAGGTTGGGAGAGCCGTCCGATCTGTTTCGTGGGATCATCCAGGTCGAACAGCGAGGCACCGATACAATAGCGCCGCATGGGGCCGACGCCATGGGTGATGATCAGCCAGCCTTCCTCCGTCCATAACGGCGCTCCACAATTGCCGATCTGGGTAAATTCCCATGGATATTCGGGCTCCTGGATTTTGATGGGGTCGTTCCACAACGTATTCCGATCGGAGTACATCAGGTAATTGTTCACCCCATCGACCCGGGCCAGCACGGCGTACTTTCCGTTGATTTTCTTGGGAAAAAGGGCGAAGTTTTTGTTCTGGGCCGCCTTGCCGTGCATCGGCATGATCCGAAAGGTGCAGAAATCGTCCGTGGAGAGTAATTTGGGTAAAATGGTATGGCCGTCATAGGCCGTATAGGTCGCATAGACCTTTGTAGAGCCGTCATCCTCCGTAAAACGCACAAAACGGGCATCCTCGATACCATTGCTTTCCGACGCGGAAATGGGAAAAATCACCCGTTCGGAAATATCGGATTCGGGACTGAACTCCACATCATAGTATGAATCGACCAACCAGGTCATCTCTTCCAGGGCAACCCGGTTGTCGTTGCTTATGCCATTGCTCAGCACATTGTTTACCGAAGACTTCAGCTCGTGATATTCAAAATGATCGGGAAGATCTTCCATAATGGTGGACGAGTACCGAGCGGAAATTTTCATTTCCCTCAGCTTCTGTTCGAACCGGCCCTTGTCATAGGATTTCTTTTGCCCGATTTTTGGCATATCGATATGTTTGCGCACCTTGTTGGGATAAAAATCGTTGTTGGCATCGAGAATACCACGACGAAAGACGATGGATGACAAATGCCCCTCGCCTGTGGCGCGGAAGGAGATGATGACCCGCTTTTCGCCCTTGGCCAAAAAGGATTGGTCAAAATCCTCAAT
>DASSWC010000317.1:0-7883 GCA_035705395.1 Pricia sp. | reverse complement strand
GGAAATGGAAGGCTTACAGGCGGAAATTATCAGAATACCCGGCAGCTACGAAGATGTAGTGCGAAAAAGCAGTGAACTGGCCCAGGAACATGGTTGGTACGACGCCAATCCCGGCGGCTCCAATACACCGCTTCAAATTTCGGCCTATTCGCAGATTGCCGGGGAAATTTTTGAGGAACTGGGTGATGCGCCCGAATACTGTGCCGTACCGGTATCAAACGGCACTTTGTTCGCCGGTATTTATCGCGGTTTCGTAAGTTTGTACAAACGCGGAAAGACTTCGCGCATCCCCAAAATGGTCGCCGCTTCTTCGAGCCGGAAGAACCCGATCGTACAATCGTTTCTACAAGGACTCGACCATTGTAGGGACCTGGATCCCGGAATGATCAAGGAGACCAAATACAATGAGCCCCTCATTAACTGGCATAGCTTCGACGGCGAGGAAGCCCTTTATGCCCTACGGGAATCAAAGGGGGAAGCGTTTAATATCAGCGATACAAAACTGAGGCAAATGACCTCGATTTTGGCCAAAAAAGAAGGATTTCGCATTTTGCCCGCATCGACGGCGGGACTGATTGCCCTTTTGGAACTGGACGAAAAGATAAACACGGTACCCGGCCGCTTTGTGGCGATCTTAACCGCAAAACATTAGTTTTGGGAAATAGATCCGGGAACGTGCAATCGTCGCGTATTTAATCTGATTACCATGAAAAAATCAATGGATGGAAAGGCGCTCGTATACTGCGAAGGGGCTTTCAACACCCCCAACGGAAAGACCGCGCACGGTTTGGTGCGTTTCACCGAACGTTATGAGGTGGTAGGCGTGCTTGACCGTAAATTTGCGGGAAGGGATGCCGGAGAAGTACTCGATGGCACCCCGAACGGTATACCGATTTTTAAGGATATCGATTCCGCCATCGAAAACATGGCAGCCGCTGGTACCCTTCCTAAATTCCTGGTCATAGGTCTGGCACCGGACGGCGGACGGTTGCCGAACGAGGCGAAGGCCGTTATCAAAAAGGCCTTGCAAATGGGATGGAACATCGATAGCGGCCTACACGATTTCTTGGCCAACGATGCGGTGATTTCCCAAATGGCCGCCGAGAACAATTGCCGTATTCGGGACATCCGCAAGACACCGGACCGTGACCGGCTCCATTTTTTTACCGGCGCCATTGAAAAGGTCGATTGCCTGAAATTGGCCGTACTCGGCACCGATTCGGCCTTGGGAAAACGTACTACCGCCTGGCTCTTGGTCCATGGGTTCAGAAAGGCGGGACTGAAAGCGGAAATGATCGGTACCGGACAGACCGCTTGGATGCAGGGCGCAAAATACAGCATGGTCATGGACAGTTGCATCAATGATTTCGTTTCCGGCGAGATTGAACATGCCGTGGTCAGCGCCTACACTAACGAAAGACCCGATGTCATCATCATCGAGGGGCAGGGCAGCCTGATGAATCCCGCTTATCCCGGCGGTTTCGAGATATTGGCCGCAGGTCGCCCGGATTACATCATCCTGCAGCACGCCCCAAAGCGATTGGAGTATGACGGGTTCCCCGGCTACAAACTGCATTCCCTGCCCGAACAGATCCATGCCATCGAGGTGATTTCCGGTAAAAAAGTGATCGCCATTACCGTAAACCACGAAAACATGGCCGACGAGGAAATCCCGGAGGCATGCAAACAGATTACGTTGGAAACGAAATTACCGGCTTTCGATGTGTTGAAATATGGTGCGGAGGAACTGATCGAAATTTTGAGGGAAATATTATGAGAAGGATTTGAAAAATGGCATCTTCCCAAGATCAGAAAAGCGAGCCATTTGCCTAATTTCCAAAGCGATAATTCTGAATGAAAATCACTAAAATATCCTATGAGCGTTTTGACCTTAGACTTTCGGACCCGTATAGCATTTCGTATGAAACCATTGACAAGACCGTCAATTTTGTACTAAAAGTAGAGACTGACGGTATCCACGTCGGCTATGGATGCGCGGCCCCCGACAAAACGGTTACCGGGGAGCACCCCAAAGAGGTCGAGGAGGCGATTAAAAATGTGATTTCTCCGTATTTGATGGGGCGGGATCCCTTTACCTACGCCCATATCCTGATGGAGCTACGATCGACCTTGGGCAAAAAGGCATCCGCTTTGGCTATGGTCGACATGACGCTGCACGACCTAATCTCTAAAAAGGCCGGGGTTCCGCTGTATCTTTTGTTAGGCGGATATCGCAAGAGCATCGCTACCAGCGTTACCATCGGCATCCTACCTTTACAGGAGACGCTGCGACAGGCCGACGCATTGGTAGGTCAGGGCTTTTCCATCCTAAAGATAAAGGGAGGGCGCAACATGCTTGGGGATATAGAACGAATGACCCGGCTTCGCCAAGAGCATCCCCAGACCATCCTTCGTTTTGACGGCAACCAAGGGTATTCGGTAGTCGATTCGATAGCTTTCGTGAAAGCGACTGCACATATCGGTATCGAAATATTCGAACAGCCAACGCAATTGGAAAAGGAGGAAGGCCTAGGGCAGGTAACCCATCAGGTCGACATACCCGTCATGGCCGATGAAAGTCTGAAGACCTTGACCGACGCATTCCGTTTGGCACAGAACGAACGGGTCGATATGGTCAACATCAAATTGATGAAGGTCGGGGGGATTTTAGAAGGGATGCACATCAATTCCGTGGCCAAGGCGGCCGGGCTTGAAAGTATGGTAGGTTGTAACGATGAATGTGCGCTGGGGATTTCGGCGGGACTCCATTTTGCCCTTTCCCGCCCGAATATCCGTTTCGCCGATCTCGACGGGCACCTTGATGTGATCGGAGATCCGTTCGAACACCTGTTCCGGTTGGAAAAAGGCATGTTGTACCCTACGGAGGCCCCTGGCTTAGGGGAAATTAATTTTTAGGGCTTGTTTGAAAACCGGAAGCCTCCGTTTCTCTCGAGACGACATTGAAATTTGGAATTTGGTAGGTGGATGGAATTTTCAACCTACTCATTTTCCGTCCTCCTGGAGGGAGACATCCCTTCGGAACGGAATGAACAACGGATCCACATCCTTAGTTTCGCCGATTACGGACGAAATTTCCCTTTTGAGATAGTTCAAATGGGCGATGGTCAGCCGATCGGTCATTACGGGCAGGGTACGCTTAATATTCCCCTGTAAGGTCAGAAGATTGTCGAGGGCTAGGGAGCGCACATCGGTGTTCATGGTATATCCTTCGGAAAGCTTGGCCAAAATACTTCCAACAAGGCCTTCTGCTTCTTCGGGCTTGTACAGGGCGATCAGGTTCGCAACATAGGCCTTTTGAAGTTTTCTGCGATAGGCGTTGGTCTGATAGAAAACGTTCATGTCGCCCCAGACCAATTGGGCGAGATCATCCATATAGTCCTCGGGTGCGTACGGATCTTCTTCCTCATACCGCTCGGCGATAAAGGTCATTCGGCTGAGGCGGCTGCCGCCGAGGAGGTTCATCATCACACTTTCCATGGTTTTGGTGACCGCTTCTTTGGACCGGGGTGACTGTATGGCGTTTAAAATATCGTTACGCATCAGCCATTCCGGTTCCTTAAAAATATAGTCGTTCAGGAATACCAAAGCCTGTTTTTGCTTCATTTTGGGTACGGGTCGGTACACCGCACCTTCCTCGCCCATGGTTTTTGGGGTCTCATAGATGCCCCCAATGTTCTGGATTACATGGAAGATATAATCCTTGTACTGACCGACCAGGGCTTCATAGACCTGATCGAGGTTGGAGTAGTCGTCGCTGTCACTTTCCTTGGTCCAATTTTTCAGGTAAGGGGTTATCCGCTGTAAGTTGAGGATACCGTACATGCTGGCCTGCATGGCGTCGTCGCCGAGGTCTTCGGTCTGCGAGCGAGGGTCGAAGTTACGTCCCTCACCCCCGAACCATAACCTTGGGTTGTTCGAGACGCTATCATGGACCATCTGTGCCAGCATTTCTTTTTCTTCGGAAGGACTCATTTCCTGCGGATAACGGGAATAGCCCCATTGGATGGCCCATTTGTCGTAATCGCCGATACGCGGCATCAGGTATTCCGTGGGAATGCTGTCTTCTGGCTGGGCGACATAATTGAAACGGGCATAGTCCATGATCGAGCTCGTGTGCCCGTTCTTTTTAAGCCATTCGGCGTCCCGCAGTTTCTCGACGGGGGTAGCGAAACTGGCCCCCATATTGTGACGAAGTCCCAAGGTATGGCCGACCTCGTGGGAGGCGACAAAACGGATGAGTTGGCCCATCAGCTCGGTATCGAATTCCATTTTTTGGGCCCGCTCGTCGACGGCACCGGCCTGTATCATATACCAATTATGCAATAAACTCATCAGGTTGTGGTACCACCCGATATGACTTTCCAGGATTTCACCGCTGCGGGGATCCACGATATTTGGGCCATAAGCATTCTTCATGGGCGAAGCAAAGTAACGAAGTACCGAAAACCTGGAATCTTCCAAACTCATGGTAGGATCGTTCTCGGGCCATTCCTTACCGATGATGGCATTTTTGAAGCCGGCCTGCTCAAAGGCCACTTGCCAATCGTTAATGCCCTGTATCAGGTAGGGGCGCCATTTTTTAGGGGTCGCCGGATCGATGTAATAGACGATCGGCTCTTTGGGCTCTACGAGCTCGCCCCGTTTCCATTTGAGGGAATCTTCCGGTTTGGGTTCCAAACGCCATCGGTGTATGTAGGTGTTGCGATCTACCTGTTGCTGGTCGTCGCCGTATTCCAGATAGGAACTGGCAAAATAGCCCACCCTTGCGTCATACAGCCTTTTTTCCATGGGCACTTTGGGCAAAAGGATAAAGGAGTTGTTGATTTCAAGGGTGACTACCCCCGCCAATGCTGCCGCGAGAAGCCCTTTGTTGGGGTCCGAACCCGCCTTGGCCTTGTAGGTCTTTACTGTTTTTATCTCGGTGTTCTTCGGAAACGTATTGATTTCCGAAATATAGGATTTATCCTTTTCAAGGGACAGCAATTTATAGTCGCTCTTATGCTCGCTGTCCAAAGCCAAAAGAGGGCTTTCACTGTTAATAAAATCGGTTACCTCGATAACGTAAGAATTCGAATCCTCGTTATGTGCCTTGATATCAAAGGCCTCCAGAATGGGGGTAATGTTCGAATTTTTTACCGCTTTTGCGATTGCATCGTCCTCGTCGGCGGCACTTACCAGGGTTTTAATACGCAAAAAGAGGTTGTCGTCCGGCCCTTTTTCAAAAACTATGGTATTTTCCGAGATTTTTTCGCCCCCATAGTCGTTGGAGCCCGATGGGGTCTTTATAAAACGGGTAACCACGAGAATTTCGCGGTTCAATAGGCTGTCCGCTATCTCAAAATAATATTCGTCTCCTACTCGGTGCACATCGAACAGCCCTTTTTGGGTATGCGCATTATCGGTAATCACCTTATCATAAGCTTTTGGATTGCTCTGTGCCAGTCCGTCATGCGTTCCCTTTTTGCCCGATTTACCGATCAGGCCCAAGGTGCTGCAAGAACAGGCTAGTAAAATGATTCCTAGATATGCGAAAATCGACTTCATATATTTAGCGAACGTTTCAATTATTCTTTTAGTATGGAAACAATCGGGACGCACGGGTTTTTAACAGATAGACAAAATCGTATTCCATTTGAACCCGTCATTTTTCCATAAATCGGAAAGCGTAATGCTTATACTAGCAATGCTAATATTATAATCTAAATCTGCGATTAATATACAATTCTCGACCAACAGAGGCAATTTTAACAGAACAATTCCCTCAATTTTAGATAATGTTTAATATTCACCGCCCTTTTTTCAGCAAGTTCAAAATTACTTTTAACATAGCTATCACAAGGATAGGAGACCGAACGATGAAGGAGGTGTCGTTATAAGTAAAATTACGACATTTTCGGAACTGGGGTTGGTATCACCTTAGATTAGCGGATCATGATCATTACCGCTCCCAAGCCCGTTAGGACCAAAATCATTTTCCGGTAGAAATCGTCCTTGATAATTTTGATCAGACGTACGCCCACTACCATTCCCAAAAGAATGCCCGGCACCAGTTTTAAGTTGAAGAGCAACGTGTCGGGGGTTATCGTTTCCCAAACGTAGATATGAAATGGGAGTTTAAAAAGGTTGATGATTAAAAACAGCCAGGCCGCCGTTCCGATAAATTCGTTTTTGCGCACCCGCATGGCCAGAAAATAGAGGTTGCTGAACGGCCCACCCAGGTTGCCGATCATGGTGGTCACGCCCGCAATGGTCCCGATTATGCCCGCAAAGGCCCAATGGGTCGGCACGGCCGTAGACGCTCTGCGATCCCACCAGTACATCATGGCGACGCTTACGAGGATGATGATGGCCATGTAAATCTTAAAGACCCCTTCATCTAGGTCGTTCCCTAGGTAAACGCCTAAAAGTATGCCCACGATCATCCACGGCAGAAAACGGGCGATATAACCCCATTGGGCGTGGCGGTTGTAGTAGATTACCGCAATAATGTCGCCGACGATCAGCAACGGGACTACAAGTCCCGTCGACGCCTTAGCCTCGAAAGCCAGTGCCATAAGGGTCACGTTGACAATGGCAATGCCCTTGATACCCGCCTTGGAAAGTCCCACTATAAAAGCTGCGGTAACGGCAAATGCCCAGGCGGTGATCGAAATGTCAAAGGAGGTTGATAAGAACAAAGATGAGGTTTTCAAGTACGTGTCAAGCGTTTTCCTATTTACCTGCGAAAGCGAAAACCCTGATTGTCGGGCAAGCGGCCGCGCCTGTATCCAGCGATCGGGTCCGGATCCAAAGAAAGGCTCAGGACAAGTTATGTGGTTGGATGGCAAAAGTATTCTAAAAAATAATACCTTTAGGACTTGTTAAACCAAAAAGATTCAAGAACCAGGACTGTAAGCCGGGTTTTTTACGCCCAAGGTCCTTCCACTTTCAATGTTGCCCAGCCGATAGCGGGGGTAGATTTGCCGAAAGAGGAACTGTAACTTGGGCCTGTCGCATGCCAAACTAAACATCTTCCATGGAACTTTCCGCTCTCGATTATGGTTTTATCATTGTTTTTTTCTCTATTGTATTGGGGATTGGCATTTTTGTCTCCAAAAAATCCGGTAAGGACTCCTCCGAATTCTTCCTCTCCGGGCGTAACATGCCTTGGTGGCTTTTAGGCCTCTCGATGGTGGCGACCACCTTTTCGACCGACACGCCCAATCTGGTCACCGATATTGTACGTACCAACGGCGTATCGGGCAACTGGGTCTGGTGGGCGTTTTTGTTGACAGGCCTATTGACCGTATTTGTCTACGCCAAGCTTTGGCGGCGTTCCAATGTCAATACGGATCTCGAATTTTACGAACTCCGTTACGGGGGGAGGCCAGCCAGCTTTTTAAGAAAGTTCCGGGCCATTTATCTCGGTGCACTTTTCAATATCATCACCATGGCCTCGGTTACCCTGGCCGCCATCAAGATCGGAGGTATCATGCTGGGGCTGGAACCTTGGGAAACCGTGGTCGGTGCCGGTTTGATTACGGTTACGTTCAGTGCTTTAGGAGGTTTTAAAGGCGTTGTCTACACGGATTTTCTATTGTTCTTCGTGGCCATGGCGGGGGCAATCGCCGCCGCCTACTATTTGGTCAACATTCCCGAAGTGGGGGGCATTGAGGCCCTGATCGCCCACGAAAATGTACAGGGCAAACTCGATATCCTGCCCGATTTCAGTAATCGGGAAGTCCTGATCACGTTGTTCGTTATCCCTTTGGCGGTGCAGTGGTGGAGTTCTTGGTATCCCGGAGCGGAGCCGGGCGGTGGCGGCTACATCGCCCAACGGATGCTGGCTTCGAAAAATGAAAACCATGCTATAGGAGCGACCT
>DASSWC010000316.1:0-5203 GCA_035705395.1 Pricia sp. | reverse complement strand
TGACTGGCCATTTCTCCAAAACCATGATGGAAGATTGGGCCAACGACGACAAAAACCTCCTGAAATGGCGCGCCGAGACTGGCGAGACCGCTTTTGAAAAAACGCCTGCGGGGGACGACAAGATATCCGAGCAGGAATATTACGACAACGGAGTATTGATGGTGGCCATGGTCCGGGCAGGGGTTGAGCTGGCGTATGAGTCCATGACCCAATCCGGCATTATTGGGGAGTCCGCCTACTATGAATCACTGCACGAGACGCCCTTGATCGCAAATACCATTGCCAGGAATAAACTCTTCGAGATGAACCGTGTCATATCCGATACGGCCGAATACGGCTGCTACCTGTTCGACCACGCCTGTAAGCCCCTCTTGGCGGATTTTATGAAAAACATCGATGCCGACGTCATCGGCAAGCACTACGGTGCGGGCAAAAGCAATCAGGTCGACAACGCAAAATTGATTGCCGTGAACAAGGCCTTGCGCGAGCACCCGGTCGAAAAGGTGGGGGCACGCTTGCGGGCATCGATGACCGCGATGAAGCCGATCGTCTAACAGGAATCACAGTATGAGTCACTACCTTTTTTAAATCCTTAGCATGTCAAAAACAGCGATACCCGAAGAATTCCAAATAAAAAAACCCATCCATCAGAAAAAATACCTGATCAATGGGGAATTGAAAACCTGGGAAGGAAATACCGCCGAAGTTTTTTCCTCAATTTCTTCTACCGACGCTTATAAACCTACCCTTTTGGGATCCGTACCCGATATGCAGGAAGCGGAAGCGATGCAAGCCTTGGAAGCCGCCGTAGAGGCGTACGACAGGGGAAAGGGAATATGGCCGACCATGCACGTAAGGGAACGTATCAAGGCCATGGAAAAGTTCGTGGGCCAGATGGAGACCAAGCGCGAAGAGATCGTCAACCTGCTGATGTGGGAAATCGGGAAAACCCTGCCGGATTCCCAAAAGGAATTCGACCGTACCGTTGAGTATATTCATGACACTATCGAGGAATATAAGGAAATCGATCGGGGTTCGGCCAAGTTCCAAAAACAGGACGGGGTATACGCCCATATTAAAAGGGGCCCCTTGGGGGTCGTACTTTGTTTGGGTCCGTACAATTATCCCTTGAACGAGGCCTTCGCTTTGTTGATTCCCGCGATCATCATGGGCAACACCACCATTTTTAAACCCGCGAAACATGGGGTTTTGTTGATTACGCCGTTGTTGGAAGCCTTCAAAAACAGTTTTCCCAAGGGGGTCGTTAACGTAATCTTCGGTAGGGGCAGGGTGGTGGCCACGCCCATCATGCAGAGCGGGGAGGTTGACGTACTAGCCTTGATTGGCAATAGCAAATCGGCCAACGCCCTTCAGGAGCAGCATCCAAAAAGCAACCGCTTGCGGTTGGTGCTGGGCTTGGAAGCCAAAAATCCCGCCATCATCCTACCGGATGCCGCTCTGGATCTAACCATTGATGAGTGCATTACGGGCACCTTGTCCTTTAACGGTCAGCGCTGTACGGCCTTAAAAGTGATTTATGTGCACGAAGATATTAAGGAAAAATTCCTAAAACGCTTTGCGCAGCGCGTAGACGCCCTGAATTTTGGAAATCCGTGGGAAGAGGGCGTAAACCTGACCCCGCTGCCCGAACCCGGAAAACCGGCTTATATTCAGGAACTTATTGATGATGCCTTGCAAAAAGGAGCGGAAGTACGCAATGAAAAAGGCGGTCAACGCTATGATAATTTCATATGGCCTGCCGTATTGCATCCTGTTACCAAAGACATGCGGGTATACCAAGAAGAACAGTTCGGACCGGTAATTCCCGTGCTTTCCTTTTCCGATATCGAGGAACCTTTGAACGATATGGCCGAGAGCAACTACGGACAGCAGGTAAGTCTTTTCGGGCAGGATGTTTATGCCCTTTCCCCGTTAATAGATACCTTGGTCAATCTAGTCTGTCGTGTCAACCTCAATTCCTCCTGCCAACGTGGTCCCGATGTCTATCCCTTTACGGGAAGGAAAGATTCCGCCCAGTCGACCCTCAGCGTTCATGATGCCTTGCGATCGTTCTCCATTCGAACCTTTGTAGCCTTCAAGGATAACGAATTGAATAACGAAACGATTCAGCAGTTGCTGGCAGCGGGACTGACCAATTTTGTCAGTACGGATTATATTCTTTAGATATTCTTCGCCAACCAGTCTCCGACTTCACTGGTTTTATACGATTTTCCTTCTTCGGAAAGATCTTCGGTAACAATACCTTCCGCCAGCGATTTGTTCACTACACGGCGGATGTCCTCCGCCTCTTGCTTAAGGTCGAAATCGTCGAATAGCATTGCGGCGGACAACACGGTTGCTAAAGGATTGGCGATATCCTTTCCCGCGGCTTGGGGATACGACCCATGTATCGGCTCATATAGCGACACCTTGCTCCCCACCGAAGCGGATGGCATCAAGCCCATAGATCCCGAGATTACGGAGGCCTCATCGGTCAAAATATCCCCAAAAAGATTTTCGGTGATAATGACGTCATAGCCTTTGGGCCATTGTACCAAGCGCATGGCGGTGGCATCGACGAATTCATAAGAGACTTCGACCTCTGGATACTCCTTTTCCATGGCCTGTACCGTTTCGCGCCACAGACGGGAAGATTCCAGAACATTGGCCTTATCGACACAACACAATCTTTTGGAGCGTGCCATTGCCATTTCAAATCCCTTTTTCGCCAGACGCTGGATTTCCGAACGCGTATAGGTCATGGTATCGAAAGCTGTGTTTCCGTCATCTTTCCGGCCGCGTTCCCCAAAATAGACACCGCCGGTCAATTCCCTCAGGATGATCAGATCGGTTCCCTCGATACGTTCGCGCTTTAAGGGAGATTTATCGATCAGTGAAGGAAAAGTAAATGTCGGGCGCACGTTGGCGAAAAGTCCCAGTTTCTGTCGCATCTTCAGTAGGCCCTGTTCCGGGCGCACCTTGGCGGAGGGGTCGTTGTCAAAGCGGGGATGGCCGATAGCACCGAACAACACCGCATCGGCGTTCGCACAGATTTCATGGGTCTGATCGGGATAGGGCTCCCCGACTTCGTCGATGGCCGCGGCCCCGGTCAGGGCGGGCTTCCAGGTTATTTTGTGGTTGTACTTCTCCGCAATGGCATCACAGACCTTTACGGCTTGATCGATTACTTCGGGGCCGATGCCATCGCCGGCCAAAAGGGCAATGTTTAGGTTCATTATTTGGTTTTCTCGTTGTTAATTTTTCCTTGATTATTTACTTTCCGTTCCCCCAAGAACGTGCATCTAAATCGCCATATTTCAATTTTGATCATCCCGAACGGTTTCATAGAATGTTCAGCATCTTTTCCGTCGCCTTGATGGCGGATACGGTCTGGTCGGAATCGAGTCCGCGGGAGGTGAACTCCTTGCCATGGGCTTCCCAGGTGATAATGGTTTCACACAGGGCATCTGAATTACTGCCTGGGGGAATCCGTACCGCATAGTCCACTAGTTTAGGCAATTCCCTTTTTTGATGCTTGTATATTTGGCGTAAGGCGTTCATAAAAGCGTCGTACTGTCCGTCTCCGGAGGCGTTTTCCTCGAATAGCTTTCCGTCGATTTCCATGGATAGGGTAGTAGAGGGGCGTAGTCCTTTGGAATGGGTCAGGACATAGGATTTTACGAACACCTTTTGCAGGTAATCGGTATCGAGCACATCGGATATGATATAGGGAAGGTCGTCTTTGGTGACCCGTTCTTTTTTATCTCCGAGTTCAATGATCCGGGCGGTCACTTTTTTAAGTTCCTCGTCGTTCAGGGTAAGGCCGAGTTCCTGTAGGTTTTTTTTTATGTTCGCCCTGCCTGACATTTTGCCCAGTGCATATTTGCGCTTGCGTCCGAAACGTTCGGGCATGAGGTTGCTAAAGTATAGGTTATTTTTAGTATCACCATCAGCATGAATACCAGCTGTTTGAGTGAATACGTTGTCTCCGACAATCGGCTTGTTCGATGGGATGCCGATGCCGGAAAATGCGGAAACCAGCTTGCTGACTTTGTATAAAGCGGATTCGTTGACGGCTATTTCCACTTGGGGCAAAAAATCGTTGATTACGGCGATAGCACTGGCCATAGGGGCATTGCCTGCCCGTTCGCCCATTCCGTTAATGGTCAGATGTAGTCCACGGCATCCGGCCTTGACCGCTTCCATAGTATTGGCTACTCCCAAGTCATAATCGTTATGCCCGTGAAAATCGAAATGAATATTGGGATAGCGTTCGATAATCTCGGACAGAAAATCATAGGTTTCCGTATGGGTAAGGATGCCCAGGGTATCCGGAAGTAAAATGCGCTTTACCGGTTGATGGGAGAGGAAATCCAAAAATTGGAAGACATAGTCCTTGGAATTCCGCATGCCATTGCTCCAATCCTCCAGGTAGATGTTGCTGTTGAGCCCCTTTTTTTCCGCTGAGGCGAAGACGGATTCGACTTCCTTAAAGTGCTGATTTGGCGTTTTTTTAAGTTGATGTTTGAGATGGTTTAAAGAACCCTTGGTCAAAAGGTTCTGGGTCTTGGCGCCCGCTTTTTCCATCCATTCCAAGGAGGTGCCCCCATCAACGAAGGTCAGCACTTCAATCCGGTTCAAGTAGTCTTTGGTGGCCGCCCATTCCGTAATCTGTTTGACGGCCTGCAGTTCCCCTTCGGAAACACGGGCGGAAGCCACTTCGACCCGGTCGACCTTAAGCTCGTCGAGTAGCAGCTTGGCCAAGGTCAATTTTTCGGAAACGGAAAAGGATACCCCCGACGTCTGCTCGCCGTCGCGGAGGGTAGTATCCAAAATTTCCAGTTTTCTTTTCATAGCTTTTACGCTTTCCACGGTGCCAAAGCGCTTTGCAACGGCTCGCTATCCGTGGAATTTGGAATTTGTTGTTTTGAAATTTTCTTTAGAGGGGCCTGTCCTCCGCGAACTCCCGAATCTGCTCCTTGATGTTCAACAGATAGTCGATATCGTCGAACCCATGTAACATATTCGCCTTTTTGTACGCGTTGATATCGAAACTTTCTTGTTCCCCGGTAGCTTTAATGGTAAGGGTCTGCTCAGGAAGGTTAGCTTCCAACAGGGCGTTTGGGTCCGCCTCGATGGCCCGGAAAATCTTTTCCAGAAATTCGGGACTCACCTGTACCGGGAGCACCCCGATATTCAAGCA
>DASSWC010000315.1:0-11417 GCA_035705395.1 Pricia sp. | reverse complement strand
TCGGGCCTTCCTCCTTCGCGATATGATCGGGATACATGGTAAACCCGGTGTTGAACATTTCGGGAAGGAGGATCAGGTCGGTATCGGGGGAAATATCCTGTATGATTTTGGAAAAATGGAGCCGGTTTGCTTCGGGGTTCTCCCATACCAATGGCGATTGCACGAGGGCTGTTTGTAATACTTCGGTCATTGCGGTTTTGATAATTTTCCGCCTTAAAAATCTATTTCCCTCTGGGAGGGGAACTCGATTCTTGGCGACTCCCTTATTCCCTATTTTCCAATATGGCTATCATCTCCGGATCCCCTTGTATCTTGGCGTGGTCCAGTGCCGTATTGCCCCGGTTGTCTTTTACAGCGCTATCCGCCCGGTGTTCGAGCAATATTTTGGCTATTTCAGGGCGGTTGAAGTTCACTGCGTAAATAAGGCAGGTCGCCCCCATGGCATTGCTGGCGTTCGGATCGGCCCCTTTTTGGAGGAGTTTTTCGGCGATATCCGTGTAGCCCTTAAAACATACGCCCATCAGGGCCGTGTTGCCAGCGGCATCCTTGGCGTCGATCTTGGCACCGTGCTGCAGCAACAGGTCGGTAATCTCTGGCTCGTCATAGTAGGTGGCCAAGATCAGCGGCGTCGAGCCGCGTTGGTCCTTGCTATCGAGCAGTACGGGGTTGTCGGCCAACATGGCCTTCACCTCCTTGACATTCCCGTTGCGTATTTCGTCGAAAAAAATTTCGTTCATGGTTGCGGTTCTTGTGCGATACCGAAATTATAAAAAATCGGCTTGGTTCGAACACTTTAGGTAGGATTTTTGATCTTATCGGAACAACAGTTCGTTAAAACACTTAAATTGTATATCTTTCCCTTTAAACAATAATAATCCCATGGCCCAAAACACCAAGGAACAACAAAGACTCGACGAACATTACGCTAATAAGAAGGATTGGCTCAAATGGGGACCCTACCTCAGCGAACGTCAATGGGGTACGGTGCGGGAGGATTATAGCGCCAGCGGCGACGCCTGGAACTATTTTACCCATGACCACGCCCGGAGCCGCACCTACCGCTGGGGCGAGGACGGCCTGGCAGGCATCTCCGACCGCTACTGCAATATCTGCTTTTCTGTCGCCCTTTGGAACGGTAAGGACCCCATTTTGAAAGAACGCCTGTTCGGCCTAACGGGCCCGCAGGGCAACCATGGTGAAGATGTTAAGGAACTTTACTATTATCTGGAAAATACGCCCTCGCATTCGTACATGAAACAGTTGTACAAGTATCCGCAGAACGAATTTCCGTATGGGCAGTTGGTAGCGGAAAACCAAAAAAGGGGCAAACAGGAGAAAGAATATGAACTTCTGGATACGGGCATTTTCGATAACAACGAATACTTCGATGTGTATACGGAATATGCCAAGGCAAGCGAACAGGATATCCTTATAAAAATATCGATAAGCAACCGGGGGCCGAAGACCGCCCCCGTTACCCTGCTCCCAACACTTTGGATACGAAATTTTTGGAGTTTTACCGGGATGCCCGAAAATCCGATAATCAAAAGAGAAGGCAAAAAAGACGCGCCGCATGTCTCCGTCGATCACACCTATGTCGGCAAATACAACCTATATTTCGATACGCCAGACCGGATGCTCTTTACCCAGAACGAGACGAACGTGGAGCGGATTTTCAACGGCAGCAATGACCATCCCTTTAAAAAAGATCTTTTTCACGAGGCGGTTATCAATAGCGACTACGCGCTCGCAGAACAAAATTCCGAAGGCACCAAGTTCACGCCGCTCTACCAAATGGATATCGGGCCTGGGGAAACCAAGACTGTCCGGTTGCGGTTGACCCCCGAAGCTATGGACCATCCTATCGGCGACAATTTCAATGCGATTTTTTCCGAACGCATGGACGAATCCCGCTTGTTTTTGGAAGCGGTCACGGAAAAATCATCCGAAGAACAACGGGAAATCCAAAAACAGACCTTTGCCGGACTGTTGTGGACCAAACAATATTACAATTATGAAGTGGAACAGTGGCTGCAAGGTGACCCCGGTTTCGAGCCGCCCCCGGAACGCTGGCTCGGGAGGAACCACAACTGGCAAACCCTGCGCAACCACGACATCCTTTCCATGCCCGATGCCTGGGAATATCCTTGGTTCGCCGCATGGGACTCGGCCTTTCACTGTGTCACCTTTTCGATGGTCGATATCGAATTCGCCAAAAAGCAGTTGCTGTTGTTCACCAAGGAGTGGTACATGGCCGCCAATGGACAGATTCCCGCCTACGAATGGAACTTTAGCGACGTAAACCCACCTGTACAGGCCTGGGCGGCCATCCAGATCTATCAAATGGAACAGCGCAGGATCGGCAAGAGCGATATCAAGTTTCTAAAAAGGATGTTCAACAAACTGGCACTCAACTTTACCTGGTGGGTCAACCGGGAGGACAGCAACAATAACAACGTCTTTCAAGGCGGATTTTTAGGTCTCGACAACATCGGGGTCTTCGACCGGAGCAACAAAATACCCGGTGGCGGCATCCTGGAGCAGGTCGACGGCACCTCCTGGATGGCGCTATATTGCCTGAACATGCTCGAAATGGCGCTCGAGATCGCCATTGACGATGATACATTCGAGGATATGTGCATCAAGTATTTCGGCCACTTCGTGTATATTGCCGAGGCCCTGAACAAGATAAGCGAGGGCTCGCCAAACTCTTGGGACGAGCAGGAGGGATTCTTCTACGACAAGCTGATCTTACCCGACGGTCGATCGATGACGATCAAGGTACGCTCCATTTCCGGATTGCTGTCGCTGACCGCCGTACTGAACATCCGAAAGAAACATCTGGACAAGCTGCCCCGATTTAGATCCAGTATGGAATGGTACCGAAAGTACCGTATGGATACCCAAAAGTATCAAGTGGTCGAGGAATTCGCTATGGATAAGGATGTGCTCTTATCCCTAGTTCCAAGTGAACGACTGCATACCTTGTTAGAGAGCATCTTGAACGAATCGGAATTTTTGGGCGCCCACGGCATCCGCTCCCTATCAAAGGTCCATGAAGACCCCTACAAGATCAAGATCGATGGCACAGAGTATTGCATCGAATACGAACCGGCCGAATCGACCATCAATATGTTCGGGGGCAATTCAAACTGGCGCGGCCCCATCTGGTTTCCTATGAACTATCTGTTCATCAGCACGCTCAAGGAATATCATAATTATTACGGGGATAATCTGAAAATTCCTTGTCCATCCGGGAGCGACAATCTATTGAACCTCAAGGAAATCGCTTTCGAGATCAGCAAACGCCTTATCGGAATTTTTAAGGAAGATGAAACCGGACACCGCCCGGTAAATGCCCTGCACAAAGAGCGATATAGCGATGTCCATTTCAAGGAACTGATCCTGTTCTACGAGTATTTCGACGGCAACAACGGCCGGGGCGCGGGAGCCGCCCACCAAACCGGCTGGACGGCCTTGGTAGCGAATCTGATCGAGGAGATTAATCGGTAATTCGTGTATTTGAGCTAGGTTTATCGTAAAAATTAGCCATAAATTTTGAAATAAAATAGAAATATTTTGAAATGGTATAATCCTCTTCGGCCGGTTGGCCCATTTCGGCTTCCGGTTTCAGCGGCCGATGGGCACTCTATTTCGGTATCCTAAAACTAATTCCAGCGCTCAGCAACACATCCTGACCTGCCGTTAAGCTGGTGCCGCCGGAAACGTCTAATTGTATATTTGGCCGCAGAAGGTAGGTCAATCCGGTATCCCAGAGATGGTTGGCCTTTGAGTTTTCCGGCAAATCGCCGTAGATTTCTATAAAAAACCCGAGCCGATCAGTGATGTCGTAGCCATAGGCCAGGGTGTAGATATAGGCGATTTCGGGGCTGTCGTCGCCCCATTGGGCACCCACGTTGTATCCGATAGATGATTTTTCGCTTAGGGTATGGCTCAAGGAAAACCGAAAATCCGCCCCTGTGGTCTCCGGCCGAAAATCGTCGCTGGCCGTAAAGGGCAGAAAAAGATGACCGATCAGGGCTATTTCCGGAAAACCATTGCGCTCTTCGGCGATAGCCACCTTCATGCCGAATAATAGCGGCGAAAGCCCGTTAAGGCCCTCCCTCACCTTAGCACCATTGCTCTTGAGTTGCTGTTCCCCGAGGTTCCATCCCAAACGCAGTTCGAAATTCTCGAGCAGGCCGTACCGGAGCAAGGCCGTATTGTAAACCGACCTTTCGGATTGCAGGCCGTTTTCCTCAAAAGATTCGTAAAATCCCCCTGTTTCAATCTGTAGCGTGCCTTTCGGCACTTCCGAGGAGGCCTCCGTGGCGTCGGGCCTATCGGTCACCAATGGCGGGACGCTATCCGCCTCGCCTTGGGCCGTTACCGGGGCCAAAAATCCAAAACATAGCACTATACATGGTAGTAGGTTCTTCCTTTTCAGTACGTCATTCGCTTTCAGGCTACTGTTCGTTCCCGATGTAGTACTCATCCTAGATCTAGTATTCGTTTTCAATTTCCCTTTCATGGTAGCTCTATAAAAAGATTGCCGGCGATCTGACGCGATATTTGCATACGTCTTTCCTTGATTTTTATGTGAAGGGAGCCGTCGAATTCCTCCTTATCAAGCACCTTGATTTTTTCACCCAGCGCAATTTGGTTTTTGTCCAAGAAGTTCAGGAAAGACTCCGAGGAATCCTTCACCCCGATACAGACACCCTCGGTACCCACTGTGACCTCGCTTAAAAGTTTTTTGACCAGGGCCTTGAATTCGCCCTCTTTTGTGGGAATCGGGTCCCCGTGTGGATCCACTCTGGGAAAGCCCAAATAATGGTCCAGCTTCTCTATCAACTGCTCACTCTTGATATGCTCCAACTGTTCGGCGACCTCGTGCACCTCATTCCATGCAAAACCGAGCTTTTCGACCATAAAAACCTCCCAAAGCCGATGTTTACGGATGACGGTCAAGGCTAAAGTCTTTCCCGGATCCGTCAGGGAGACCCCTTTGTACCTACGGTAGTCGACCAGGCCCTTATCCGAAAGTTTTTTGATCATATCCGTTACCGACGAGGGCTTCGTTCGTATTTTCTCTGCAATGGCATTGGTCGATACCGTCGCTTCGGTACCCTTGCCCAAATGGTAAATCGCCTTTAAATAATCTTCTTCCGAAAGGGTCATATCATTGATTTTGTAAAGAACAAAAATATAAATTTTTATCTATCTAAAAAAATATTTAGAATATTCTAAATAAAAATGATGTGTCATAGGAATAATAGGCATTAAACCCCGGGGTAGAACGCTGAACCCATTTCTTGACTATCTTGCGACCACCCAAAGAACCGGATGCAAAATTTTGATTACATTATTATCGGTGCCGGCGCAGCAGGGCTGATGTTGGCCGACGCCCTCGGAAAAGATGCTTTTTTCGACCACAAGTCCATTTTAGTATTGGACAAAGCCGCCAAGACCGCCAACGATCGCACCTGGTGTTTTTGGGAAAAGGGCCCGGGGCCGTTCGACGATATAGTATCCAAGACTTGGAACCGCATCTATTTCGGGGGAAAGCAATTCTCCAAAAAATTTGAAATAGCCCCGTACACCTATAAAATGATCCGGGGTATCGATTTTTACCAAGCCTATTTCAAGCGACTGGAAACCTACACGAACATTACTTTTCGACAAGAAAGCGTTACGGAGGTGGAAGACTACGGGAACCGAGTGCTCGTCTATACGGACAAAACCCGCTACACCGCCCGAAAGGTCTTCCACAGCCTTTTCGAATATACCATGGCGACCCATCAAGACCGGTATCCGGTTCTGCAGCAGCATTTTCTCGGGTGGACGGTAAAAACGGATATCCCCGTTTTCGATCCGCAACAAGCCACGTATATGGACTTTTCCATTCCCCAGAAAGACAATACCCGGTTCATGTACGTACTGCCCTTCTCCCCAACGGAAGCCTTGGTGGAGTATACGTTGTTCTCGGATAAACTGCTTCCCAAAGAAGAATATGAAACCGCCATCCGCGACTACTTGCGGGACAGCCTAAATTGTACTGATTTCACTATTACGGACACCGAACAGGGCAGCATCCCCATGACCTGTTACGATTTCAGGGAACATCACACCGCAAACCTGCGTACCATAGGCACCGCCGGCGGATGGGCAAAACCCAGTACCGGCTACACCTTTATGAGCAGCTCCAAAAAGGTACCGGTACTAGTGGAACATCTCAAATCCGGCGATCCGTTGGACCGATTATCCTTCAAAAATCGGTTTTGGTACTACGACCTATTGTTTTTGGATGTGCTGGCCAAAAACAATGCTCGGGGCCACCATGTCTTTGAAACCCTGTTCAAAAATCGCGACCCGCAGCTGATCTTTAAATTTCTGGATGAGGAAACCTCCCTTTGGGAAGATCTTCAGTTTATTTCGGGATGTCCGGTGGTCCCCTTCATAAACGCTGCACTGGCTAGGTTCCCTTAGATTTTATGCAATTCGAATACGTTAAATTTACAGCGTGGAAATTTAATTTTAACATATCTTTATTGTTTTAATCCGAAAATTGCTATTTTTAGCGGCTGATAACCTAAGAACCCTATTTATGAATGCACAAACGAACTACACTCCGCAGGGGCGAACATGGCCCAGTTTTGCCTTATTGCCGATTTTTTTCTTTCTTTTAGGTACGGTATTTTCCACCGCTATCGCGCAAAACGTGGTCACCGGTACGGTTACCGATGCCTCAGGCACTCCGCTACCAGGTGTTAGTGTGGTAATCGATGGCACAACCCAAGGTGTTTCAACTGATTTTGACGGTAACTATTCCATCGAAGTAGAAAGTCCCGATGCCATATTGATCTATTCCTATATCGGATTTCTTACCCAAGAAATTGCGAGGGACGAAAGAAATACGATTAACGTTCAAATGGAAGAGGACGTCCAAAACCTCGAGGAGGTCGTGGTCGTAGGCTACGGTACCCAAAAGAAGGAAACCCTGAGCGGCTCGGTGTCATCGGTAGATGGCGAAGAGCTTGACAAATCCCCTTCGGTCAACCTAAGTAGCACCCTTTCGGGAAGAGTACCTGGTCTTTTTGTACAACAGCCCAGTGCGGAACCGGGCTATGACAATGCCAATATCCGTATTAGGGGTACCAATACGTATAATAATAGTGGGGCGCTCGTAGTTGTGGATGGTATCCCCGATAGGGACGGCGGTCTCGCCAGGATAAACCCTGCGGACATCGAATCGATTTCGGTATTAAAGGATGCCTCTGCGGCCATTTATGGGGCCAGGGCCGCCAACGGGGTAATCCTGATCACCACCAAAAGGGGAAAGCCCGGAAAGCCCCAACTTACGTATACCTCAAACCAAGGATGGGCACAGCCTACCGTAATACCTGAATTGGCGAACGCACCCCAATATGCGGAACTGAGAAACGAATTGGAGATCTACAACTTACCGGTGGAAGAATGGGAGGCTGCTACCGCGGGTTTCAACTCAACGGGCACCTACACCAGGCCCGATGGATCCACTAGAAATGCCATTTATACCCCAGGGGATATAGCGCTTTTCAGGAACGGTAACGATCCGTGGGGGCATCCCGATACGGACTGGTTCGACGAGACCTTCAAGACTGCCGCCTCACAGGAAAAACACACCCTGCAATTGACCGGCGGCGGAGAGCGATTCACTTACTTTACCTCTATGGGCTATACCAAGCAAGATGCATATTACAAAAATGCCGCTACCGGATATGAGCAATACGATCTACGTATAAATCTCGATGCCGATATTACCGATAATATCAAATTAGGTATCGGCGTATTGGGCAGGGAAGAGTTCCGTTATTTCCCGACGGAAAGTGCGGGGGCAATCTTTAGGATGCTGACCCGGGGAAGGCCTACGGAACCGGCCTACTGGCCCAACGGATTTCCAGGACCGGATATCGAAAATGGCCAACAGCCCGTGGTAATTACGACCAACGCCACGGGGTATGATAGAGACAAAAGGGATTTTTTTCAATCGAATGCCACCTTGGATATTAATATACCTTGGGTTAAAGGCTTATCGTTTACCGCCAACGCGGCTATAGACAAAAGCTTTTTGAACAGAAAGGTATGGAGGACGCCTTGGACCTTATACACTTGGGACGGGGAGAACCGCAACGAGTCCGGACTGGACCCAGTACAAAGAGGGCCTGCCGAGCCCAACCTATTTCAGGCCACCGAGAACAATTTGAACATTCTTTTGGGAGCCACCATGACCTATGAGCGGGAATTTGGAGATCATAGCCTGCTGGTTTTGGCCGGTACGAACAAGGAAACCACCGAATTCGAGACGTTCAATGCGTACCGAAGGTTTTTTATCTCGTCATCAATAGACGAACTGTTCGCGGGGGGTGACGACCAAAAAGATAACGGTGGCTTCTCCGACAGATCGGCCCGATTAAATTATTTTGGTCGGCTTACCTATGATTTTGACGATAAATACCTATTCGAATTTCTGTGGCGATACGATGGCTCCTATTTGTTTCCAGAGGAGACCCGATATGGATTTTTCCCCGGTTTCTCGGCAGGATGGGTCGTGACCAAAGAAAATTTCTTGGGAGACATCAATAATGATTCGTTTTTAAACTTCTTAAAATTCAGGGGGTCCTGGGGACAATTGGGGAACGATAAATTTAACGACGACGATTTTCCCCCAAATCAATTTCTGGCTACCTACGGTTTTGGCAATTATGTGATCAACAACGTGTTAGTTAATACGTTGAGTGAATCAAGGGTGCCGAACCCCAACATCACCTGGGAGATTGCCACGAATATAAACGTTGGAATGGACGCGCGGTTCCTACAAAATAGGATGAGCCTTACGTTCGATGTGTTCCTGAACAATCGATCGGATATTCTGACCCAGCCATCAGCCTCGTTGCCCCAGATATCGGGCATTACGCCTCCCAGATTGAATATCGGAGAAGTCGAAAACAAAGGTTTCGATTTTATTTTAGGCTATAACGGGAACATAGGTGAAGATTTTACGTACGGTATAAGTTTAAACGGTGGTTATGCGAAAAACAAGATTATCTTTAGCGACGAAGCCGAAGGGGCCCCGGAATGGCAGCGAACTACCGGAAGGCCAATCGATTCTAACCTGGTCTATGGCTACGAAGGTGTTTTTGCGACCCAGGCCGATATTGACGCCGAAACATTAGACTATTCGGCACTGGTTAACGAACTTCGGCCCGGCGATATGAAATTATTGGACTTTGATGGAAACGGTGCCATTACCCCCGACGACCGATTTCGAACGAACAAAAATGAAGACCCTACCTTTCAGGGGGGGGTCAATTTGACCGCATCCTACAAGAATTTTGATCTGAGCATACTTTTTCAGGGGGCCACCGGAGGAGAGCTCTTCTTGAGTTTCGGGGAAGCGGGTACGATTGGCAATTATCCCCTGACCATTTATAACAACCGTTGGACCGTGGAAAACCCTAGCTCCGTTGACCCTAGAATTACCAACCGGGCCGATCAGTATTACAGCAATGGAAATACCTACTGGAGACAGGATACGGACTATATGCGGGTCAAAAACCTCGAAATCGGCTATAACTTTCCGGAAGAAATCAGAGGACTCCTTGGTTTGAGTAAATTTAGGATGTATCTTAGTGGGTCTAACCTGTTTACGATAACCAATTCGCTCTTTGATCCCGAGTCGCTGAATCAACAGGGAAGGGATTATCCGGTTTCCAGGATTCTTAACGGAGGATTTTCGGTAACTTTTTAAACTATGAAAATAAAAATTCTTACTATGAAAAAAAGTAACCATTTATTTGTATTGGCATTTACCGCCATTGCCATGTTGGTCGGGTGTAACGATGACTTTACCAGCATTACACCCCTGAGCGAAGTGTCCGAAACAAGCGTATGGTCAGACCCGGGATTGGCGGAAGCGGCCGTTACCGGTATCTACAATGGACTCGGTTCGGGTGGGATGGAAGAGCAAATGTTGGCCTCCCTATCCGATGAGGCCATTTTTACCCATACAGGCCGGGGAATCAATACGGTCAACGAATCCAGGGCCAATTCCGCCGATACCGGTTGGATCGACGAAGAATACGACTGGAATGTAATGTATGATTATCTAAGGGATGCCAACATAGCCATACAAAATCTAAAAGAAGGGGGTCTAGAGAATGCCGATTTAAGGGATAGATTGCTGGGTGAGGCTACGTTTCTGCGCGCCTACTTCTACCACCAACTCGTACGGCACTACGGTGGTGTACCTTTGGTAGCCGAACCCTTCGAACTGGATTCCGAGTTTAATGTTCCTAGAAATACGTTTGAGGAATGTGTAAATTTTATCGTTGCCGATTGTGAGGCGGCTTTTGCACTTCTGGATGGGAAAAATATGGATTCCGGTCGCGCCGATGCCGCCACCGCACTGGCCTTAAAGGCGCGCATCTTGTTGTATGCGGCAAGTGATCTTCACGATATTTCCGTCGCTTCCCAGAATTCGGACTTGATTGCGGGCTATTCGAATCCCGAATTACTCGGGTATACCTCAGGCAACCAACAAGAACGGTGGACCGCTGCAAAGAACGCGGCCAAGGCAGTTATGGACTACTCCGATGCAGGCTATAAATTCGGTTTGACAGCACCGGTATCCCTCGAGGAGGGCGAACAGAATTATGTAAATATATATTTGGCCAGGGATGGCGGGGAAACCGACGCCATTTGGAACCGACAATTTGTCGAATCGGAAGGACCGGGCCGCCAAGTGGGACTTTGGAACGGTCCCAACGGCTATCATAATTGGGCGGGGAATACCCCCTTGCAAAACCTTGTCGATGATTATGGCATGAGCGATGGTTCGGAATTTGACTGGGACAACCCCGATCACAGCAGTGCCCCTTACCAAAATCGGGAACCGCGATTTTATGCCACCATACTTTACGACGGGGCCGATTGGAAACCCAGGCCCTCTGATGCCGCTAGCAGAGATCCGGCCAATCAAATCCAGACCGGTCAGTATGAAATCATGGACGGAGGGGAAAAAACCACCCATTTTGGTCTGGATACCCGACAGGGACCCATCGAGGACTGGAATGGAACCCGCACGGGTTACTATATGAAAAAGTTTGTCAATCCAGATCCGGATTTTGTCGACCAGAACGAATTTCAGACGATTCCGTGGCCCTTTTTTAGGTATACCGAAATGGTACTTAACTATGTGGAAGCAGTCATGGAAGCCGATGGTGACGATGCCGAGGCAAGGGCATGGTTAAATCAGATACGCTTCAGGGTCGGTCTTCCCGAAGTTACGGCATCTGGTGAAGAATTAATGGAAATCTATCGCAATGAAAGAAGACTGGAACTTGTGTATGAAGATCATCGGTATCACGACGCCAGGC
>DASSWC010000314.1:0-5024 GCA_035705395.1 Pricia sp. | reverse complement strand
GCCCTGATTACAACATCGCAGAGAGCATAAGTGTTGCCAAAACCCACAGTACAACGGAGATAACCCCGCCCAGAATTAGAAAATGTCTGAACCTATAAATACCCATACTATAGATAAGGGCATTGGTCTGATAGCCCAGCGGCGTAAAAAAGCTGAAGTTCGAGGCGAACATCACGCAAAGTATAAACGGCTTTACGTCGAGGTTGAGTCCGTTGGCCAACGCGATACCAATTGGGGCCATGATTATGGCCGTGGCGTTGTTCGAGACCACACTGCTGATCAGCATAGTGGTCAAAAACAACAACCCTATGATTATCATGGGTTTTTGGCCCGACATCAGTCCCAAAAGTTCGTCGGTCAGCCAGGTATCCGCCTCTGCGTTGGTCATGGCGATACCTAAGGGAATCATGCCCGCCAGCAGAAAGATGATCTGCCAGTTGATCTTTTCATAAATATGGTTCAGTTCGATACATTTGAAGAGCAGCAAGGCCACCGTACCGGTAATGACGCTTGTCATGATTTCAAAGATTCCCGTGGCAGCTAATATGATGGTACCCACTAAAATCAATACCGATAGGTTCCGTTTTACAGGACTGGAGGGCATTCGGCCTTTGAACTGGTTCAAAACCGCCAAATTATTGCTTTCCTCAAAATTCGGTACATAAGAGGCATCGGTCTGTATCAACAGACGGTCGCCCGTTCGAAGCCGGGTCAGGTCGTGACCGCTTCGGTAAATCCGCTCTTGCAGATTGGTCAGTTTTTTGCGTTTGTTTACGGCAAGGGGAATGGCCCTGGGAACGATCATCTGTTTTAGTTCGGCCAGGGTACGCCCCAAAAAACGGGAGCCCGGCAACAAGATCAGTTCCAGCAATACCGTGTTTCTTTCTTTTCCCCTGTCCTTTTTTTGATCCTTTGGGCGTCCTATTTTCTTGATTTGCGTATTGGAAGATGTGAAATGTTCATCCCCTTGATCGATATCGATATTAAAATAGCCTTCGCCTCGCATTTTTTGCAAGTTTTCGAGGCTGCAGTGCAAAAGGATGGTATCGTTAGCCCTGATTCTCATCTTGCGGTCGAAGACATCTTGGTCGATTGTGTTCCGGGTTACCTGTAAGACCGTGATATCCTCTTCCTTGAATATAAAGGTTTCCTCCATTCGCTTGCCTACCAATGGGGATTTCGAATCGACCTTAAGGGTCATCAAATAGCGGTTAAGATCGTATTTTTCGGAGAGTTCTCCCCCCTTCCCCTTGGGTAAAAAGGCAAAGAAAAGCGCAATGATACCCATAGAGACACCCAAAAAAATCAGGCCCATCACAGAAAATTCAAAAAATCCCAAACGCTCGCCCGTATATCGAAGGAAAATGTTGTTGACAATCAGGTTGGTCGAGGTGCCCATCAAGGTACAACTACCGCCCAGGATACTGGCAAATGAAATGGGCAAGAGTAGCTTGCCGGGCAACATGCCGTATTTTTCCTGAAGTTCCGATACGATTTTGATGAAAACAATAACCACTGCCGTTGAACTGACAAAGGCGGAAATACTTCCCGCAACGGCCATAATGGCGACCATGGACAGAACCATTGGCCACGTTTTCAGTACTTTGAGTCCCTTTGCAAGCCACGAGATCGCCCCGTTTTCTTCAAGGCCAATGGCCAAAATCATCAAACAGAGTATGGTAATGACCGCCTTATTCGAAAATCCACTAATGGCCTCTTCCGGCGATACCAGTCCGGTCAACAGCAGGGCGGCAATGATGCAAAAGGAAATCTTGTCCATCGGAAAGACCTCGAAAGCGAACAGTACGATGACCGCACCAATGATGACGAACACAAGTATGATTTCCCAGGTCATGGCTTGGAATTGAAAGATATCGGTAAATATATCTCGAAAATTGGATAGTACTAAAAGCTAGACATCATCATAGTCCACTTTCAATACCGATGTCAGCGGATGCGCTTGACAGGTAAGCACAAAACCCTCCTCGATTTCGCCATCCGTCAAAATCTGATTCTTGGCCATTTCGGCCTTACCCTCTACGACACGGGCGATACAAGTACTACAGACTCCGCCCTGGCAGGAGTAGGGCGCATCGATATTTTCCTTGAGCACGGCATCGAGCACGCGCTCCTTTCTGTCCATGGTCAGTTCGAAAACCTCATCGTCGACCGTAACGGTAAGTAAGGTCTTACCCTCCGGTTTTTCTGGAAGCTCGTCCAGGATTTCGGTGCCGGTAAAGAGCTCGAAATGGATTTTGTCGTCGGGAATTTCACTTTCCCTCAAGGTATCCGTTACCAGATCGATCATAGATTCGGGTCCGCACAAGTAATAGGCGTCGAAATCGACATCCTTATGCCTGTTCTTGATGGCGTAGTTGATCATGGCCGTATCGATACGGCCGAAGCGGGAATCGTCTTCTTGGGTCTGGCTGGTCACAAAATAGACGAAGAACCGATCGGAATGATCCAGCTCCATTTTCACCAAATCGGTATAGAACATGGTCTCCTTGAACGACTTGTTGCCGTAGACCAGTACAAATTTGCTCTTCGGATGGCATTCCAGTACGGCCTTGGCAATGCTCATGACCGGAGTGATACCGCTACCCGCCGCAAAGGCCGCGATGTTTTTGGGATGACCGGTAGATCGAAATGTAAACCGGCCTTCCGGGGGCATCACCTCGAGCACTTCCCCCTCAGACAATTTGTTGTGGGCATACGACGAGAACCCGCCCTTATCCACTTTTTTCACCCCAATGGTAAAACAATCCCTTTTCGGGGAAGAACAGATGGAATACGCCCTTCGGAGTTCTTTGCCATTGATTTCCTTTTTAACGGTAATGTACTGCCCGGGAACGAAGTCGAAGGTCTGGAGCAGTTCTTTTGGAACGCTGAAGGTAATCGCGACGGAACTTGGCGTAAGCGATTTGATATGTTTTACGGTTAGGGGATGAAAATTCGCCATAAATCGATTCGGTAAAAAAGTTAAACGCGCCAGGGATTGCAAAAATACGCATTGAGAAACCGAATTAAAACGGAAAAGTTAAAAAAACGTATTCCGAATAGGTAACAAAGCTTTAATTTTAAGCCCGTTTTAGGACGGTCATTGAAATCAAATGCTTAGACACTTTATTAGACTGCAGTGGAAATCGTTTGTTAGGGCGGCTTCCTTTAAGACCAATCTTGTCTTCAAGATTTTTATAGGATTTATGGCGCTTTATTTTATCGCCATCTTTCTTTCCATGGGCGTTGGAGCGTACTATATTATTGAAAAAGCCGGGTGGGGCGATCCGTTACAGGTGGTCAACCAGTTTATGATTTACTATTTGGCACTCGATCTGGCATTGCGATATGCCATGCAAAAAATGCCCATTACCAACATAAAACCCCTGTTGTACCTTCCGTTCAAAAAAAGCCAGGTGGTACATTTTTCCTTAGGCAAGACGTCGGTATCGTTTTTTAATCTCGCGCATGCCTTTTTCTTTGTGCCGTTTTCCATCGTGCTATTGGTCGAGGGGTATTCCGCAGTGGGAGTGATTGGATGGCATCTGGGCATCATGGCCCTCTTTTATGGCAACAACTTTCTCAACGTGTTGTTGAACAATATAGACAGTATTCTGTATCCTATGGCCGCCGTATTCGCTCTTTTGGGCGTTTTCCAGTATTACGGATATTTCGATATTACCTTGTATACCGCACCTTTCTTTGATGCGCTTTATTCGCTACCTTGGATAGCAGTCTTGCCTTGGGCCGTGCTGATCGGATTGTATAGCGCCTCTTTTATTTACTTCAAAAAGCACATGTACCTCGATGCCGGGCTGGCAGAAAAAAAATCGGTGGCGAAAACCGAGGATTTTACGTGGTTGGACCGTTTCGGGACACTCGGCATATTCCTGAAGAACGACATCAAGCTTATCAGGCGCAACAAGCGTTCAAAGACCACCGTAATCACCAGTTTCCTATTCCTATTTTACGGCCTTTTGTTCTTTACCGGAGCTATTGAAACCTATGACGGTCCGGTCTGGAAAATATTCGCGGGAATTTTTGTCTCCGGGGGATTCCTTTTTACCTTCGGACAGTTTGTGCCGAGTTGGGACAGCTCCTACTACCCCTTGATGATGAGCCAGAACATCAAGTACAAAGACTATTTGAACTCCAAATGGTATCTCGTGGTCATCGCTACCCTCATCAGTACAATCGTGGCGTCGCCCTACTTATATTTCGGATGGGACGCGTATTTGGCGGTGCTGGTTGGTGCGGTGTACAATATGGGCGTCAATTCGTATCTTGTGCTTTGGGGCGGGGCCTATATCAAGACGCCCATCGACCTGACCTCGAACAAGAAAGCCTTTGGCGACAAACAATCCTTCAACCTAAAGACGATGCTACTGACCATACCAAAATTGCTCTTACCCTTGTTCGTGTACGGCCTGGGACACTATTTTATCAATCCCACTGCCGGATATATCTTCGTAGCCCTCAGTGGGGTTGCAGGCTTTGCCTTCAAGAACATCGTATTCAAGGAAATAGAAAAAGTATATAAAAAGGAGAAATACAAAACCTTGTTGGCCTATAAGGAGACGTCTTAAGAGATCGACGGCACAATGAACCCTTTAACCAAAATCGGGAAAACCGGATAAATTATTCCCATGATAACTGCAACGAACCTCACCAAAAAATACGGCCCCCAAACGGTATTAAATATTAAAAACCTTGAGATACCCCGAGGCCAGACGTTTGGCCTCGTAGGCAATAACGGGGCGGGCAAGACCACCTTGTTCAGTCTGCTATTGGATTTGATCCAACCGACCACGGGCCATATTGTCAACAATGACATCCGGGTGGACCAAAGCGAAGGGTGGAAACCCTTTACCTCCGCCTTTATCGACGAGACTTTTTTGATCGGATACCTGACTCCCGAGGAATATTTTTACTTTATAGGAGAACTCCGCGGTCGGAACAAGGCCGATGTCGATGCCTTGCTAGCCCAGTTCGACGATTTTTTCCACGGCGAGATCCTGGGGCAG
>DASSWC010000313.1:0-10533 GCA_035705395.1 Pricia sp. | reverse complement strand
TTTGCAGCTGCCGGGAAAGATCCGGCTCCGGCTCGGCAGTATCGACCCCGAAGGTGCCCGAATCCCATATCGTCATTTCCCCGGCCCCGTAGTTGCCTTTGGGAATCGTGCCTTTAAAATGTAAGTATGCAATGGGATGGTCCTCCGTCCGGATGGCCAAGCGTTTATCGGAGGGGTTCATCGAAGGACCTTTGGGAACCGCCCAACTTTTTAGCGTACCATCAATTTCCAACCGCAAGTCGTAATGCAATCGACGGGCGGCATGGCGCTGTATTACAAAGCGACGGGTCCCGGAAGCGGGGGATATATCTCCCTTGGGTTCGGGACTGTTCTTGAAATCCCTTTTTTCGTTGTACGCTTTTAGGTCCACGATTTAAGAGGCCTTTTTTTTGCGTTTTTCGAGACTGGCTTTCAGCTGGGCCATCAGATCCTTGGCAGGGGTCGGTTTTGCCTCGAACTTTTCGGGCTTGGCCACCTTGCCGGAGGCCTTTGATTCTATGATCTTCAGCAACTGCTCGTTATAGACATCCTTGAACTTTGAAACGTCGAATTCCTCCGTGTACTGATCGATCAACGAAATGGCCATATCCACCTCTTTTTTGCCCACCTTTGCCTCTGGCAGTTCCAGTTCGGCAGTATCGCGTATCTCATCGTCAAAGCGGATAACATGCAGTACCAAGGCGTTGTTGTAGACCCCGATGAGCGATAGGTGCTCCTTTTGCCGCATCACAAAAGTGGCCACACCCAATTTTTTGGTCTTTTTTAGGGCGTCACGCAACAGGGCGTAGGACTTGGCCCCGTCTTTTTGGGGTTTGACAAAATAGGGTTTTTTAAAAAGTACATCGGCCACCTCGTTTTCCATGATGAACTGTTCGATGTCGATGGTTTTACTTTTCTTCATGTTCGCGTTCTCAAAATCCTCTTTTTCGAGAACGATATACGTATCATCCCTTTTATAGCCTTTGACGATATCCTTCCACGCGACCTCCTTGCCCGTTTTCTCGTTGACCCTCTTGTAGCGGATGCGCTCCCCGTCATGGCTGTCGAGCATATCGAGATCAAGTGCACGATCCTCCGAGCCTGAAAACAGTTTTATGGGTATCGAGACCAGTCCAAAGCTGATCGATCCGTTCCAAATTGACCTCATGGGCGTGTTTTATGTTGGTTTATGGCTACAGCGGAAGAAAACTGACAAATTTTCCCTCCTGGGAGTCCCAGTAATAGGCCTCTTCAGGAATGACCTTGATCGCCGTCAGATTAGGGTCGTCGACTCCTTCGAACCAGGTATCGTCCGAAGTACTATAATATCTGTCCAAAACATTTTTGTCAGTAGTAATGAAAGCTTGGCCGTAGATGGTCATAAATTCCATTTTACTGGGTTGGGAGTAGATTAGCTGCACACTTTTGTCGGAATCCAGATTGAGATTATGATCGCTGTTTTTGTTGCTTAAAAACCAAATACATCCCTCGTCATCGACATCCTTGGTGCTCATAGGGACTATGTGCGCCGGCCTGTTACCCAAGTTGGTTTCCATCATGGCAATATCGATATCCTCCGCCAAATTCTTGATTTTGGCCTTGGCGTCTTCGTTGATCAATTTTTCTTCACGCATATCGTTTCTATTTAGTTTTCTAAATATTAGGTTCTTATATTTTATTCTTAAAACTAATAAAGACCTTTTGCCAGCGGGAGCGTAATCCGACCAGATTTTAACGCGAATGCCTCCCTTCACATCTTTTAGGAAAAGACCAAAAACACGAAAAGAAATACACCTATCAACACATAGATAATCCAATAATGGACCATTTTGTTCGGATTTTTACCGAACAATACTTTGGTAAGGGTAAACATAAACGGCCTATTATCTGCAATGCATTGATAGGCATAGTCGCTGATCTTTCTAAACAAAGCAGATTTCCTGTAGTAGGGATACAAAAAACGCCACTTCCGGGAATAGGTCAGGGTTTTGTACGCCGCACCGGCGCCGCTATAAACTTCTCCATCGGTTTCGATCATCCGCACTGCTTTCTTGAAAGCCTGCACGGGGATGTCCTTTATTTCATGGGCGGCCTCCTGATAGGGAACATATAGAATTTCATCCCCGGTCAGGGCCTTCCATCGCGTTACCCAATATTTGCAAAATCCACAGGTGCCGTCCCAAATCAACATCGGTGCCGGGGGATTATAATAGGTTTGGTCATACTGCCCCCAAGTTTCCATACGCTGTCTATTTCAGGATAAGCAGGGGAACTTTCGTTTTGAAAATCATTTTCTTTCTTATTCCCGGACGAAACAACCTTTCGAAGAATCCGTGCTCCCGATGCAACAAGGCGATGAGGTCGATCGGAAATTTATCGAGGAACTCCTCGATGCCCTCTTGTGGATCCCCGGCATAGAAGACATGAATGGAATGTTGGATCTGGTTCAACGATTCTTTAAAATGGGCAGGCAACTCTTCCTTCTTGAATCCGGTTTCCTCCTTGTCCGAAATATGGATGATGCGCAGTTTGGCCCCGAAGGAGGTCAGCAACGTTACCAAGACGTCCAAATTAATGGTATTGTCGTCATTGAGGATATCCAAGGCCAAACACACCGTATTAATTTCGTAGGATTTTAGGTCGTCGGGGATGACCAATACGGGGCACGGGGCCTTGCGGCTAACCTTTTCAGTGTTCGTGCCGATAAAGAAGCCTTCTAGCTCGCTGGCGCCACTCGTACCCATGACTATTACATCTACATTTTCGGCCTCAGCAGTTCGTCGAATGACGTCCACGGCGAAACCCAGACCGACGACATCCTCATGTTCGATTTCGTCGAGTTGGGGAAATGCTTCCAGAAAGTCATTGAGCTTTTCCCTGCTCAGTTCCTTTTCCGAAAGCCCCGTTCCAACCATCGGATTGACCGTCGGTGCCATGGGCGGCCTCTCATAGGTTGCGAAGGCCACTTGGTAACCATGTACGAATACTAATTTAGACTGCCATTTTTTGGCCAGTACTACCGCATAGGCAATTGCCTTCTCGGTAGCTGCGCTAAAATCTACAGGTACTAAAAGTTTTTGTATTCGCATGATTTCTGTCATTGGGCTAAAGATGCCGTACGATACAAAGTTTAAAATCGAGAGACAGTATTAGTATCGTTTTCACGCCTTTTATTGGCTCATATGACAAAAAATTGGAGTACGGAACGATCTCATGGGGAATCAGGCCCCGATTTTCTTTTCGAAGAATGGCGTGGAAAATTAAATGTTATCCCGATACTTTTATTCCCGAAAGGATCAATGGCCGCAGCCGTTTTTCACGAATTTTGATTTCTTGCGCTACTAACCCACACCTTGCACAAGTATTGCTACAGGTTTTTTTAAGGGTATGCGACACGTGTGACAAGGAATACCAAAGAAATACCTTATGAGTCGTATTGCCCCAAAAACGATCAGTCAGGTATTCATGTTGATCATCATACTTTCTTTGGGCGTTCTATTGTTCGTTTCGATGGTACCCTATCTTTCGGGTGTCCTGGGTGCCATTATCATTTACGTACTTCTACGTGTTCCCATGAGCAGGCTCGTCGAAAAAGGATGGCCACCCGCCCTTTCAGCCGGGGTACTTCTGCTCTTATCGTTTATTGGAATACTTCTCCCAGTTGCCGGCCTCGTCATGATGCTGGGCAATCGATTGGGCAAGGCCATCGATGGCTCCGAAAAGGCCATCGATGCGGTAAAGGAGCAATTGGGAACCTGGGAAATGCAAATCGGTTTCGACCTCACCTCCCAGGTCGATGCGGCCGCGGTGTCGACCTGGCTTTCGAAAAACCTGCAGGGCGTGGCCGGTGGCACTTTTAACATGCTGATTGCCCTAGCGATAATGTACTTTTTGCTGTACTACATGCTGACCCGTCGCCGACAGCTCCGCAACTCGCTATTTGAATACATCCCGATCGATAGGGAAAACCTTGCCATTATGGGCGAGGAAACGAGGGCAGTGGTGCGTTCCAATGCTATCGGCATACCTTTGGTGGCCTTGGCACAGGGCGTCATTTCGCTACTAGGCTTTTTGATTTTCGGTATCAAGGATCCGTTTTTTTGGGCCGTGATCGTCACTATTGGTTCTATGGTTCCGTTTATCGGTTCGCTGTTGGGGATTCTGCCCGCGTTTCTTTTTACCCTAGCGGCCGATGATACCTGGCAAGCATGGGCAATATTAACGTACGGGATAGTGATCGTCGGCGCGACGGACAATCTCTTTCGGATGTACGTGCTCAAAAGATTGGACAATGTGCACCCGTTGATTACGCTTATCGGGGTAATTGTGGGGGTTCCCATATTTGGGATTGTCGGACTTATTTTCGGACCACTGCTCATAAGCATGTTCCTGCTAACCGTGCGCATATACAAAAAGGAATATGGAACAGTATAGTCCCGACCTTCGCTATCGGTCAGCGGACCTGCGCCAAGACGGATCAATCTGTAGCGTACTTGATAAATATCAGTGCCGTATACTCGGGTAGGCTAAAGGTGCCGCTGCAGGGCGAATTGTCATGATTTCTTTCCTCGGCTTCAAAATCGCATACCAGTACATTGGAAAAACCTGGATCATATTCCCTGCTATTGCTGTTGAACACTAGCTTCCACCGGCCTTTGCACGGAAGCCCTATCGAATATTCCCGATACTTTTTTTTGGAAAAATTCAACACGACCAAGACCTTGAAATTCGGGCGGTCTTCGTGAAACCGGGTATAGGCCAAAATCTGATCGCCTTGGTTAAAATGCGTGAAATGAATTCCACCCCCGCGTAGTCCGCCATACGACGGTCGATGTGATTTTCTAAACCGTATGAGGTCCGCGAAGAGTTTCAATATTCCCCCACAATTGGAATGGGTGACCCAATCCGGATCCCTATCCTCCAAGAAATAGGAGTTGTCCATAAATTCCTGTCCTTGGAACAACATCGGAATGCCCGGTGCCGTCAATAACAGGACCGCCCCTAATGCCGCCTTTTTTCTTGCGTTCGGGCAATCGTTATTCTTGGGATTTATTTCTACCGGCAGCCTTAAGAACCCATTGGCGACCGCATTTTGATATTCGCAATAAATGATGCGATCAAAGAATTGGTCCTCAGACGAGTATTCCAAGGCTTCCGCAACGGTAGAGAGGCACCGGTCTTCGTCATGGGTTTGTCGCAGCATATTGCGAACGGCGTTCATAAAACGGGCATCCCATTGGGCATCGAAGCCCAGCCCCCCGTCGGATATGGGGCGGGTAATGAACTGCTTTCCCTGTAGATCTTCGGCAATCAGTAATTTCTGCGGAAATCGCGCCCTAATTTCGCCGTTTATTTCTTTGATCAGCCGTAGGCCGTCTTCCAGTTCCTCTCCATCCCGTCTAGCCCCATTGGTGTTTCTTACAAAGTTACTGTCGGCTATTCGTATGCCATCGCAACGGTAGGTTTCCAACCACATGAAGACGTAATCGCGAATGTATCCGCGTACCTCTTGCTTTCCGTAATCCGGTCTGGCATTTCCCCATGGGGTGCGGGCACGGTCGTCGTTGTAGAAATAGGATCCCCCCATATTGTTTTCCGGTTGTCCGTCAAACTGCCATAGCCCTCCGGAAGAGGTATCGAAATGGGCACAATTTACCTGCATAATGACCGCTATATTATGCCTATGGGCGGTATCTACCAGATCGGCCAGCACTTTGGGTCCCCCGTAGGCTTTTTCGATGGCGAAGGGATAGGCCGGGTCGTATCCCCAATGCTCCGCTTTGGGAGAATCCGATACGGGCACCAGCTCAAGGGCGTTAATGCCCAAGGCCTTTAAGTATCGTATTTTTTCACATACCTGTTCGAACCTCCCGGAATTTTCATCATAACCTCCAAAAAAAGTACCCACATGTACCTGATACAATATCAATGCATTTCGGTCGGGGATTTGAAAACCGTTTTCGCGCCAATCGAATTTAGGTACGGAAACTATGGAATTCTTTTGGCCGTCCATTTCCAGGGCATAAGGATCTTTTCTGATCCATTTTCGGCCGTTGTTATGGATCACATAAGTGTAGGCATTACCAATTGTAGCTTTTGGGAGATGTATGGCCCAATTTCCTTTATCCTCCTTTTCCAAAAAGTCGCGTTCAGCGATCCAGGTATTAAAATCACCTATAATGGATACCGCATCCGCATTGGGCGCCCATATTCTAAAGGTTACCCCATCCGGGCAAACCACGGCACCCATGCCCGCCGCCGGGCGGTGCTGTGCTCTTTTTTTCTTAGCGAGTGGCATGTTTACAGAGGTTTTGCGGCGTTCCCCCTGGGCAAGCGGAAACCGTTCGCGTCTTTTTCCGAAAGCCGTCTTGCTGAATGTCGTATACCTTTTATTTTGCTCTTCCATGGGGTAGATTGCCATTGCGTTTCGTTGTATGCTGTTCATCTGAAAAATAGAACATCAAACTGCCAGGCTCTGATTATCCCGGTATTTTTTGGGACGTTTCGGTAATCGTCAAGTTCCGTTCTATCATTAGATCTTTGGCGTAATCGATTTTTTGAAGAATGACGAAACGTTCTATCGAGGTATGGGTCTCTTCTGGGAAAATGTTCGAAAGATGGGTGTATGAATAGTTCAGCTTTTCCGAAAGGTAGGTCGAAAGCTTATACCGCCTTGCATTTTCATCGCGGACCATTTCGGCAATCGCATCTTTAATGCGCTGTACCAAATGCGCTGTACCAGGCACGTACCGTGGTCTTCCAGAATTTCAATTCCATACCGACCTAGCTCAAGTTTCAATTGTTTTCGTTGGTCTTCCGAAATTTCGTTTTTAAGTACCAGCTCGCCCGTACCCACTAACGTATATGGGATATTCAACTTTTGCATTTGTTCTGCCACGATAGCTTTTCGTAGGGCGTGCAAATTATATTTTAAATATACGTTCATGTGTACTGGTTGGGGTTCATTACGTATTTCATCATCCACAATGTGTAGGATCAAGATATAGGATTGCACGTGTAAAAATGCCCTTGTCCGAGTTTATAATTAACTCTTACGCAACTTATGGATCTATTTTTACTTAAGGAGCCCATGATGTAGGACATTCCCCGCAAAAGGGACAGCGGATAAGGCAAATCAATCAATTGTGCTAAAACTTTTTACAATACCATCAACAAAATTAAAATCCAAATCAGAATTTTACACAATATCAAATTTAATTTTAACGTAAAGCTTGTTGAAAATTGGTACCAAATGGTCCCACGGTTTTCAAAATGAATACCGACAAGCTCTAAAACATAACACCATGAAAATGAAATCAATTCTGATAATGGCCCTTCTCATTTCGGCCTACGGAACATTTGCACAAAGCGATGACGACCAACGTATTATGGCGGACGCCGAAGCCGCAAAGGCCAAACTGCAAAAGATGGATAACGGCCTGGATACTTTTTTTAACAATGCTTCGGGATATGTCATCTTTCCCAACGTCGGGGAGGGTGGCTTCATTGTCGGGGCCGCTTCAGGTAACGGTGTCCTATACGAAAATGGGGAGCCGGTTGGTATGGCCAGCCTAAAAAAGATAGATGTCGGGCTTCAGATCGGCGGCCAGGCGATTATGGAGATTATTTTCTTCGAGACCGAGGAGGCTTTGAACGAATTCAAACAAGATCAATTCGAGGTTTCCGCCGAAATTTCAGCCGTTGCCCTTGAAAAAGGAAAATCCATCAACGCCAACTACGATGATGGTGTCGTCATCTTCGTAAAACCGAAGGAAGGCCTGATGGCCGATCTCTCGGTAGGAGGGCAAAAATTCGAATATATGCCCATGGAGGATTTGGAGCGTTAATCCCCAAAAATAAAATTTGAGAAAGAAGCAGGTGTGTCATTGTCTTGAGATTTCTTGGGATGAGATTTCTTAGGAATAGAATACTTGAAAGCACTTTCCGGAAGGGATTTGGGACAGACACAAAAAAAGCCGTTTCACTTCACTGTGAAACGGCTTTTTCTTTTTATTCATTCGGGACTATCCTCCGACAACATCGGACGTCGGCTCAATAATCCGGTCGACGATATGAATAACACCATCGGATGTCTCGATATCGCCTTTGACAATTTCAGCACCACCGATGGTAACGGTATTGCCGCTTTTGGAAACGGTAATCTCCTCCTCAGAATCGGTAGTAACGATTTGCGATTCCTTAAAATCGTCTTTTTGTACCTTTTTGGGCAAATAATGCCGTTTTACAAAGTCGATCAGTTTCACCCGGTTTTTAGGATCGGTAAGTTTTGCAAACGCTTCTATGCTCATTTCGGTGAAAGCTTCATTGGTCGGGACAAATAATGTATGTGGACTATCGGCCAATGCCAAAGCAACCTCTAAATTCGCCAGGGCGACCATATCGGAAAATGTCGAAACGCTCCGATCCATATGCAACAGATCTAACGTAGTAAATTTTTGTGTCTTCTTGACACCATCGAATATTTCGTCAGTATTCATCTGTGCGTTAGCGGTAGCGCAGAAGAAGAAGACACCCACCGCCATTATTAGAATTTTACTCATTTTACTTAAATTTTTCATGAAATATGTTTTTATAAGATTAATAAAATAGGTAGCGCTATAAATTTCTTCATGCACTACTAGTATGATACTAATATTTTTTTCTTACGCTTAGCTCCATACATGGATTTTTTAACGCAATAAATTGGATCTTTTTACACTAATTATTATCGATAGGGTCAACTTTTTAAACTATTGCGGCAGCCGTTCCCCTGACTTTTTCAGAACTTCGACGTTAACCTCATGAATAGTTTATTTCCAGCTTCGGAACTTACATTTTGAAAATTAAAAGTAATTAAACATACATGAAATGATCCAACATACCCAGGGCGGACATCGCTCTCTAGACAAAGAAGTGGTTGTAATTACGGGAAGCAGTGGCTTGATCGGGTTTTCGCTGATTGAACGCCTGGCCCATAAATATAGGGTCGTAGGTTTAGACCGTGTAGGCCCCCCATATCCGCCCATTCAGGCAGAATGTGTCAATTTCGACATTACCGATGAAAAGGCCATCGATTCGGCCATGGAGCGGATACGCTATGGATATGGCAGCAAGATAGCCTCCGTTATCCATATGGCGGCCTTTTACGATTTTGGTAAAAAGGATAGTCCAAAATATGGGGAGATCAACGTTAAGGGCACCGAAAAATTTCTGCGGCAACTGCAGGATTTTGAAGTGGACCAATTTTTGTTTTCCAGTTCCAACCTGATCTATAAACCCTCCGAACCGGGTACGAAAATCGATGAAGATTGTCCCATAGCCGCAAATTGGGGCTATCCGGAATCAAAGATCAAAACCGAAGATCTTATAAAAAGAAATAACAATGACATCCGTGCCGTGTTTCTTCGCATCGCGGGCGTATATAATGATTACGGCCACTCCATTCCCATAACCTAACAAATCAAGCGCATCTATGAAAAACAGATTCTCAGCCATTTTTACTCCGGCGATGTCCATCACGGTGACGTTTTCGTACATTTAAATGATGTTGTCGATGCCATTGAAAAAACCGTGGAAAGACGACATGACATCCCGAATGAAATGGCCATCAATATCGGGGAACCTACCACCCCTACCTACCAGGATCTTCAGGATGCCATCGGCAATCTGCTGCACGGCAAGGATTGGGAGACCTATGAAATGCCTAAACCTTTGGCAAAGGCAGGGGCATGGACGCGCGACCTTTTCGGCGACCCCTTCATAAAACCCTGGATGATCGACCGGGCCGGTGCCCATTACGAACTCGATATTTCAAGAGCCAAAGAATACTTGAACTGGGAACCTCGCCATCGTATTATGGATACGTTGCCCAAAATGATAGAAAACCTAAAGGATGATCCGGATGCATGGTATGAAAAAAACAACTTAGAGAAGTAAGCCCAAAAACCTATGGAAAAATTATCGGAAATACCACTGGGTTGGGACTATAATCCGTCAACCTGGCGGCAACGTATTCCAATCGTGATCCTGGCCCTACTGGGATTCGGTATTGCGACTTACTTATCCCTATACCAACTCGATTATATAGATACGGTCTGGGAACCCTTTTTTGGGGACGGCAGCGTTACCATCCTTAACTCCAAAATATCACATATACTGCCCATTCCCGATGCCGCCCTCGGAGCCTTCGGGTATTTGGTGGATGCGGTAGCGGGGGTTATAGGGGGTACGTACCGCTGGCGTAAAATGCCCTGGATCGTTATCGTATTCGGATTGGCCGTCGGCCCATTGGGCTTTGTGAGTTTGATGCTCGTTGTATTCCAGCCCGTTCTTTTCTCGGCCTGGTGTACCCTGTGTTTGGCCTCGGCGGTAATATCCGTGGCTATGATCGGGCCTGCAATGGACGAAATGCTGGCCAGTCTACAGTACATACAACGCGCGAAAAGGGCAAAAGTATCGCTTTGGAAGGTGTTTTGGGGCGTAGCTTCCGAAATAGAAAAGGTAAAATAAGAGGACTTATGTGGGCAAAAATTTTGAATACATTATTAGGACTAT
>DASSWC010000312.1:0-5207 GCA_035705395.1 Pricia sp. | reverse complement strand
GAACATATCCTATTACTATGATAGTTTACCGCAACTATGACCTCAAGATTATCCGCGAACTCCTAAAGGAAATCGGCAGGCACCGCTACGAACAGGCCCTTGAAAATATGAAAGTGACCCAGAAACCTCTCGGGATGAAGGGATGGTATTTGGAGGCCAACCAATATTACCTGAAACTCTGCTATAGATACCCAAGCAGGTATGTTCTAATGCTGATGGATGTTGATAGATACGAGAACGTGCCCCGACACGGCTGGGAACGGATTAAGGTAGAGAAATGATATTATCGCAGCATTTGTAATTGTACCTAATTGTCCAAAAAAATAATTTCAAACAGAGGAATAGCAAAGAATCATTTCAAATTCCTCAACAAGCACTGAAAATCAATACTAACGTATCTAAAGTTAGAGGCGATTATCTATTTTGTATTCAAAGAAGTACAGTTAACCCCAAAAATTATTAAAGTGTTGTTAAAAACAAAAAGTTTGCAAAAAGTTTGCAAATTTGGAGTAAAAAAAGCCCCCGATTTCCCGGAGGCCCTTATTTTACTAGCGGTCTGGACGGGACTCGAACCCGCGACCCCCTGCGTGACAGGCAGGTATTCTAACCAACTGAACTACCAGACCAATGATTTTGCCCTAACTTAAGAGGACTCCCGAAACAGCGGGATTCAAACCTTGTTCAAATGCTCTTGGAAAACGAGTCCGCTCCCCGGTAAGCAGGTGCAAATATACGCTGCTATTTCAATTGCACAAACAATTTTTTCTAAATTATAACCTTGACAATTCAAAAAAGATTCCGAAAAATTTATAGAAACTTCTGCCGCTCGGTCATAAAGGTATTGAGCACCGTCGAAAAATCACCTCCAATATCCACACCGACATATTTGATGCGGTATTGTGCGCATTTCAATTTCAAGGCATCGAAGTATTCGCCAACACGGCTTTTGTACGCATTCTTAATCGTATCGGAATACAGGTCGATATGCTCGCCGGTTTCTACATCCAGAAAACGTTTTGGGGTGTTTTCGAAATCAAAATGCAGTTCCGTTTCCTTGTCCAATAAATGGAACAGCACCACCTCGTGCTTGTTGTATTTCAAATGCCGCAGGGCCTCGAACAATTTTTCCTCGTCCGTTTGGGTCTGGAACATATCGGTGAACAAAAAAATCAAACTGCGGCGTTTTATTTTTTCCGCAATCAGATGAAGATAGGTATAGGTTTCGGTCTGTTGCGCCGGTTGGGTTTCCAAACTTATGTCCTTGAGCTTGGCCAATAGCATTTGATGATGGCGTTCGCTTCCTTTTTCGGGGGCATAATAGTCGTAGGCATCGGAATAAACACTTAGTCCTACGGCATCCCTTTGCCGCTTCAGTACGTTCATCAACGCCGCGATTGCCAAAACCCCAAATCCAATTTTGTTGAGGTTGTCGATATTTACACCCTTTACTTCGGGATAGTACATCGACGCTGAACTGTCCAATATCATATGGCAGCGCAGATTCGTCTCCTCTTCATAGCGTTTCGTATACAGCTTATCGGTTCGGGCAAAAAGCTTCCAGTCGATGTGCTTGGTACTCTCACCGGTGTTGTAGATCTTATGCTCGGCGAATTCGGCGGAAAAACCGTGAAAGGGACTCTTGTGTATCCCGCTGATAAAGCCTTCCACGACCTGATCGGCCAAAAGCTCGAGATTTTGGAAGAGAAAGGCTTTATTTAATTCGGATTGCAAGTTCATGGTACTAAGATAAAAAATCCCGCCGAAGCGGGATTTTTATAATTTAATTTTCCCCGTAGGGATTAAGGGCATTTTTCCTTACAATACTGCGTCAATCGCATCGGTATAGGCTTTCTTGGGGGACACCCCTACTTGCCTGTTCACGATTTCGCCTCCTTTAAAGACCAATACGGTAGGAATGTTCCGCACGCCGTATTTGGCGGCGTATTCCTGGTTGGCGTCGACGTCGAGCTTTCCGACAACGGCTTTTCCCTCGTATTCGGTACTGACCTCATCGATGATGGGGCCTACCATTCTACAAGGTCCGCACCATGCGGCCCAAAAATCGACTACTACCGGTTTATCATTTTTAAGGACGACTTCGTCAAAAGTGGCGTCCGTTATTTCTAATGCCATAATTGTACTTTTATTTATTATGCAAATCTAGTCAATTATCCGCCTTTTTCTTACTCGAAAGACATTCGTTTTGACTATAACGATATCGACGGGTCTAATGTATGTTTTAATTCAACTTGTAGTGCACCTGGCTCTCTTCGAGCTGATGCAATAGCTCACTCGAAATACGGACCTTCTGTTTGCGGCTCGAAAGCTTGACCTTGATCTGCCGGTCCATTTCGTACACCACAAAATTTACGGGATGGCTTCCCTTATGAAGTACCAGGGTATCCCGTAACCGATGTATGCTATCCTCCTTCAGTGCGTCGATGTCCAGTTTAATGGTCAGCTTTTTGGCATAGGTCTCCATGACTTCCTGTAACAGCATAAAACTGTTGTACTGCATCCTTGGTTCGCTTTTTTTACCGGACTCGCGGTTAATCCACCCCTCCCTTATAAATACCTTTACATAAGCAAACGAATTGATCATCAAGAAATGGCGGAACTTGAGGTATTCCTCCCCGAAAATCCGGAATTCATGGGAATCGGAATAATCCTCCATGGTGAACAGCGCCCATCCTTTTCCATTTCTGGAGACGCGGTGCTGTACGTCGGTGATTACGCCGGCAAAACACAACTCGCGATTGACAAAGGTTTCCAGTTCGTTGGCACAGGAAACCTCGGCGTTGCAAAAGGCATCGATCTCCGTTTTAAAATCATCCAACGGATGGCCGGAGATATAGATACCGACCACTTCCTTTTCACGCCGGAGCTTTTCCATGGTGCCCCATTCCTCGGCGGGCGGCACCATCGGCTCGGGAATCTGCACTTCGCTGGCATCGCCGAAAAGGCTAACCTGTGCGGAGTTCTCGTTCTCCTGGAATTTAGCCCCGTATTTGACCACCTTTTCCAAAAAGGTGATACCGTCGCCCTCGTCCTGAAAATATTGGGCACGGTGGGCGGTCCCGAAGGAATCGAATCCGCCTGCTACCGCAAGACTCTCAAAGGCCTTTTTGTTGGCGGCCCGGAGATCGATACGTTTGGCCATGTCGAAAACGGACTTAAATGGGCCGTCTTTCTTCCGATTCGCCACTATGGTCTCTACGGCGGCACGGCCGACCCCTTTGATGGCACCCATCCCGAAGCGTACGGCCCCGTCTTTGTTGACGGCAAATTTGTAGTACGATTCGTTGACATCGGGTCCGAGCACCTCTAGCCCCATGCGTTTGCATTCCTCCATAAAAAAGGTCACCTGCTTGATGTCGTTCATGTTGTTCGACAGCACCGCGGCCATATATTCCGCGGGGTAATGGGCCTTCAGATAGGCCGTCTGGTAGGCGATATAGGCGTAACAGGTTGAATGGCTCTTGTTGAAAGCATAGGCGGCGAAGGCTTCCCAGTCTTTCCATATTTTTTCGAGGATGTCCCTCGGATGTCCCTTTTTCTCGCCCCCGTCCAAGAACTGGGGTTTTAGCTTTGCCAGCAGCGCGAAAATCTTTTTTCCCATGGCCTTTCGTAGGATGTCGGCCTCGCCCTTTGAAAATCCCGCCAGTTTTTGGGACAACAGCATCACCTGCTCCTGATATACGGTAATGCCGTAGGTTTCCTGCAGGTATTCCTCCATATCCGGAAGGTCATAGGCGATTTCTTCGTTCCCATGTTTTCTTCGGATAAAACTGGGGATGTACTCCATCGGACCGGGGCGGTATAGCGCATTCATGGCAATCAGATCGTCGAAGACCGTCGGTTTCAGGTCTTTCATGTGCTTTTGCATGCCGGGGGATTCGTATTGGAATATTCCCACGGTATCGCCCCGTTGGAACAGCTCATACGTCTTCCCGTCGTCCAGCGGAAAATCGTCCGGCACCAATTCGATCTCGTGTTTGGCCTTGACAATCTTGACCGTATCCTTAATTAGGGTCAGCGTCTTCAAGCCCAAAAAATCCATTTTCAGCAAGCCTGCACTCTCCACGACGGAGTTGTCGAACTGGGTCACGTACAGGTCGGAATCCTTGGCCGTGGCCACCGGTACGAAATCGGTGATGTCGCTGGGCGTAATAATGACCCCACAGGCGTGGATGCCGGTGTTGCGCAAAGAACCCTCTAGCACGCGGGCCATATTGACGGTCCGGCCCTCGAGATCGTCGGTTTCCGCAATATTCAACAATTGGTTCACTTTTTCGAGGTCATCGGAACGGAATTTCTTGCGAAGATCGGCCTCGGGAACCCCAAAGATCTTGCCGAGTTTGCTCATGGTCGGGATCAACTTGGCTATCCGGTCGGCATCGCCCAGAGGTAGATCGAGTACCCGCGCCGTATCACGTATCGATGATTTTGCCGCCATGGTGCCGTAGGTAATTATTTGAGCCACCTGGTTCGCCCCGTATTTCTTGATCACATAGTCCATCACCCGACCCCGGCCCTCATCATCGAAATCGATATCGATATCGGGCATCGATACCCGATCGGGATTTAAGAACCGCTCGAAAAGCAGGTCGTATTTCAGGGGGTCGATATTGGTAATCTTTAGGCAATACGCCACTACGGAGCCCGCCGCCGATCCGCGGCCCGGCCCCACGGAGACATCCATATTGCGGGCCTCCCGGATAAAATCCTCCGTTATCAAAAAATAGCCGGGATAGCCGGAATTTTCAATGGTCTGCAATTCGAAATCGATGCGTTCCGCGATTTCGGGGGTGATTTCTGCGTAGCGTTTTTTGGCCCCTTCGTAGGTGATATGCCGCAAATAGGCATTTTCGCCCCGGTTTCCGCCATCGGCCTCATCCTCGGGTACCTTGAATTCTCCCGGAATACTAAATTTGGGCAATAGCACGTCGCGCGCCAGCTCGAAAGATTCGATTTTGTCGACCACTTCCTGCACGTTCAATATGGCCTGGGGCACGTCTTTGAAGAGGGCCTTCATCGCGTCGGTGGACTTAAAGTAGTACTCCTGGTTCGGTAATCCGTAACGGTAGCCCCGGCCGCGGCCGATGGGAGTGGCCTGTTTTTCCCCATCCTTGACGCAGAGCAAAATGTCGTGTGCCTCGGCATCTTCCTTGGCGCAGTAATAGGTATTGTTGGTCGCGACCGGTTTT
>DASSWC010000311.1:0-8861 GCA_035705395.1 Pricia sp. | reverse complement strand
AATCTTCTTGACCAAAACGGCATCCTGGAGAACAACGACATACATCTTATTCTGATTTACATCGTCGATATGCTCCACGGCCTTGGCCAAGACCCATTCCCCGGGCTTTAGATTGGGCAGCATACTGTCTCCCTCCACCTGGAAACCCCGATAGGTGGCGTTTCGGAACTCGGGAATCGGTAGATCAAAGGCCGGTAGCTGTTCGTACCAACTGGTATCTTGAATATTCTGTGGATACCCGGCCGCTGCTTTGGCATTGACCAACACCATGTTTTCCCTATCCGACGAATCGACGGTTACCACTTTCGGGATTACACTGGTATGGGAGGTCTCCAAATGCTTATTGTCGCTTTCCCCGAACAGCCAAAGCGGATTTATCTTAAACTGCTTCAGCAGTTCCGATACCACCTTGCCCGATACTTTGGTACGGCCCCTCTCGATATCAGCCGTAGTACTTGAAACGCCCAACAGCTCCGCAAATTCCGCTTGCGTAAAACCTAAGTCCCTCCGGACTTCCGCAAAGCGCTTTAATGTAATCTCGTTTTCCATAACACATTACTTTAACGCGTTCAAATATACAAATTTTGGAATATATCCAAAATTTTATTTGGATTATTTCCATTATAAGGAAATTATCCATAATTTTGGAGATATTACGAAAAATGGAAGAAAAGTAAACAACCAGGGCATCCCTAAATACGTCCCTTAAAAAATACCCGATTTAGTCGGTTCAAATAAAAAGAATTACGCCCCCGGTTAGAAACCTGGGATACCTTCGGGTCAAAGCCCAAGAAATAAGACCACTTTCAATTAAAACGGAACCTTATGGAAAATGCAAAAACCCTAATCTACGACGGAAGTTTTAACGGATTCTTGACCGCAATATTTGTCGCCTTTGAGGAAAAGATGCAAGTGGCGGACATCCAAAAAAACTCGATCAGCCAAAACGCACTCTTTTCCGAAACCGAAACCATTTTTACCCATACGGAAAGGGCCAAACGCGTTTGGAACGGAATCCAAAAGAAAAGCCATACGGCCATCAAGAATGTTTACTTTGCCTATTTGAGCGAGACCGAGGGGGTGGAGCTATTGTTGTACCGGTACGTTCGAAAACTTTTTGTGGACAAAATATCGGTTTATTCCGACTACTCCGATGATATTGTCCCTAAAATAAGCCAATTGGCAAAATCCGTAGGAGGGGAAAAACATCGTATGGAAGCTTTTGTACAATTTCAATTGTCCAGGGACGACATCTATTTCGCTAATATCGAACCCGATTTTGACGTGCTTCCCCTAATTTCAAAACATTTCCGGTCCAGATATGCGGACCAGCAGTGGCTGATTTACGACATTAAACGCAAATATGGTATTTATTATGATTTGGAATGCATGGAAATCGTTTCTTTGGACCTGACCGAAATGTACACCTACAGCATCAATAAAAACCATCGCTTTTCAGCAGAGGAATACGAAAGTCAAGATGTATGGAACCATTATTTTAAAAGTACCCGTATTAAATCCCGTATCAATAGTAAGCTACACACGCAACATGTACCGAAACGCAATTGGAAATATCTGGGCGAAAAGAAAGAAGCGGTTTAAAAGGAAAGTACACCCCGGGGTTCCAACAATTAAATGGAACCCCCTTCTAGATTAGCGGCCAATACCCTACCTTTGCAGCCTTGTAGAAAAATATGTCAGACTACGAAGAAAATATAGAGGTCCAAGGTGCCCGTGTCCATAACCTCAAAAATATCGACGTTTCCATACCCCGTGAAAAACTGGTAGTCATAACCGGACTATCCGGTAGCGGGAAATCCTCATTGGCCTTCGATACCATCTACGCCGAAGGGCAACGCCGGTACATCGAAACCTTTTCGGCCTATGCCCGTCAGTTTTTAGGAGGATTGGAACGGCCCGATGTGGATAAGATCGACGGACTTTCCCCTGTCATCGCCATTGAGCAGAAAACGACCTCGAAATCCCCCAGATCAACGGTAGGCACGATTACGGAAATCTACGATTTTTTGCGCTTGCTGTTCGCCAGGGCGGGCGAAGCCTATAGCTATAATACCGGCGAAAAAATGGTGAGCTATAGCGACGAACAGATCAAAGAACTTATTCAATCCGAATACAACGGCAAGAAGATCAATATTCTGGCTCCCGTCATCAAATCGCGAAAGGGACATTACCGTGAACTTTTTCAGCAGATCGGCAAACAAGGCTTCGTCAAGGTCAGGGTCGATGGCGCGGTCGTCGATATTACCAAGGGCATGAAAATCGATCGGTACAAAACCCATGATATCGAAATTGTTATCGATAGATTGAAGATCACCGACTCCCACGACCTCGATAAACGGCTGGCGGAATCCATTAACACGGCGATGTACAATGGCGACGACGTCTTGATGGTATTGGAGGAAGGTACTAGCATAGCCCGCTATTTCAGCCGCAATTTGATGTGCCCCACCACAGGCATTTCCTATCCCGTCCCGGAGCCGAACACGTTTTCCTTCAACTCCCCCAAGGGTATGTGCCCCGATTGCAATGGACTCGGCCATGTTTACGAAGTAAACGACAACAAGATTTTTCCCGATAGAAAGCTCTCCATCAAATCAGGGGGAATTGCCCCTTTGGGCGACTACAAAAAATCATGGGCCTTCAAGCAGATCGAGACCATCGCCCAACGCTATGGGTTCGATCTGACCGATCCTATCGAAAAGATTCCGGAAACGGCCATGAACGTGCTCCTTCATGGCGGACACGAAAGTTTCGAGGTCGATTCAAAGTCCCTGGGCGTAAAACGGAAGTATAAAATCGATTACGAGGGAATTTCCCATTTTATTAAAAACCAGTTCGAGGAAGCCGGTTCGACCGCTATCAAAAGATGGGCCAAGGAGTATATGGACAAAGTGGTCTGCCCCACCTGCGAAGGATCACGGTTGTGCAAGGAATCCCTGAACTTTAAAATCGATGAAAGGAACATCGCCGAACTGGCCCATCTGGATATCGCAGAACTGGCGGAATTTTTTGCGGGACTTGAAAAAAAATTGCAGGGGAACCAGCTCAAGATAGCCGAAGAGATTATTAAGGAAATCCGTACCCGAATCCGGTTTTTATTGGATGTGGGCCTGGATTACCTATCCCTAAACCGCAGCTCGAAATCCCTCTCCGGCGGAGAAGCCCAACGCATACGTCTGGCGACCCAAATCGGTTCGCAGCTGGTCGGGGTGCTCTATATTTTGGACGAGCCGAGTATCGGTCTGCACCAGAGGGACAATATCCGGTTGATAAAATCCTTGGAAGCCCTTAGGGATATTGGCAACTCCGTAATCGTGGTCGAGCACGACCGCGATATGATCGAACGTGCCGACCATGTCATCGATATCGGTCCCAAAGCCGGTAGGCACGGAGGCGAGATCATTTCCGAAGGACCTCCCGAGACCTTAAAAAACTACCGCACCCTAACCGCGGATTATATCACCGGGGAAAAGGAAATACCCATCCCCGAAAATCGCAGAAAGGGCAACGGAAAGAAAATTATCCTTACGGGTTGCACCGGCAATAACTTAAAAAACATCACGGTCACGTTTCCGTTGGGGCAGATGATCGGGGTCACCGGGGTTTCGGGCAGTGGGAAATCCACTTTGATCAACGAAACCCTTTATCCCATAATGAATGCCCACTATTTTAACGGTGTCAAAAAGCCGATGCCCTATCAAAAAATAGAGGGACTGGAACATGCCGATAAGGTCATCGAAATCAACCAATCCCCCATCGGCCGTACCCCGCGTTCCAATCCGGCGACGTATACCGGGGTTTTTGGCGAGATACGTTCGCTATTCGCAAAGACCCCCGAAGCTGCCATCCGCGGCTATAAACCGGGGCGTTTTAGCTTCAACGTCAAAGGCGGCCGCTGCGAAACCTGTGGGGGCGGTGGGGTCCGGGTCATCGAGATGAACTTTCTACCCGATGTCTACGTTGAATGCGAGACCTGTAACGGAAAGCGTTTTAACAGAGAGACACTGGAAATCAGGTATAAAGGAAAATCCATCGCCGATGTACTGGAAATGACCATCAATGAAGCTGTCGATTTTTTTGAACTTATCCCGAAAATATACCGTAAGGTAAAGACAATACAGGATGTCGGGCTGGGTTACATTTCGTTGGGACAGCAGTCCACTACCCTATCCGGTGGGGAGGCGCAGCGCGTAAAACTGGCGACCGAACTGTCCAAACGCAATACCGGTAATACCTTTTATATTTTGGACGAACCCACTACAGGACTCCATTTTGAGGATATCAGGGTATTGATGGAAGTTTTAAACCGTTTGGTGGACAAAGGCAATACGGTCTTGATCATCGAGCACAACATGGATGTAATCAAAATGATGGACTATATCATCGATATCGGTTACGAAGGCGGACGCGGGGGTGGCATGATAGTTGCGTCCGGAACCCCCGAGGAAGTGGCCGCTGACGAAAAGAGTTATACGGCGGAATATTTGAGAAAGGAGCTGTCGGCAAGGAAGGAAAAACAGCACGTCGGGGTTTAAAACGGTATTAATGCGAAAAGAACAACATCACAAAGGCTGGAACGAAGTAAAGACCAACGACTCCTGGGCCATTTTCAAGATTATGGGCGAATTCGTAATGGGATACGAGAAACTCGGCAACATCGGGCCATGCGTCTCCATATTCGGATCGGCACGCACCAAGGAGGGCCAACCCTTCTACGAATTGGCTGTCCGTATCGCCAAAAGCATTTCCGAAGCCGGTTACGGCATCATCACTGGCGGCGGCCCAGGCATTATGGAAGCGAGTAACAAAGGGGCCCACCTCGCCGGGGGGACCTCCGTGGGCCTTAACATCGACCTTCCCTTTGAACAACATGACAATCCGTATATCGATGTTGATAAAAGTCTTGATTTCGATTATTTTTTTGTGAGAAAGGTGATGTTCGTCAAATATTCCCAAGGCTTCGTGGTTATGCCGGGGGGCTTCGGCACCCTCGATGAGCTTTTTGAAGCGATAACCTTGATCCAAACCCACAAAATCGAAAAATTCCCGATCATTCTGGTCGTTTCCGATTTTTGGAGCGGCCTTCTGGCGTGGATTAAAACTACCATGCTGGAAGTGAAAAACATCAGTCCACACGACCTAGATCTCATCCATATCGTAGATACCGAAGAAGAGGTCGTTGACATTATAGATTCGTTCTACAAAGGACGCGCGCTGAGTCCCAATTTTTAATTCCTACTGTTTGAACTTAGAATCCCCCATACCGAAATTTCTTATTGCGCTTTTCCTTTTTTCCGGCTTCGCAAGATTATCAGCCCAGCACGAGAACATCCTGACAGCCGATCTCGATGGCAATTCCAAGGAAATATCCATTCAGCAGGAATTCCACTATGAAAATTCGTCGGATATCACCTTGGAAACCCTCTATTTTAACGATTGGGCCAATGCCTACGCCAACAAGAATACAGGTCTCGCAAAACGCTTTGCGGAGGAGTTCAAAAAAAGCCTTCACCTGGCCAAAAAAGATGAAAGGGGCTACACTACCATCATCAGTATCGTAGATGACGCCTACCGGGGACTCAACTGGGAAAGGACCGAGGAGGAGGACATTCTAAAAATAGACTTGAACAGCCCCCTGCCCCCGGGGGCATCCACCAAACTCTTTTTGACCTATACCGTGAAACTCCCCGAAAATAAGTTCACCCCCTATGGATACGGTAAAAACAAAACGTATTACCTAAAGGATTGGTACCTGTCCCCCGCAGTTTTTGATGGCACGTGGCACCTGTATTCCAACAAAAATCTGGAAGACCTTTACACGGGGATCACCAATACAACGGTCAACTTCACCTATCCCGATAGTCTCCTTCTGGTTTCAAACTTTAGGGTCTTGGGCAATAGCGAATTTCCCAACGGTCAAATGGCCCAATTGCAAGGTGTTAGACAAAAAAACGCTGAAATTATCCTCACTCCGGAGAATCGTTTTACTACCCATGTTACACCGGAGATGACCGTAATTACAGATATCGAGACCTCTAAATACAGTGAGTTGTCACAAGGCCTGTCCATTAACCGGGTAACGGAATTTATTGAGAATCATTTGGGTAAATACCCGCATGAGCAATTGCTGGTGTCCGAAATCGATTATGACAAGAATCCCTTGTATGGGATCAATCAATTACCGTCGTTTATCCGGCCTTATGAGGAACAGTTCCAGTTCGAGATGAAGTTTCTGAAAACGGCCTTGATCAATATCCTGCAAGAAACGCTTTTTCTAGATCCCAGAAAGGACCACTGGCTTAGTGATGCGATAGCGAACTATTTAATGATCGCCTATGTCGAAGCGTACTATCCCGACCAAAAATTACTTGGAAAACTTTCGAAAATTTGGGGCATTCGAAGTTTTAATTTGGCCAAAATGGATTTTAACGAGCAATATCCATTTTTGTATATGTTGATGGCCCGCAAAAACATCGACCAACCGCTTACAACCTCGAAGGATTCCCTGACTAAGTTCAACCAAAAAATCGCGAACAAATACAAAGCGGGCCTCGGCCTATCGTACGTTGCCAGCTATATCGGTAAGGAAAAAGTAGATAATAGTATAAAACGCTTTTATGAATATTATAAGCTCAGCCGTGCCAAAATAGTGGATTTCGAGTCCATTCTAAAACGATCGACCGACATCGATATCAATTGGTTTTTTAGGGAGTATGTCACTACGGACTGGAAAATCGACTTTAAGATCAAAAAAGTTGAAAAGACACAAGATTCCCTTAGGGTTACCCTAAAAAACAAGGCAGGAACCAATGTACCCATTTCGTTATTCGGATTGCGCAACGATTCCGTCGTTTCCAAATACTGGTTTTCCGACATAGAGACCGTGGAAACGGTGACGATCCCCAAAAACAATGAAGAAAGATTGGTTTTGAACTACGACCAAAAAATTCCAGAATTTAATCAAAGGGACAATTGGAAATCGCTGGGCGGGTTTTTGTCCAGTAACAAGAAACTAAAATTTACCTTTTTTAAGGATTCCGAAAATCCCTACTACAACCAAGTGTTTTATGTTCCGGTTATCACCTTCAATCTTTATGATGGATGGGCGCCCGGCTTGCGACTCTATAATAAGACATTTCTGGAAAAGCCATTTATCTACGATGTTGAGCCATCGTATTCCTTTAGGGAGAAAGCTTTCGTGGGATCGGGTGGATTTACTTATAGGAAGTACTTGAGCAAAAGTGGACTTTATGTGGCCAACTACTCCATAGGGGGGTCTAGCTATCATTTTCAAAAAAACTCCCGCTACTCCACGATCACCCCTTCGCTCAGTTTCGGCTGGAGACCGCCGAATTTGATATCGAATAAGCGTGATTTTCTGTCTTTCCGTTACGTCAACGTACTGAGGGACAAGGACGAAAATTTGGGCGATTTTGAGACACCGCCCGATTACAGCGTCTTCAACGCAAGGTATACCAGCAGAAATCCCGGTATCATCAATTACTTTTCTTGGTTCGCCGATATGCAGCATGCCAGCGATTTTACCAAGTTGGCCGTGGAACTTGAATACCGAAAATTGTTCGAGAGCAACCGACAGTTTAATTTCCGTTTTTTTGCCGGTAAGTTTTTACGTAACAAGACCACCGAATATACCGATCCGAATTATTTTAGTTTTGCCCTCGACCGGCCCACGGATTATCTCTTCGATTACGGCTATCTGGGCCGATCGGAAGACTCCGGTATCTACAGCCAACAGATCATCATCGCCGAAGGAGGCTTCAAATCTTTTTTACCGGAGCAATACCGCTTCGCCAACGATTGGTTGGCCACGGTGAACACCAGTGTCAACATTTGGCGCTGGATCGAGGTTTATGGCGATGTCGGATTGGTTAAAAATAAGGGCATAAACGCAAAATTCGTATATGATTCAGGGATACGGTTAAATCTGCTGACTGATTATTTCGAACTGTATCTTCCGCTATACTCCAACAACGGATGGGAAGTTTCCCAACCAAATTACGGGGAGAAAATCCGTTTTATCATTACGGTAAGTCCAAAGACCCTGACGGGGCTGTTTACCCGGAAATGGTTTTAGGGGAGGTTTTCGTATCTTTATAACGCATTACATCGTTTTTCGGATTGTATTTGCTTTCCCGTTTCGATATTTTTGTAGCAACTCAAACCTTTTTCATGGATCTATCGCCCCAAACAAGCAACGACATCTCCTTTGAAGATTTCAAGACACAGATCTTGGAAGATTACAAGCTGGCGGTGCTCAGCAGGACCTGTAGTCTGATGGGAAGAAAGGAAGTATTGACCGGGAAAGCCAAGTTCGGTATTTTCGGGGATGGCAAAGAACTTCCGCAGTTGGCGATGGCACGTGCCTTCCGGAACGGGGATTTCAGAAGTGGCTATTACCGGGACCAAACCTTTATGATGGCCTTGGGCCTATTGACCCCCAAGAATCTGTTCCACGCCCTTTATGCCACCACCGAAAGGGAACTGGAGCCCATGAGTGCAGGTCGGCAAATGGTCGGCCATTATGTGACCTATAGCTTGAACGAGGATGGCAGTTGGCGCGATCTTACCAAACAAAAAAACAGCAGTGCCGATATTTCGTGTACCGCCGGGCAAATGCCGCGATTATTGGGTCTGGCACAGGCTTCGAAAGTATATCGGCAATTCAAGAATGGCGATGCCTCGAATTTTTCGGATAATGGAAATGAAGTGGCTTGGGGCACTATCGGCAACGCCAGTACCAGCGAGGGTATGTTCCTGGAAACCGTCAATGCCGGCGGGGTACTGCAAGTTCCCATGGTAATCAGCATTTGGGACGACGA
>DASSWC010000310.1:0-6889 GCA_035705395.1 Pricia sp. | reverse complement strand
ATACCGCAAGATTCAATTCCGAATGGGACCTTGCCCCTTGGTTAAGCATCGGTGAAAATTTTCAGGTGACCTACCGTTCGTTAACAGGTGGTTTTGGTGATGGTGGGGGTATCGGTGGTGCAAACGACGAATCATTTATTCTTTCGTCGTTCCGGATGTCTACCATCATACCTGTTTACGACGAATTCGGTAGTTTTGCCAGTACGAAAGCTGCCGGTTTTGGCAACGCAAGAAACCCCGTACGACAATTAAAGAACAATGACGGTGATGATACGAGCTATTCCATCGGGGGAACCGGCAATGTATACGTACTTTTAAGACCTGTGGACGGCCTTATTCTAAGGTCAAGCCTAGGTGGGGGATACGGCAATTATTATTATACGAATTATAATTATAAATATTTAGGGGATGCCGAGCCCGAGGCGAACAACAGTTACAATGAGGGTAGTGGTTACAATTTCAACTGGACCTTTACGAACACGGCCAGTTATGACAAACTATTTGGCGTACATCGCATAAAGGCTTTGGCCGGTATAGAGGCACTTAATACAGGTAGTGGGCGAAACATAAGTGGGTCTGGTTTGAACCCGTTTTCTACCGATCCTGACTTTCAAAGCTTGAGCGTAGTTCAAAGTCCCGTAGTTAACAGTAATCAATTTAAGGGCGTAAATTTCTATTCCCTATTCGGCAAATTGGATTATAATTTTGACGAAAAATACTATTTGACCGGGGTATTACGTCGGGACGGGTCTTCCCGTTTCGGTGGAAATAATAGATACGGTACCTTTCCTGCGGTATCCGCCGCTTGGCGAGTCATTGCCGAACCTTTTATGCAAAATCAGGATGTTATTAGTGACCTTAAATTCCGTGGAGGCTGGGGCCAAATGGGAAACTCCAACAACGTAGATCCCAACAACCAATATTCACTATATGCCTCGGATAGGGCCGGGACCTTTTATCAGACAACGGGGCAGGCCTCGGGTGCCGATGAAGGCTTTGCGCAAAGCCGTATCGGAAACCCTGATGCGCGATGGGAAACCAGCACCACATTAAACATTGGTTTTGATGCCAGTTTCTTTAACGATAGGCTGGAATTCATTTTAGACTGGTGGACTAAGGATACGGAAGATCTTTTGTATCAATTACCTTTACCGGGCGTTACTGGTAATTATGCCGCCGCACCCTCGGTCAACATTGCCGAAATGTCGAACAAGGGATTGGATTTTGAAATCATAGGAAGGGGCAACTTTACCGAAGATTTTAGATTTGAAGTAAGCATGACCAATTCGTTCCTAAAAAACGAAATTGTCTCTTTGGCTCCTGGTCTTGAGTTTTTCGATGGGCCAGCGCTTCGAAATATAGTAGCGACACGAAATGCTGTAGGGCATTCCCTTTCATCTTTCTTCGGCTACAACGTAGTAGGATATTATAACACGCAAGCCGAAGTAGAGAATTCACCCGAACAGGATGGTAAAGGTTTGGGGCGTTTTAGATATGAGGATGTCGATGGCAACGGAGTAATTACCCCTGAAGACCGTAAATTTTTGGGAAGTCCGGTACCGGATTATACCGGCGGCCTCACCTTAAATTTAAGGTATAAGGCACTTGAGTTCGAAACCTACTGGTACGGGTCTTTCGGTAACGATATCTGGAACCAGTCCAAATGGTACACTGATTTCTACGGGGTGTTTGAAGGTTCCGCCAAGGGAGTAGCTGCGTTTGGATCGTGGACCCCGGAGCTGGGCAACGACGCCGTAGCCCCGATTTGGGAAAGTGCCTCCAACTTTAGTACTAATGCCGTAGGCAACTCCTGGTACATAGAGGATGGCAGTTATGTACGTTTGCAACGTTTGTCGCTCTCCTATGATTTTCGCGGCATACTCACCGAAAAACTGGGTCTGACACGATTAAAGATCGGTCTGGCCGCCAACAATATTTGGACTATCACCGATTATAGTGGCCAAGATCCGGGAATTGGTGGCGCGGCAGATACCAATTTTGGTATCGATGTCGGAAACTATCCGGTAGCACCACAATACCTTATCAGTTTTGAAATCGGTATCTAAGATTTCGTGATATTTAATTCAAAAAATATACTTATATTTAAAAGAAAATTATGAAAACAAAACGTAAAATAAAACAATTGGTTGCCTATACGGTGGTGCTACTTTTTGTAGGTGCATCCTGTAGCGATGAATTTTTGGAGGTGCCGCCGACCGGCACCTTGGCAGATGCACAGGTCAGTACCCTTGATGGCATCGAAGGTCTTTTAATCGGGGCCTACTCCATGATTAACGGAAACTTGAACGGTGACCGTGCAGCAGCGCCGAGCCATTGGATCACCGGATCCATCCTCGGCGGGGACGCCAATAAAGGCACGGATCCCGGAGACGATGCTGAAATGGCCACCATACAGCGATTCCAGAACGACCCCACCTATGCAAGGTTTAACAATCTGTGGAGAGCTCGTTACGAAGGCATAAGCAGATGTAATGCCGTATTGGCCACCATTACGAAATCTATCGACCTGATACCTGCCGAAAAGGCCGCCAGTATGCAGGCGCAAGCCAGAATGCTGCGGGGTCATTTTTACTTTGACCTCAAAAAACATTTCAATAATATCGTGGTATTCGACGAAACCGTGCCAGCTGCTGAAATTCCCGCTATTCCGAATAATGGGGATGCTTGGGCCATGATAGAGGCTGATTTTCAGTTTGCATACGACAATCTTGCCGAAGTAACGGATGCAGGTAGAGTCAACAAATGGGCCGCTGCCGCCTATATGGGAAAGGCAAAACTGTTTCAAGGAAAATTTGCGGAGGCCATACCTTGGTTCAATGATGTTATCGCAAATGGAGTGACTTCCAATGGTCTAAAATATCAACTGTTAGATGATTATCAACAAATTTTCAATGCCGATAACGATAACCATGCCGAAGTTGTTATGGATGTGGAGTCTTCCAACGAAACGGGAAGTGTATACAATTCCAATTGGTGGGACGACCTGAACTACCCTTATCAAACGGGTAGTGCTGGTCCTGGCGATTGCTGTGGCTTCTTTCAACCCAGTTTTGAACTGGCCAATTCTTTTAGGACAACCCCTGCTGGTCTCCCCTTGTTGGATAGATCGTACAGAGATCCGGCGAACGAGCTGATAACCGATATGGGAATTGCTTCGGATGAACCCTTTACCCCCGATGCAGGGCCTCTAGATCCGCGTATCGATTTTTCTATTGGAAGAAGAAGCATCCCCTATTTGGGATGGCAACCCTTCCCAGGCGCTTCCTGGATACGGGTACAGAGCTATGGAGGGCCTTATGCACCAAAAAAATATGTGTATTATGTCAACCAAGACGGGGTGTATACCGATGCCAGTTCATGGACCCGTGGTTACGCTACGATGAACTACACCATTATCCGGTTTGCGGACGTTCTTCTAATGGCCGCCGAAGCCGAAATCGAAGCCGGTTCTTTGGAGAAGGCCCGAGGATATGTCAATCAGGTACGGGCCAGGGCAGCCCAGTCTGAATTCTGGGTCAAGGACGACGACGGTTCCGATGCTGCTAACTACGTAATCGCTGAATACCCTCCGTCACAGTTTGCCTCGAAAGAATCCGCTACCCGGGCTTTACGTTTCGAACGAAAACTGGAACTTTCCGGAGAAGGACATCGATTTTTTGATTTGGTCCGTTGGGGAGTAGCTGCCGAAGTAATCAATGCTTACATCGATTATGAGGTTCAATATTTACCATCTGCTTATGGAGGCGGCAGTTTTACCGCAGGAAAGAACGAATATTTACCGATACCCCAGACTCAACTTGATTTACAACCTGGTGTATTGACCCAAAACCCTGGATGGTAATCAAAATTCACAAAATTATTAATAAGCTGCCTCTTTGGGCAGCTTTTTTGCTTTTTTTAGACATTACCGCATCCTGGTTCGATAATTCCCTGAATTATAAAAAAGTTTGAATGAAAGTTATACGTCAGATTTCTAGCCATTTTCTATATACTGTAGTGGTGCTTTTTTTAATTTTTAGTTATGGCTGTACCGACTCTGCCAGTCCTACCCGTTTCGTAAAAATTGAATCATCGGAATCGGGACTCGACTTTAACAACCGGCTCTCCGAAAACGACTCCATCAACATTATCGACAACGAGTTTGTCTATAACGGCGCAGGAGTAGCCATCGGGGATCTGAACAATGATGGCCGCAACGATATTTTCTTCGCCGGCAATCAGGTCGACAACCGTCTTTTTCTAAATCGGGGGGCCCTACAATTCGATGATGTTTCTAAGATGGCCCGCATCGGTAAGCCGGATTCCCTATTCTGGTCGTCGGGAGTTTCTATCGTGGACATCAATACCGATGGAAAGAAAGATATTTACGTCTGCAATACGTTCTATAGGGATTCCCTCAGACGAAAAAACCTCTTGTACATCAATCAAGGAAACAATGCTGAAGGTGTTCCGCTTTTCCAGGAAATGGCGGACCCCTATGGGGTGGCCGATACTTCCTACTCCTCCCACGCGCAGTTCTTTGACTATGATCGCGACGGTGACCTGGACCTGTTCATCGGCGTCAATCGTATCGAAGGCATCGACCCTACCCTGTTCCGTCCCCTTGAGGATGATGGCACTTCCTTGAGTAAGGACCGGCTTTATGAAAACCGGGGGAACGATAGCCTGGGCCATCCCCGTTTTGCGAATGTCACCGAGAAAGCGGGCATTCGCTATCACGGCTATAGCCATAGCACCTTGATCAACGATTTCAACCAAGACGGATGGCCGGATATTTACGTGGCTAACGACTTTTTTAGTAACGATCTGCTCTACATCAACAACCATGACGGCACCTTTACCAACCGCGCCGGCGATATGTTCAAGCATTTTAGCCTCTCTTCAATGGGCAGTGATATCGCCGATATCGACAATAACGGGCAAATGGAACTGTATACCACCGAAATGCAGCCCTATTACAACAAGCGTAAAAAACTGTTTCAGGGACCCAGCAGCTACCAAAAGGAAATTTTTACCGAAAAATACGATTACGAAAAACAGTATGCCCGAAATACGCTTCAAATAAGCCAGGGCACCCATCCGGATACGCAACTGCCGGTTTACGGTGAAATCGCCATGCTGGCAGAGGTCAAGGAAACCGATTGGAGCTGGGCCCCACTCTTCGCGGACTATGACAACGACGGATTACAGGACCTTTTTATCACCAACGGGTTTCCAAAAGACGTAACAGACCGCGATTTTGGCAGTTTCCGCGCCACTGCCCATCAACTGGTCAGCAAGGAAGAATTGATCGCCGCCATCCCCGAGATCAAGATTCCCAATTTTATGTTCCAAAATAAGGGCAACTACCAGTTTGAGGACGTCACCGAAGATTGGGGCCTCAACTTCCCCACCTACTCCAACGGTGCGGCCTACGGGGACCTCGACCGGGACGGCGACCTGGATTTGGTAGTAAACAATATTAACGACCAGGCACTTCTGCTTGAAAATACCACCAGCGAACTTTCAAACGACACCCATTATCTAAGGATACACTTAAAGGGAACCGAAAAAAATCCGGCGGCCATTGGGGCCACGGTGGAAATATTTGCGGACAGCCTCCGTCAGAAAAAATCCCTCCTTACCGGCCGGGGATACCTTTCCCAGCCCGAAAGCATCCTACATTTTGGTCTAGGTAAGCGGACTTCAATCGATAGCCTCCAAATTTTATGGCCGGATGGCAAGGCCCAAAAAGTTCGGGAAGTTGGGGTGGACACTGTCCTCAATCTTGCCTACGATCCAAATTCACAAATCCGAACCAGGGTAAAGGATTCCGCCACTACCCCCCTTTTTCGCGATACCGCCAAAAAGTACAATCTGGATTATATGGCTCGCGACCACGACTTTATCGATTTTAATTTTCAACGTACCCTACCGCATAAATTCTCACAGTACGGCCCATCCCTCGCCGTCGGTGATATCAACAACGATGGACTTGAAGATATGTTCGTCGGTGGCAGCCGCGGTTTTACCGAGACATGGTTTATCCAACAAAAAGACCTGACCTTTAAACAGGTAGAGGTAAACTACAAAGCATCCCCCGAATTGCATGAAGAGGATGCGGGCACCCTGCTCTTCGATGCGGACAGCGATGGGGATCTCGACCTTTACATTGCCAGGGGGTGCGCCCAATATCCCCCCGGACATGAATATTACAGGGATGTTCTTATGATCAACGACGGAAATGGAAATTTTACACGTTCTGACGGTGGCCTCCCCGATATACGAAGCAATTCTTCCGCAGTAAAGGCGGCGGATTTTGACCGGGATGGGGACCTCGACCTCTTTGTAGGGAGCCGGGTGCTTCCGTTCGCCTACCCGATGCCCGACCGTTCGTACATCCTCAGAAACGAGGGCAGTGTGGGAAATCCTAAATTTGTGGACGCTACGAAAGATGTCCTTCGTTCCCCGTCCTCAGGGCATGGGAAGGAAGAAGGCCAGAAAGGTACTTCCGAAGGACTTGCCTATCCCGGATTGATCAGCGATGCCCTGTGGACGGACTTCAACGGAGATTTTTGGCCCGATCTTATCCTGGCCGGGGAGTGGATGCCCTTGCGTTTCTTTAAAAACGATTCGGGAAAACTAGTAGAGGTTACCGAAATGACGGGACTTAACAATCATTTGGGATGGTGGAACAGCCTAGCGGCCGCAGATCTCGACAATGACGGGGACATGGACTATGTGGCCGGTAATGTAGGCCAGAATATTAACTTCAAGGCAACGAAGGATGAGCCGGTGCGTGTGTACGCCAAGGATCTGGATGGCAATGGCAGCATCGACCCCTTGATTTCCCATTACCTTAGGGATAGCGTGGGAACCAAAAAAGAAT
>DASSWC010000309.1:0-13392 GCA_035705395.1 Pricia sp. | reverse complement strand
TTGTGGTTGAGGTAGGGAAAAGTCTTAGGTTTCAGCACAATATGGAGGCTAAAGGCCGAGACGGTACTTTCCATCCCTTCGATGCGACGGGTAAAGGATTTTCTGAAGGAATCGCCCCCGGTCAATTGTAAGGTGCTCTTTGGATCGATATTCGATATAAAAAAAGCTCCCCGTACTTTTTGGCCCGTTTGGACCGTTACGGAAACGGCATTTTTGTCCTCGACATCGATGTGTACCACTTCACGGTGCTTAAAGGCATCGCCGCCGTTTTCTTTCAATCGGCGGATTAGCAATTTGGTAATCTGACTGCCCCCATCCGCACAGCGGTAGGCGCTTTCGATAAAGGAGTTGACCGAAAGGGCATGCACGTAAAAGGGTGTTTTTTCGGGTTGGCCAGCATATAAAAGATTGGAGCCGGCCAGCACCGCCCGTAAGCGTCTGTTTTGTGTCAAGGCATCGATATAGCCCTTGGCCGGTAAACGGAACAGGTCGGAATCGTCGTGGTAAGGTTTGCCCGCTTCGAGGTTGTAGAGCGGGAACTTTTGGCAGACTTCCCTTAATTTATCACAGTATTTGCGAATGGCTTTTTCCTCGTCGGGAAATTTCCGGGTCAATCGGACCGCAAAATTGTCGTAGCCCTGGGCATGCGGATATTCAGTATCGTCGTCGTCAAAAGTGATGCGATCGAAGCCGTCCTCGTCGAGTTTTTTAAGGTGGAGGCCGTCAAGAATATCCAGATACTCGAAATAGCGGTATAGATTCTGTCCCTCTGAAAGTCCCCCCAGATAGTGCACCCCGGTATCAAAAATAGTTCTTTCGCGTACAAAGGTTTGCAGGTTGCCACCGAACTGGTTGTTCTTTTCCAGCACACAAACGGATTTCCCTTCCCGCGCCAGAATATTGGCCGCGACCAGACCGCCCATTCCGCTGCCTATGATTACGATGTCGTAATGCGCTTTCATTTCGATCCGCCGGCTGTTAATTTAATGGCATTTCCTCCTAATTTGTTATAAAGGTATGCTTTTGGGCTGAAGGAACGAAAGACATACGCCGGGGAGCGTTATCTCGGTCAAAGCAAACTGAACCAATCCTATTTTCGCGCCTTGGCCTTGGCCAAAACCACATATCGACGGGTTGAATCCCTGATTTCAAATCCATTCCCTTTAGCCTCCTCGGATAGGGCTTTATTTTCTTCAAGCAATACAATCCTATTTAATTCATCCCAGTTTTCCTTTGTTAATGATCTGGAATCAAAATTTTTCAAGCCAAGAAGTAATACCTTGGCGGACTTCCCAAGGGCCTTGTCAACGGAATCGACTACATGTATTTTGCTGTATCGGTGCGTCAAATAATTGTTTTTTACAATGGCCCGAGCCGTATCATCCTCGATGTAGGTGTAGATTTTCCGGTCAGGCGAGTCTAGGGCCAAAAGCAGGTCCAATGGCCCGTCGTCTTGGGAAAGATGGATAACACTATCGGAATCGCCGATGATTTCTAAAATTGATTTGTAGGATGCTGCGTTATCCTTCAAATCCTTTTTGACCCTTTTGTACACGACATTCCCTTTATGCCGGTAATTTTCAAGGATGAGTCCGTGCCAGTAGGATGGCCCCTCGATCTGGTCACGCAACCTCCTGAATTCCAACCTGAAGTACCGGCCGATTTCCTTGGGGCGTTTGGAGTAGGTTTTAGTGAAACGGGGGTCTTCAGGGGTGATCCTGGGCAAGATTTCAAGGGTTATGCTACCATCACGGATGATAAAACTGCCCTTGGGCGCGACCTCCGAACAGCCGTGGATCAATACGGGCAGAATATCCAAACCGTGTTGTTCCGCAAGATAAAAGGCCCCTTTATGAAAACGGCCGATCTTGTTGCCAGCGGATCGGGCACCCTCGGGAAATGCAATGATCGAAAAGCCCTGTTCCAGTTTTTCCTTGAGGTAGGCCTCCCCGTTTTCGATACCGCCCGATACGGGATAGGCCCCGTGCAGCCTGGCCGCATGGCCAATGATCGTCGAGTTGTATACATGGTCCTTGACCAAATAGATGCATTTTGGGTGTAACATGCCCATGGCCAAAATATCCAAAAAAGAGGTATGGTTGGCAATCAGCATGGCTGGCTTTTCAAAGGTTTCGCCATAGGGGTTGATGATTCTTTTGGCTACGAATGGATTGGAATATAGAACGGATTTCATGAACTTAGAGGTCATCCTGTGGAGGCCCAGTTGTTTTTTCGCCCTTGCATTGGGCTCCAGCTTTAGGGCTATCCACGAATAGACGGAAAAGAGCAGTCCTCCCAAATCGAAATAGGCAAAGGAAACCAGCGAACGCAACAAAACCCCCGGGGGTATCGGTCGCTTCCGGACATCCCCCAAAAACAGACGGAAAAGCAAAGGCTGCAGGGTAAAGGCGACAAACATCGCACAGCCAATCCCGATCAAAGAGACTATTGAAATGGAGTACAGCACGGGATGCTTGGCTAAGATCAATACCCCGATCCCTGCAATAGTGGTCATTACGGAAAGTATGATGGAGGTTCGATGGGTCGCAAGGCTCTTTTCGCCCGTACGGTATTCGGTCAGCAGGCCGTTGGTCGTGAAAATGCTGTAGTCGACGCCCAGGCCAAAAATAAAACTGCAGATGATGATGTTAAAGATGTTGAACTCGATATGGAAAAGCCCCATAATACCGACGGTCAGAAACCAGGTAAGGAAAATGGGAACGCTGGTAATCAGGGTCAAAGTAAAACTTCGGTAGAAAAGGTAAAGGAGCAACAGCACCGCGATCAGCGAATAGCCCAGCAATTGGTTGAAATCGCTTTTTAGATGGCCCAAGAACGTTTCGTTAACGTTTTTTCGGTCGATAAGCAGGGTGTTCGGCGCGCCTTCAAACTGTTTTCGTATGGCGGGAATGTTGCCATCTTCGACCTTGACCAGTGAGGTGACTGTGGTACCGTTTTTGTTGTCGACCACATAATCATCCATAGAAAACGATCCTATGGCCTCAATTTCCGGGACCTGCAATAGTTCAAAATCACGTTCCAAAAGGGAATAAAACCGGGAAAATGTATTCGATTTGAAACCAAGATGGGATCCGCTCTCGGTCAGGTTATTTTTTAGGGTATCGATTTTGGCCTCGTTCCAAAACCGGTTCCAGGCCACGATTTTTTCCCGCTGGGTGCGCTTCGATTTTACCAAGCTTCCAACGGATCCGAAACTAAGTATCTTTCCTTTTTCCTTTAATTTTTCAAGTTGCCGGTATAGGCTGTCATTGCGCTGCAGGACTTCCTGAAGGTCTTCACCGTAGGTGGACAGGTACAGCGATTTCGAACCTATGTCCGTCAATTTTTCCAAGCGGACGCGGGCATCCTGGAGCTCTTGGGTTTCGTAGTTGAGGTCGGCAATATCTTGATTAAAAACAACAGTATCATAGGTAAAGATACCGATGGCAAAAAGGAGTGCGAGTATCGCAAGAGCCCATCGGCTGCGGTGCCATTGATAATTCGCCCATCGATCCAGTATCGTTTTTCGGGCCGTCGGGCCGTTAGTGCCCTTATAGACCTGGGGGATAAACAGCAACGCAAAAACGGAAGCCCCCAACACGCTGATGGCCGCAAATATCCCCAAGTCCTGGAGTGCCCGTGATTCCAGAAACAGAAGACAAAGAAAGGCACATGCCGTGGTCAAGCTGCTCATCAGGATCGATGGAGCGACGTCTTTGAAAAGAAATCCTATCTTTCTTGACGGAATACTCCCGGGCGTTATCCCTTGCGCATCTTCCTGGAATATGGAATATGGGATTTGGGATTTCGGTGCCCCTTGTGTTTGAACGCGAAGGGAATCGATATCCCCCTTGTTGCGGATGTGGGTCAAGATATGCAATCCGTAATCCAAGGTTATTCCCAATAGTATCGCCCCGATGCCCAGTGAAATGGCAGAAATTTGATCTCGAAAAAGAACCAGAAAGGCGATGGCCAACAACCCGCCGAATACGGTAGGGGCAAAGAGAATTATGGGTAGGATCCATTGACGGTAGAATACCATCAACAGGATAAACAGCAACACCAGTGCAATGCCTACGGTAAACTGTATGTCGATTTTTATCTGTTTCGCATTTGAAACGGCACTCAGCGCCGCCCCGAAATATTCGCTGCTTACCTTTTCGTCGTATTTGGCGTTCAAAGCATCTTGAACGGCGTAGAGCGCCTCCGAAAAAGGCAGGTTTTTGTTGGTTTCCCCGGAACTGAATTTCGGGGTGATAAAAAGGAGGATGTTTTCTTCGTCATCGTTCAACAGAAATCCGTTCTTGATTTTGAAATCTTTTCCAAAACCAAGGTGTCGCAGTTTTTTTAACGCGATAAAGGATAGGCCCAAGGGGTCTCTAAGAATGTGCTTTTTAGCAACGATACCGGTCGGGGACACCAGCGTCCGGTAGTTTTCAGCGGTAATCTTGGAAATGCTATCGGGGGATAATTTCTTTTGGATGGCCTTATAATCGGAAGGCTCCAAAAAAATCGGAAGGTGTTCGTACACCAGATCTAAGGTTTTGGGTACATCGTCGGTAGCGATTCTTCCCTGTACGTTTTTGATAAATTCACCCTGTTGGGTCTCCACACTGTCCAGGAATTCACTGGCGTATCGGATCAGGTCATCGACGGTGCCGGCTTCCCCTTTGCGGATGTTGACGACGATTTTATCCGTAAAGGCGATGGATTTCAGTACCTGTTGAACCCGACGGGTTTCGTCATTGGCGGGGATTAAGGAAGAGATGTCGTCGTCGAATTTTATATGGCGAACCGTGGTGAGAAGGCCCCCGATCATAACCAATAGGCAAAGTAGGGCCCACCATTGGTGTTTTGCTATGGCGCGATAGGCACGGAAAAAGAAACTACCCATTTTCTACGGCTATTTTTCGCTTGGCTATTTGCGAGAGTGCCAAATAGCCGATCCATCCTGAAACGACTGAAGTGATAGTGGCGAGTATAAAACTACCGATGACATAGGTTTTCAGTCCCTTTAGGGCGAACAGGGTATCGGCTAAATGTTCGAATTCAAAAAATTGTGACTCCCCCAGCACCCAAGCCCCGATCTGCACACTCGCATAGAGGATAACGGGAATGAAGGGTGGGAGGCTGATGTTCGAAAAAGCGAAAGAAATGGGCTTGTTGAGCTTGAATAAAATGGCGAGGCCGAGCACCAAAAGCGTGTGTAGCCCCCAAAACGGACTTAACCCGATAAAGAGCCCCAATGCAATGGAGAGGGCTTTTTTTCTGGGGGAATCGTTACTTCCCAAAATATCTTCGGCCAGGAATTTTTTAACCCCCTTTTTCTTGACTTTCCGAAAAAAATCGCGGGGCTTGATGTAAAATACCGTCGCTATTACGAACAAGGTATTTAATATGCTGATTCGGGCAAAATCGGGAACGGTACGAAAGTGCGAGACCCTTTCATTCTGATCGTAGGCTATTCTTACCGGTAGGTTCCTTATCAAGGTGCCGTTCCAGGCCGCCTTGACGATGACCTCGATCTCAAATTCGAACTTGGGCGTATACATCCTCAGTTTTTCGATTTCCCGGAGGGGATACATACGGAACCCGCATTGCGTATCCTGCAGCCATATGCCCGTTTCGAACCAGAACCAAAAGTTGGAGAACCGGTTGCCGAAACTGCTCTTGCCCGGTACGTCGTGTTGTCTCATGTTTCGGGATCCGATGTAGAGTACATTTTTGGTCCCCTCATTTTCCAAAGCAGTAAGGAAGACCGGTATATCCCCGGGAGAATGCTGCCCGTCGGAATCTATGGTAATCCCAAAGTCATAGCCCCGTTTTAGGGCCTCTTTGAATCCGACGTTCAGGGCGTTGCCTTTTCCTTTGTTTTTTGGGAGGTGTATCTGATCTATTCCTGGAAACACCTCTAAAATTTCAGCCGTGCCGTCGGTCGAACCGTCATTGACCACGATAAGGTTTTGCGTCAATTGCAAAATCCCGTCCAAAACCCTGGGCAACGTGCCTGCGTTATTGTACGTAGGAACCAGTACGCAGCATTTCAGCCGTTGCATGGTATTTTGGATATGTGGGGTCGGGGTCGGCACTTGATATAACATGTTACCGATTTTCCGGCAAAGATACGGATTCAGCCCCTAAAACGACCGCTTCTCGGCATCGGTAAAGCTGTCCGATCGGTCGGCGTATCCCTTGACAAACGCTTTTGCCCCCTCATCTTTCATGGAATCATAATTTTCTATGATAAACTGTATGTCCTCTTCCCGGTTTTTGTGGTACCCGGTAATCCTGGGTACATTTTCTTGTACGCTCAGGCGGATACAACGGATTTCCACATTCTCGGGCGCGGTCGCGATGGCATGCTCCAACAAGTCCCTGCCCGTCTTAAAAAAGGATTTTTTATTCTTTACACCTTTCGCGTAGATGGCCATCATCGTGGTTACGGCCCCTTTATAGGCGATCAGTACCGGGTCATCGTTCTTTCCAACCACGGTCAGGTCGTCATAGAGTTTTTTGGTGGCTTCCTCGTTTTCGAAAGCCATGCGATACGCTTCCCGAACTGTTGCCAGATCAGGTGGCGGGTTCAAGGAGGTCATACATCCAATACATACAAGTAAAAAGACTGATTTCATAGGCTCTAGGAATTATAATACCTAGTATCAAGGTCCGCCAATCGCGGCAGTGTTAAATCATAGAAAGTACTAGAATCTCGGTACAAAGGGCGGGGTGATCCCTGTCAGGATAACGTAACATGAGATCCCGTGCCGATTCCTTCCGATTTAAACGTGGCGGTCAATTTTAATGCCAGCGTATCGTCAAAGGAAACGGTGTTTTTCACTTTCACCGTATCTTCTTCCTCTGAAATGTCGAGGGCGACTTCAATGACCTCGTTTTTTTCGGGATTTATAATGGCCATAAACTTCACGTGGGATACGACCGACAAAAACAAATCCCTCCCCACAGCTTTTTCCGTAAGTTCCTTGACGAGCTGGATCATACAGACCCCCGGCATTATCGGATTTCCGGGAAAATGGCCCTTGAAAACGTCGTGATCTTTGTTCAGTTTTATGGAGGCTTCTACGGATCCGTCGGATCCATTAAAGGATTGTATGCTATATAGTTCTTTGATCAACATGGTGCAAGTAGGTTGTCGAAACCCTCAAGCGCAATCTGCTGAGGCCCGATCTCATTTTAAATGCTTTTAAGTGTTATGGTCAGCGGGATTGTTTTATGTAAAATCCTCACATTTTCTGCGAGGCCATCCTTGACTTCCGAAAAAAGAAAAACCACCTTTTCCTTGCCGTCCCCGGCGCGCACTATTTTGTGCAATCGGGTGTCCGCGAAGTAAAAATAGTGTTTTTTGGAAAGGATGTTGGTCTCCCGAACAATATCCTTTTGGTCTGTAAAGGTTTCCAACACTTCTGGATGTGCTTCGATCAGGACTTTAAAATCCCTTTTTAGGAGGGTAATGAGGATTTTTCGATCCATTTTCCTTAAGATGCGGTTTACCTTAAAATCATCCTCCTTAAAAGTAAAATCGAAGATTGTATTGCCCATTTCGGTCGTAAAAACGATGCGGTGATGGGCCGGCCCGAGTTTTTTGATAATAAGGAGTCCACCGAAGGATGTATCGAAAGCGGCGATTTTTGCTTTGTAGACATAATCCTTTGAAATATCGGAAAAATAGGGATTGATTACTTCCGTTGGGGCGGATGCAACGGAGGTACGCGAAGTAGCAGGTATGGATTTACCCGCATTTACTTGTTCGGATGGTACAGGATCAAAAGGTTGTAACCCTTGTTTGACGGGATAGGAGGCACATCCGACAAACAAGAGGGCGAGAAGGCTACTGCATAAAGACCGCATCGGATAGGGGTGTATTGGTTTTTCTCCCGCTAAATACGATTTGGGTGTAATCACCGGAAGGTTCGATCATTTTCACCTCGATTACGTCACCGGATGTGTTGAAAGTTAGGTGGAATGCATTGATAAATTCTGCGAATTGCGCATCCTTTGGTGCAAAGTGCACCACACTGTCCCCGTCTTCCTTAAAATACGAAATGTCAAATTGCTTTTCGTCGAAGAGGTCCCCACGAATGCTGGCCGTTATCAGTTGGTTCAACTGGGTAAAAATTTTGTTTCCCCCGAGATCGAGGGTGCTTTTGTTGCCGTCATCGTTGATATACAGGGTGTTGTTTTTAAAAATTATGGAGTAGGAAAAAGGGGTTACATATTCCCATTTGACCAAATCGGGAGCTCTAAAGGCCAATTTTCCCTTTGATTCGATCGCGTCGGATAGAAAATCGAGGTGTTTGTATTGCGTAAAATTGCTGGTGATGGTTTCTACGGTATCCGCCTGTTCTCTGACCGCCGTCTTTAATGCATCGGCTTCGGACCGGGTCATTTTGGTTTGGGCGGAAAGTATTGTGGCAGCGAAGAACGCTAGTAGTACCCCAGAAATGAAACCTGCTCGAGCCTTTTTGGATTGCGGTCGAGATATCGGAACGACACAGGGGGTTGAACTTGATCTATGCATAGGCTTCGATTTCCAGAAGCCGCTCCACCGGAACAGACTGTAGGTTTTCTTCTTGCAAAAATACCAATAACCGTTCCAAAACCCGTATTGTTTTTTCGCCGGTGTCGTGTAGAAGAACGATATCGCCCCTGGAAATTTTGGAAGTTATGCGATTCAGAACCCTCATTTCGGAACGTGCCGTGGTGTCCAGGGAACGAACGCTCCATCCAATGGAATGTAAGTCTAGGGTTTTTACCGCTTTTTCAATTTGCGGATTCGTCACCCCAAAGGCCGGCCGGTAGAGGTTCATTTCGAGTCCGGTCAGATCTTTAATTAGGGATTTTGTCTTCCGAAGTTCGTAAATTACCCTTTGCGAACTGAAAAACCCGAATGACGGGGAATGGGTATAGGTATGGTTTCCGATGGAATGCCTCTCGGCAAGGATCTGTTTTAGGATATCCGGATGATCATTCGCTTGTTGTCCGATACAAAAAAAGGTGGCCTTGGCCCCGTGTTGTGCCAATAGCTGTAAGATTCTGGGCGTGAATTCCGGATTCGGGCCGTCGTCAAAGCTGAGGGATATCCAGTTGGCGGTACAGTTTGTATTGGCGTGCATGGATGTAAGGTGGTAGTCCCATCCGATAAAAAAAGACCCGCAGGCCGTGATTGCGAACCAGACCACCGGCATCAGGATGAAAATCCACCATGGGACGGTGACAAAGCGTGCCAGAATCAGCAGTCCCAACATCACCGAGATGGTCAGAAGATTGACAGACCTTCTGCCAAACCACTTCTTTTGGGGCGTATGAATAGGTTTTGGATTTGTTTTGCGCATTACTTCGTTAAAGGTTGTACGCTAACACTTTCGAAGCAGCGTAAGGCTATGATTTTCTCCGCGGTATTGGTTGTAGATCAATACGGTTTTCGGGGCTTTGATCTCGACGGAGTTCAGCCGGACCGCATCCGGGACAGTCCCGTGTTTCAAAATCTTGTTGGCCAGCCAAAAGCCAAAACCGGACGCGGTATCGAACTCCCCGGATACATGTTTGAAACAGACCTGCGCCGTATCCTTGAACAGTCCGCCAGCGAGTCCGTCGTAATACCGGTCGAACTCCACATCGCCGTTGTTGCCCAGAATTACGACGTCTATGGAATTCACATCCCCATCCATTCCATTTTCGGATAAAAAGTCCCGTGTTTTTTCGGAAAGTTGTTCTTCCGACAGCGTGTTATAGGTCTTGACGGCCAACAATTCGGCATAGCAAGAAAATCTTTTCTCGCTGGAAAGCGTAAAAAAATGCGCTCCTTCCGAGAAAACGGCACCTGGGGTGCCGGATTTCAAAACGGACATCGTTTCGACGGGCTCTTGCTTGATATGGCCTATCAACCGATGGGTGTTGACATGATGGTCTACCAGTTCGTCGACACCGCCCACCAGAATATGCTGCGCCTCCCCGTTTTCCAATTGCATTTTGGCGTCCAATACGGCCGATTCGAACGAGATGGCGGAGTGCACGTAGGTGAAATTATGGCCCTTACAGCCCATGCCCAAAGCAATTTGTCCCGCCACCGTGTTGTGCGAGGATTGTATGAATCGGGTGGGGGTCAAAAACTGTTCGTCGTTGTCGATGATGTCACTGACGAATTTTTCGGAATCGCCGATACAACCCAATCCCGTACCGACGATTATGGCGTCAATTTTGTCTTCTTCGATAGCGGTCTCGGCCATGGCCGTTTTGGCGCTAACGGTACTCATTTTAATGCCCTTGGCCATTCTACGTGCCGCGGCCGCGGGAATGTAGGCCTTATAATCCGGGGCGATGATTTCCAAAACGGTATCGTTATAGCGCATAACCTCCTCCAAAAAGAGCGAATTGTCAAAGGTCTTTTGGGCGGAAACGGATCCTATGCTGTTAACGTAGACTGGAAGCATTTTTTTGTGACTGGCGAGGTTATGGTGCGATATGATTTATTTATGGGTTTCTATTCCGGTTGGAATAAAGTCCATTTCAAAATAATTTTCGGGTGATGGTTTGATTTCCATGCTAATGTATGTATTTCACACTTTCTTTCCCGTTTTTATCCCCCCTGAACCTTCATCCTTCAAAAAGCGCATTTCTTCTGATCATCCCTTTTTCGAAAATATCAGCGTCGAACAATTCCCCCCAAACCCAAAAGAATTGGACAGCACGTTGCGCAGGGGCTTTTTCGTGTTTTGGGTGACCGGGACGAGGTCAAATTCCTTCATCGGTGTCTTGTAGTTGAGGTTCGCAAAGATCGTGTCGTTTTGCAATGCCAGCACGGAGTACACCGCCTCGACCCCTCCCGCGGCCGCCAAGGTATGTCCGGTAAAGGCCTTGGTAGAACTGAAATCCGGTACCTTGCCATCGAACAAGCGGATTAAGGCCCGACCCTCGGAAAGGTCGTTATTGGGCGTCGCCGTGCCGTGGGCATTCACATAATCGATTTCGGAGGGGGATATCCCCGACTTTTTCAGGGCTTTTTCCATGGCCAATACCGCACCGTCCCCGTGTTCGGAGGAGGCCGTTTGGTGGTAGGCGTCATTGGCGTTGCCGTAGCCGGTGAAATATCCCAGTACTTTTTTATTTTCCTTCTGCACCTGCGCATCCGATTCCAAGACCAGGTAGGCCGCGGCCTCCCCTAAATTCAGGCCTTTTCGTTCCTCGTCGAAAGGCGCATTATAGGTGTCGGACAAAATCAGCAAGGTCTTAAAGCCGTTGATCGTAAATTTGGAAAGGCAGTCGGTACCCCCTACAATGGCACGGTCCATTTGCCCGGCCTTGATCATTCGCGCCCCGAGCATAATGGCATTGGCCGCAGAGGAACAGGCGGTACTGATGGTGGTCACGAAACTCTGTCTTAGTCCCAAATGCGCGGCAATTTTTCGGGTGGAGTCCCCGGCATGCAGACCGGTAATGTGCTGTCGCACCTCGGGCCGGTCGAAATAGTCGTAGAAATACTGTTCCGATTTGTCCATACCCCCGACGGTAGTACCGGAAATCAATCCGGTCCGGACATCGGTCATATCGGTAATCCCCGCATTTTGAACCGCTTCGTCGGCAGCGATGCATCCTATGAGTACGGTACGCGATACCTGATTCCCCGCAAAACCGAGCCGCTTTTCCAGAACAGCGTTGGTAGCGGCAATTTCACCTACCATAATCTCATCCCTATGTACGGTCTCGATCTGTGAAATCCTTGAAATACCTCTTTTGCCCGCAACAAGCGACGCATAGTTTTCCGCGACATTGTTTCCAATGGCGGAAATGATGCCCATGCCCGTTATTGCTACGCCGTTATCCATTCTATTTTACCGACTCCGATGTTCCTCGATGTACCCCGCCATGGTTTCCACCGATTCGAATATCTTTTTGCCTTGCTTGGGATCCGCCAATTTGATGCCATAGTCCTTATCGAGCATGACGATCAGTTCTAGGGCATCGATGGAATCCAGGCCCAAACCTGCCCCGAAAAGGGGGTCGGAGTCCTTGATTTCCTCGATGGCGACATCCTCCAAATTCAGTTGCTCTATGATCTTTTCCTTCAATTCTTGTTTCAATTCGCTCATGGGGTCAAATATAATTCGGTTAATTGTTGTTCGGTATGCGGATAGCTTCCCGTCCGGGATACGATGTATAAAAACGCCTCATAGGCATCTTCATCGACATCTACCCATCCGCAGAGTACCTCGTCCGCTTTTTCATGCTGCAGCAAACTGTCTGCATAATCCTTTAAAAAGCCGGGATTGAACGCCTCAAAGATAAAAAAACTATTCTCCGAACGCAGTCGGTGCCGTATGCTAATTTCGCCGATACAGATGTTGGGCAAGGTATAGACGAAAACGGCGGGACTAGGGTAAAAATTGTCCAGATCGGAAATGGATTCCTGATATTTCCGGTCGGTATCCAAACTGGATGCCCTGTGGGAACGTACAATGGCCATATCGCGGTTTTCCTGGGATATTTTTTGCGGTGTTTGGGATGGCTTTTGGTTGGTATGGGATGTTTTCTGCATTTCTTGGAATGTTGTCCGGTTTTTCTCTGATGCGTTCGCGGCTTCCAAGAGGACTTCCACCGCCATAAAGGCCAGTTTGCTCAGGCGGTCCATCTTAAAAAATTTGGGATAATCGGTCTCGAAATGTTGGTAGGCCGCTTTCAGGAAGCCGGAAAGGTCGGGGGAAGTCCTTTCAAAAAGCTTTTTGCCGTTTAGGGATACGGAGCCCGCCTTGATATGGCAATAATGCGATATACAGGATGGATTTTTCAAAGGAAATGGGATGATTTGCCGTGGGGTGTCATACGCTAAAGCTACGATTTTTTACAGACGAGCATGGTATGGAATTCCCCAACGGGAAAATCCTCTTCGAGTGTCAGCCCGGCCTGTGCGATAAGTTCGATGAATTCCTTGGCCTTGTACATCTTGCTGTTGCCGTTGGCCAGGGCGGTAAAATACAACGAGGTCGCCTCAAGCGTAAAACGGGCATTATCAAATTTCTGGCGGTCGGTAAAGGTCTCGATGATGATAAGTTCGGTAGCCTCATCCATCGATTGCACGCAAATTTTGAGTATTTTCAGGATGTCGTCCTTCGAAAAACAATCCAGAAACTGGCTCATCCAAATGGTGTCCGCCCCTTCTTGGATTTCGGGGTTTGCGGATAGCCAATCGATTTCCTGGCCTGATATCCGGTTCTCGAAGCCGTTTTCCTTGGCGTTGGCAAGGGCCGGGGTCAGTTGCCCCGGCAGATCGAATATTTTCACGCGGACATTCGGATCATATTGGCAGCAGAATATCGCGAACTTGCCTGTATTACCCCCGATATCGAACACTGTTTTAGGCCGATGTCGAAATACCAGTGA
>DASSWC010000308.1:0-5210 GCA_035705395.1 Pricia sp. | reverse complement strand
TGCCACCATGTTCGCCATGGCCGGCCCTAAAGTGCTTGTTGAATTTGAAGCCGACCAGTGTCCAAAGGTTTTCGTTGCCCCGGACGATGACATGGCCGCCCCGCCCCCCGTCGCCGCCATCAGGTCCGCCCTTGGCCACATATTTCTCCCGACGCAAATGTGCGGAGCCCTTGCCCCCCTTGCCCGATTCGGCCCGGATCTTAACGTAGTCTACAAAATTGCCTTCGGTCATGCTCCTCGATTAAAATCATTTTGGGTGTGGCCCTTGCCCGGGCAATGACAACCTTGATCCCCCTCACAGCTTCCCCATCAATTTTCCCACTTCCCGGCCATCCTCACAACTCCTCGATCACCTTGCCCAACCGCCGCGTTACCGCTTCGACTTCGCCGATCCCCTTGACACTGTGAAACTTGCCCTGGGCCTCGTAGTATTCCTTTAAGGGGGCGGTCTTTTCGTTATATTCCTCGAAACGGTTGCGGATTTTGTCCTTATTTTGGTCGTCGGTACGCCCGCTTTCCTTTCCGCGATTTAATAAGCGCTGGATCAGCTCCTCGTCATTGGCTTCCAGGGCGATGGTGGCGTCGATCTTCATATCCCTATTTTCCAGTAAAACATCCAGGGCCTTGGCCTGTGCCGTAGTTCGGGGGAAGCCATCGAAAATAAACCCGCTGGCCTCGGGGTGGTTTCTTACCTCGGCTTCCAACATCTTAATGGTTACCTCGTCGGGCACTAGGTCACCGCGATCGATATACGATTTCGCCAGTTTACCGAGCTCCGTGCCGTTCTTGATATGGTTTCGGAACAGATCACCGGTGGAAATATGTTCCAGATTGTATTTTTCCTTTAGGAATTCCGCTTGCGTACCCTTACCGGCACCCGGTTTTCCAAAAAGCACTAGATTGATCATATGTTTTTGATTTAGCTGGTAGACCTCCTTTAGGTTTCGGCCCAGTTCTTTGTAATCCAATCCGTACCCGACAATAAATTTATCGGGGATTTTGATGCCCCAGTAATCGATGGCATATTCCCCGGTGTAGATTTCCGATTTATAGAAAAGGCTGGCAATCTTGAATTCCTTTACATTGGCCTTGGAAAACAGGTGCACCAATTCTTTCAAGGTACGTCCGGTATCGATGATATCCTCCAAAATAATGATGCTCCTGCCTTCAATATCCTCCGAGACATCGAGCAGGGTTTCTACGATTCCCGTAGAAGTAAGTCCCTGATACGAGCTGAGTTTAACAAAACTGACTTCGCAAGGATGTGGATAGGCCTTTAAAAAGTCGGATACGAACATAAAGGCCCCGTTGAGTACCCCGACAAAAATCGGAATCTCGTCTTTGTAGTCCTCCGCCACTTTTTCAGCGACGCCCTTAACGGCGGCCTGGATCTCTGCCTCGCTCAAAAAGGGTTTAAATTGTTTATCGTGCAGTTGGATCACGGAATAAAATTTGTAAAAAGCCAAATATAGTATTTTGATTTCGCTTTTTAACATGCCGGCCCTTGTTTTGAAAGGTATCCGATATTTTCCGCGATCAAATTATCCGTATACCAATTTAATATTGCATGGATATTGCCGTATTTTTGTGGGAACATCGGAACCATGCCCTCAAAATTTTCAAAAGATTATTTTTCATCGGATTTTAAACTAGGGATTCTAGGCGGCGGCCAACTCGGCAAGATGCTACTCTACGAAACCCGGAAACTTGACATCCATACGGTGGTGATGGATGCTTCAAGGGAAGCTCCCTGCAAAATTGCCTGCAACGAATTCGTTTTGGGCGATCTTATGGATTTCAATGCCGTTTACGATCTGGGGAAACGTGTCGATGTATTGACCATCGAAATCGAAAACGTCAATCTCGATGCCCTTGAAAAACTGGAGGATGAGGGCAAAAAGGTCTTTCCGCCTACCAAGGCCCTGCGCATTATACAAAACAAGGCGAAGCAAAAATTGTTCTATGTGGATAACGGGATACCGACCGCCGATTTTCAACGTTTCGCCTACAAGAGCGAGATCGAGGACAGTGTTGAAAACGGTGCAATGGCCTTCCCCTTTATCTGGAAGGCCACACAATTCGGCTATGATGGGCAGGGAGTCAAGGTGGTGCGGATGTTCGATGATCTGAAGGATCTTCCGGATGGCGAATGTATCACCGAGGCATTGGTGGACTTTAAGAATGAACTGGCCGTTATTGTCGCCCGAAGCGCCAGCGGCGACGTCAAGACCTATCCCGTAGTGGAAATGGAATTCCATCCCGAGGCGAACCAGGTGGAGTACGTCATCTGTCCCGCCCGGATCGAGCCCCAAATCGCCCAAAAAGCACAGGAAATCGCCTTGACAGTATCCAAAAAAATACAACATGTGGGCCTGCTCGCCGTAGAACTTTTCCAGACCCGGGATGACAAAATATTGGTCAACGAAGTGGCGCCCCGGCCCCACAATAGCGGCCATTATAGTATCGAAGCCAGCTACACCAACCAGTTCGAGCAGCACATCCGGGCGATATTGGACCTACCTCTGGGAAACACCGCCAGTAAGGTCGCTGGCATCATGGTCAACTTGGTAGGCGCGGAAGGCCATACCGGGGATGTGGTCTATCAAAATATGGACGCTATTCTAGAGCTCGATGGCGTCACCCCACATATATACGGTAAAAAGCAAACCCGTCCGTTCCGTAAAATGGGGCATGTGACCATAGTGAACCAGAATATTGACGAAGCACGGCGGATTGCACAGCAGGTGAAGGAAACCGTACAGGTAATTTCAAAATAAGCGCGTAAGAACTTTAAAATACAATTTTATGTCAAAAATCGCCATAGTGATGGGCAGCAGCAGCGATATGTCCGTAATGCAGGACGCCATCGACATCCTGAAGGAATTCGAAATCGAAACGGTGGTCGATATCGTCTCCGCCCACCGCACGCCCGAAAAGCTGTTTGAGTTCGGTAAGAACGCCCATAAAAAAGGATACTCCGCCATCATTGCGGGGGCCGGGGGCGCGGCACACCTTCCGGGCATGGTCGCCGCGTTGACCCCGTTGCCCGTTATCGGGGTGCCCGTTAAAAGCAGCAACTCCATCGACGGATGGGATTCCGTACTTTCCATCCTGCAGATGCCCGGTGGGGTTCCCGTGGCCACGGTTGCTTTGAACGGAGCGAAAAATGCGGGTATTCTTGCCGCGCAGATCATTGGCGCTTCCGATGCCTCGGTCCGGAAGAAAATCATCGCCTATAAAGAGGGCCTGAAAGCGAAGGTAATCGCAGGGGCGAAGAGCGTGGGCAGCAGGCCGTAATACCCACTGATCCTAAACCCAGAACCCTCAACCCAGAACCCAGAATTGAGAACCCCCAATTCAGAACCGAGAATTGAGAACCCTCAACCCAGAACCGAGAACCCAGAACCCAGAACCCAATATCAGTATATGAACCCCCTTCTAACGAAATTCGATACCGCCCCATTTTCCCAAATAAAAAACGAGCACTTTAAACCCGCTATTTTACAGGCGATAGAGGACACCCGCGCAGAAATCGACACCATTACCGAGAATCCCGATGCCCCGACCTTTGAAAACACCATCGAGGCGTTGGAATTTTCGGGACAGCAGCTTGAACGCATCACAAGCGTGTTCTTCAACCTGAATTCCGCAGAGACCAACGAAACCATCCAGAAAATTGCGCAGGAGGTCTCTCCCCTCCTCTCCGAATTCAGCAACGATATCACGCTAAACGTGGAACTGTTCAAACGGGTGAAATCCGTTTACGATCAAAAGGATGCCTTAAATCTATCCCCCGAACAACGGACCTTGTTGGACAAAAAATACAAAAGTTTTAGCCGGAACGGCGCCAATTTACCCGATGACAAAAAGAAGCGCCTGCGGGAAATCGATGCGGAACTCTCCAGACTCAAACTGACCTTTGGTGAAAACATTCTGGCGGAGACGAACAAGTACGGGATGCACCTAACGAACGAACGGGATCTCGACGGCTTGCCCGATGGGGAAAAGGAAGCGGCCGCCCAATTGGCCGAATCAAAGGGCAAAAAGGGATGGCTGGTGACCATGGATTATCCCAGCTACCTTCCCTTTATGAAATACGCGAAGAACCGTGAGCTGCGAAAAGAACTCTCATTGGCCTTTGGCAGCCGCTGCTTTCACGGGGACACATTGGACAATCAAAAGAATGTGTTGAAAATTGCAAATCTCCGCCATGAACGGGCCCTCCTTTTGGGCTACAAGACCCATGCCCATTTCGTACTGGAAGAGCGTATGGCAGAAACACCGGGGAAAGTCCGTGAATTCCTGAACGAACTGCTAAAAAAAGCCAAACCTGCGGCGGAGCGGGAGTTCGATCAGCTTCAGGACTTCGCGAAAGGGCTGGACGGCATCGACCGATTGCAAAAATGGGACGGCCCCTACTATTCCGAAAAACTGAAACAAAAACTGTACGACCTGGACGACGAAAAGCTCAAGCCCTATTTTAAACTTGAAAATGTCATCGCCGGGGTCTTCAAGGTGGCGGAAAAATTGTTCGGCCTCCGGTTTGAGGAGGTATCCGATATTGACAGATACCATGACGAGGTCAAGACCTATCGCGTCTATGATAGGGACGACCAGTTTATATCCCTCTTTTATGCGGACTTCCATCCCCGAAAGGGAAAACGTAATGGGGCCTGGATGACCGTCTACAGACCCCAATACCGAAAAGGGGGCGAAAACGTTCGCCCGCACATATCCAACGTTTGCAATTTTACGCGTCACACCGCAACCAAACCCTCTCTTTTGACCTTTAACGAGGTCACTACCCTGTTCCATGAATTCGGCCACGGCCTTCACGGGATGTTGGCGGACACGGTATATCCCAGCCTGTCGGGCACTTCGGTGTATTGGGATTTTGTGGAACTGCCCAGCCAAATCATGGAGAACTGGTGCTATGAAAAGGAAGCACTCGAACTCTTCGCTGTGCATTATGATACCGGGGAAACTATTCCCATGGAACTGGTGCAAAAAATTGAGGCTTCCTCAAAATTCCAGGAAGGCATGCAGACCTTGCGCCAACTGAGTTTCGGATTGTTGGATATGTCCTGGCACGGTGCCGATCCATCCGCTATCACGGATGTCCAAGCCCACGAGAATTGGGCGTTCGAGGGTACCAAACTATATCCAGATACCTTCGAAACATGTATGAGCACGGCATTCGCCCATATTTT
>DASSWC010000307.1:0-2360 GCA_035705395.1 Pricia sp. | reverse complement strand
GGACGCCAGCATATGGCTACTGGATCCCTTTCCATTGGTGCCTCCGACATGTATGCTCCGGAATTTTTTTTCGGGATGGTCAAGGTAGGCCACCAAAGCCTGGATGTTGTCGAGTTTGGCATTATAGGCCGATTTCCCCTGGTGCTGGTACATGGGAAGCTGGGCGAACATCCAATCCAAGGTTTCCTGATATACTCGTGACATTTGGGGGTTAGGGAGTTTTAGGTACCGGGAATTTACGTCACGCCCCCAATTTGAAATTGACCACCACGAAACCGACCTGCTGGCTCGGTGCGTTGCTATCTTGGTTCCATTTGTGCTTGAAGGCCGTCTTTTTGGCGGGTTCCAATAAACAGGGGGCTTTGTTTGTCGTGCCTTTCACGCCCGGCTGTGCACTGACTACGTTCCCGTTTCTGTCGACCACGATCTTGACCACTACCCTACCCTCTTCGTTGCACTCTTGCTTTACCTTGCCACTACTCGCCAAGGAACGGCCGTTCAGGCCATAGCCGCCCGTACCACTTCCGGAACCCGGACTACCGTAATAACTTGTCGCATAGGGATCGCCTTCAGGGGAGCCCTTATCACCGGCCCGGTCGTCATCCCCTTCGGAACCTGTCGCGATGCCGTCGGATTTGTTTAGGCCGCCCATCAGTTCGTCGAGCTTTCTTTTTTTGGCTTCCTGTTCCCTTTGTGCCTTTTCCTCGGCTTCCTTTTTTTGCTGGGCGATGCGGGCAGCTTCGGCCTTTTTCCGTTCTGCCTCTGCTTTTTTACGCTCCGCTTCCGCTTCAATCTTTTTTTGGGCTTCCCGTTCGGCTTCCTCGGCCTTGCGTTTTTCTTCTTCCGCTTTTTTGATTTTAATGGCTTCCTCGTTTTCCTGGGTAAGAAGTTTTTCCGCGGGCGTTTCCTCTGCCACGGTTTCTTCGGGCACTTCCTCCTCGGGCACTTCCTCCTCGGGCACGTCCTCCTCGATCTCTTCCTCAACGGTTTCCTCCACGGCCTTCTCCTGTTCGACCGGTTCTACGGGAGGCTTTTCCATAGGTTCGGACCGAATCTTTTCCTGGGGCTGCACGGTACCGGAACCGTATTCCGTGGTGCCGAAATTGATTGTAATTCCGTTTTCAATGGGAGGATCCATATAGGTCATACCGATATAAAACAATACCAGTAACAACACGCTCAGAAGGAAAGTGGTCAGCGTGAAGGATTTCTTTTTGTGTCTCGTGTCCAGATAGGGCATACTGCCTGTTCAATTTTAAAGTAGCATACGTTGCGGTCAACCTAAATTTCAATGTCGGTCGGATATCATCAATTCGGCCGTACCGCCAAAATGACCTTATAGCTATTGCGATTGGCGATATCCATTACATTGACCGCTTCTTTGATGGCCACGCTTTCTTCCGTCCTAAGAATGATGGTCGGTTTCTCCTGTCCCTCCAATGCCTTTTTTAGTTCTGTTTCTATATAGTCTTTGTTGATCTGTTGGTTGTTCACGAAATAGTTCAGGTTTTTATCGATACTAACGGATACGTTCTGGGTCTGGGTAGATTTTCCCTTGGCCTTGGGCAACAAAAGGTCCAACGCATTGGGGGAATTCGCCGTGAGCATGAAGAAAATCAACAACAGGAAAACGATATCCGTCATCGAGGACATGCTAAAATCGGGACTTACCTTGTTTCTTCCTTTTAATTTCATGGTATAGGATTACAGCGGTTCGTTCAACAGATCCAGGAACTCAACGGCATTGGCCTCCATTTTATGTACGACCTTATCGGTACGGTTAACAATATGATTGTAGCCGATGTAGGCAATAATACCCACTATAAGTCCCGCTACCGTAGTGGTCATAGCCGTGTAGATGCCCGATGCCAACGCACCCATTTGGGCCTGGCCGCCACTGGAGGCCATTTCGTGAAAGGCCAAGATCATACCGATGACCGTTCCCAAGAATCCGATCATGGGAGCGGCACCGGCGACGGTCGCCAAAATACTCACGTTTTTTTCAAGCTTATAGACTTCCAGGGTACCGGCGTTTTCGATGGCCGTATTGATATCGTCCAAGGGTTTTCCGATACGGGAAACGCCCTTCTCGGTCAACCGGGCCACGGGGGAATCCGTTTGCGCACAGAGCATTTTTGCCGCTTCCAGTTTGCCGCTGGTTACGTAATCCCGGATCTGGTTCATAAAATTGCTATCTATTTTCGAAGCGGCCTTTATCGCGAACAAGCGTTCGAAATAAATGTACAACGCCACGAAAAGCAGAATAAACAGAATGGTAATAATAAGCACGGCTCCCGTTCCGCCGTTAAAAATAAGGTCGATTACGGATAAGGTTTTTTCTTCCGACATAATATCCCCTA
>DASSWC010000306.1:0-6030 GCA_035705395.1 Pricia sp. | reverse complement strand
GGAATTGAACCTTGCGGTATACCTTGAAAAATCATTTTCTATCAGGATACCCGCTTGGTTCTGGCCCGATATACTGGAATAAAAACGTCCATTTTCAGTACCGCCTTTAAAGCCTACCGTAAACCGGCTTAGGGGTGCAATCCTGGTAATTTCCTTATACCAATTCGTACCCCTCAAATTCGGTCGGATCAAAAAGGTATTGTCCGGATCGTTCTCATAGGCCTGACGGATCTCCGCTAGATTGACCTCACTTGCAGAGACGCCGCTAGGGCCATTGGCATAAAGGTAATCCGGTAAGGTAGGTGTTGCATTGCTGCCGTATTGCGGGTGGCTGTATGTGACCGGTTCCCCCAATGCGGCGGCGTTATTCTCATAGGCAATGTGTGTATATCTAGCTTGCTCGATAGGACTTAGCATTTGTTTTGCCCTTCCAGCATTCGGATCGGAAACACCACTGGATATATTTACTGTAATTTCTGTTTTTTGCGTGCCTCTCGATCCCGATTTGGTAGTGTAAACAACTACCCCGTTAGCGGCCCTGGCACCGTAGATGGAAGCCGCTGCCGCATCTTTTAATATGGTAGTGGTTTCGATATCATCGGGATTTAAGAACTCGGTACTACCAACCGGCAAGCCATCTACTACATATAGAGGTTGGTTACCGCCGAAGGCTCCAAAACCACGGATACGAATTTGGCTCGTAGTACCAGGTTGACCGTTTGTAATTACGGTTACACCGGCGACACGACCCTGTAGTTGCTGTTCTACGTTACCCGAAGGAATTGCCGCAAGTTCTTCAGCTTTTACGATTGAAATCGCCGCAGTGGTCTCGCGTTTGGTCTCCGTTTGGTATCCGGTAACGATGACCTCTTCGAGCTGTGCGGAATCATCGGACATGGTGATGTCAACGGTAGATCGTCCGTCGACCGCTACTTCCTGGGTTTGAAAACCGATGTAGCTAATGACCAAAGTGGCGCCATCTGCAACTTCTAAAGTGAAATTACCATCGAAATCGGTCTGGGTACCATTCGTGGTTCCTTTTTCCAATACGTTGGCTCCCGGAAGCGGGAGGCCCTCGCTATCGACCACGGTACCGGTGACCGTGGATTGAAAAATACCGGTGATCGTGATGTTGGGTGATGCATGGGCCTGGACGAGTTGTGATCCCAGGCAAATCAGTACCGATAAAAGCCCCATCCCGAAAGATGTCATTTTTTTCTTGGGCCGTAACGCATAGTTAGTACGTTTTTGCTTCATAATTCAGTTGTTTGTTAGTTTGAATTTTCAGTTGAGTGGTTTGGTGGTACTTAATCGATTTCGCAATGACAACCTGTTAAGGAAACACCAAATTCGGGTGTAATGATAACAAAATTTTATGAATATCAAGTAGAGAAGTCGTAAAATTTTATTTGAGCACTATTAAAAAATTTTAAAAATTATCGCGGATAATATACCCAAGCCCTGTTTTTATCGGGAATGCCCTAAATTCAGCGCTCTATTTTTATCGATTTAAAAATGCCTTATGTTTTGGGCCAAGAATCAAGGTTTATAGTAATTTTCTTTCACTTTATTTACCGCGACCCAGGTTGCCAAAAATCAGAAATTGGGATTTTGATGGAAAGGCTCGATTTTCGAGCAGCGTAAAAGCATCGCTCTCCCATGGCAGCCGGTGGCAAAGAACAAAAAAACGTCGCCACCGTCGCCAATGTGGTGTTTGGCCCTGATTCGGGCCACACTTTCAGGAAAGTTTCGGGTGGCCACGTTCGCTTTTTCAAGATGCAACCGCTTCACCCCTTTCTTGGTATAGGGCACTACGGCATTTACCCTAAAACGGCGTCCGGGAAAATGGATCAGGCTACTGCTGGTGTACAGATGCGTATGTTCGTGAAGCTTGTATACTTCGTGACGCTCCGCTAATAATTTAAATGCACCGGATTTAAGAATCGCCGCATTCGGTTCGTATAAATAGGATAGGGGAAGGGAATACCGGGCAACGGCTTCCCTTGCGGAGGATAGTGGAAAATCAAAAGTTTCAGCTTTCTTTGGGGCCGTATCGACATTGCCCGTATGGATGTTCTCGGTGCTATCTTCGATGAGGGGACCTTTTTTTTCTGTGCTTCCGCTTCTATCTTTGGTAAAGTTTATGGTTTTTACCGTGATTTCCGCATAATAGCCCTTTTCCAAAACCCAGAGCAGTTCCTTGACCTCATTTTTGACGGCGACGATATGGATGTCCTTTACAAATTGCAACGCACCGATGCCCGCGGAAATATCCAAAAACGGGGATGTTTTTAAGAGGATGTTGTCCGTTTTGGAAAATAGAAGGGGCATGCTCTCCAAGAAATTAGGGCGGCAGTCGGATAAACGGAAGACCTTGCCTTTAAGCTCGTTCCGGCGGGATGGATCGAGATAGATCCAGTCAAAACCGGTTTGCGCATCCTTTAAAAACTGTATACCGTCGGTCGGGATGGTCGCTATGTTTGTCGCCCCTAAAACCTTAAAATTATGTGCGGCGATCTCGGATAGATTTTCGTCGATTTCACAGTGAAAGACCTTATTGATTTTGCGACTGAAAAAATAGCTGTCCACCCCCAATCCGCCCGTGGCATCCACGAGGGATTTTCCGGATACGAGTTGGGACTTATATCGGGCTGTAACCTCGGAGGAAGTCTGTTCGATATTCAGCTTATGGGGGTAGTAGATGTTCGCATGTCCGAACCAGGTTGGTAGCTTTTTTTCGCTCTTTTTTCGCGCTTCCAGTTGTTGGGCCACCTCTTGGTTCGATACGGCCTCAAAAATTGGCTTTTTAAGTAAAACTGACAGGATGTCAGTACTTTTATTTTTTACTATATAAGATTGTACACCAGTTTTTAATATGTTTTTATTCAAAGCTTTACTATAAATTTTTCGTCAGGGATTTTACAAGCTTGTTATCCGCCAAAAATTCCTTTAAAATCACCTTTATGGCGGTATATCCTGGTACCGCAACGATCATTCCGACGATTCCGAACAGCAGTCCTGCGATGATGATAATCAGGAAGATTTCTAGGGGGTGGGATTTCACACTACTCGAAAAAATGAACGGCTGTGAAATAAAATTATCGATCAATTGGCCGACAATCAAACCGATTAAAACATAGCCTGCCTTGGGTAGGATTACGGTACTGAAATCCATCCCCAAATTGCTGGTCATGGTAAGCACGATCATTACCGCCCCGCCGATGATGGGGCCGATATAGGGAATGATATTGAACAGCGCACATAAAAAGGCGATGACAATGGCGTTTTCTATACCGACCAGAAGCAGCGTGATGGTGTAGATGACGAAGAGTACAAAAATCTGTAGCAACAGCCCGACAAAATAGCGCGACAAAAGTCCGTTAATTTTTGCGATTGAATTTTTGGTGCCGGTCTCCTTGGTCTTGGGGACCAATGCCAGGATGCCCTTTTGTAGCAACAGCCGGTCCTTCAAAAAGAAAAACGAAATAAAAAGCACCGAAAACAGGCCAATACTTGCGGTACTGAGTACCTTTAACAAAGAATTCAGAAAGTTGGGGATAAAACCGACATCGAAGCGTTTCAGCACGGTCTGCTCGATATCCGTATCCTTTAGCATCTGGCCAAAAGATTCCGTTGAGGCTCCCAAATAATCGGTGATTTCGGAATAAAGCGAGTTAAGATTCTTTTGTAGGGCATCGATATTGAGCAGCGACAGGTTTTTTCCCTGTTCGGTAATCACGGGCACGAACAGGGCGATGATACCCACAAAAATGCCGACCATCAACAGCATGGTCAGGATTACCGCTAACAGATTGTGGAATTTCAGCTTCCGTCTTAAAAAAAAGACCACGGGACTCCCGATTAGCGCCACCACCGCGGCAATGGCCAAATAGGCGATAACGGATTGTATCTGCCAAAGAAAGTATAGGAGCAGGGCGATTCCTACCAAGAAGCCTACGGCACGTAAGATTCCTTGGGATATGGTTTTTGCGGTCATAGATTAAGGTGCTTTAATGCCTAAAGGCATACGCCACAATGTTCGCCCCCATCTGTAAGGCCTTCTTGCGCACTTCTTCCGGGTCGTTGTGAACGGATGCATCTTCCCAGCCGTCGCCGAGATCACTTTCATACGTGAAGAGCAGCACCAACCGGTTTTCATGGAAAATGCCCAATGCTTGCGGCCGCTTTCCGTCATGTTCGTGTATTTTCGGCAGCCCATCGGGAAACTTGAATACTTCCTTAAAAATAGGATGCTCCGCGCCCAGTTCCTTCAATTCCGTATCGGGAAAAACCTTTACCAGCTCTTTTCTCAGATAGGGCGCCATCCCATAATTATCGTCGATATGCAAAAATCCGCCGGAAAGGAGATAGGTACGAAGGTTGTCGGCCTCCGCCTCGGAAAAAACCACATTGCCGTGCCCTGTCATATGTAGAAAGGGATACTGAAAAATCATGGGACTACCGACCTCCACGGTTTTTGGTTCTTCATCGATTTTGGTACCGATATTGGCATTACAGAAACGGATCAGGTTGGGCAATGCGGTGGGATTTCCGTACCAGTCGCCCCCTCCGTTGTATTTTAGCACCGCTAGTTCCTGGGCGCCGGCCCCGATTATAAAGAAGCCTAAAAAAGCGGCGCAAAGTATGCGTTTTCGTAGGTTTTGACTATCCATCATTGATTATATTTACTGTGGTGCAGGCCACTAGTCCCGCGGTCTCGGTCCGCAATCTGCCCCTGCTGAGCGAAACGCTTTGAAACCCCTTTTCCACTGCCAATTTTATCTCGGTATCCGAAAAATCGCCTTCGGGACCTATGAGTATGGTTACATCGGTATCGGGGGCTACCTTCCGTTTCAGGTCCACCTTTTCGCTATCGGCGCAATGGGCGATAAACAATAGTCCCTCGTGTTCCATTTCCAAAAAATCCTTGAAAGCGATCGCTTCGTTCAGTTGGGGAAGATAGGTTCGCAGGCTTTGTTTCATGGCGGATTGGACGACCTTTTCCGAGCGCTCCTGCTTTATTTTTTTACGTTCTGAGCGTTCACAGATGATCGGGGTAATCTCGTTGACCCCGATTTCGGTCGCCTTTTCCAAGAACCATTCGAAGCGGTCGTTGGATTTCGGCGGGGCGATAACCAGGTGGAACCAATGCATCCTCTGGTGTTTCTTGGTGTTCGAAATAAGCTGTGCCCTGCATTTTTTAGGATCAGCGGATAGTACCTTGGCCTCGAAAAGATGTCCTTTCCCGTTCGTAATATGCAGAATATCGTCCTCTTTTTTACGGAGCACTTTTACGATATGCCGGCTTTCGTCCTCGGAAAAAGCAAATTGTGAAACGCTTTGGTCGAGATCGGGATTGTAGAAGAATTGCATGAGGTCTAAGGTAGGGAAAAAAGTTTAGGAATTTATTCCATATCGCGCTTTTGCGGTGACCGTTTGATCTGCGAACCGTCCATCATTAAACTTCAGGTATCCGACGATCCCGATCATGGCGGCGTTGTCGGTGCAGTATTCGAACTTGGGAATATAGGTCGTCCAGCCCAGGTCCCGCTCGGCATCCTTTAGGGCCATCCGGATGGCGGAATTGGCCGAAACACCGCCGCCGATCGCGATTTGGGTTATTCCCGTTTGTTGTGAGGCCCGCTTTAGCTTATCCATTAAAATTTCAACAATGGTCATTTGTATGGAGGCACAGATATCCAGTATATTATTCGGGATGAAATCGGGATCCTTGGCGGATTCCCGTTGCACAAAATAGAGAATGCTGGTTTTCAACCCGCTAAAACTGAAATTCAGTCCCTCTACCTTGGGTTTGGGAAAGGCGAACGTATCGGGATTGCCCTCCTGGGCATATCTATCCACTAAGGGGCCGCCGGGGTAGGGCAGGCCCAGAATTTTGGCGCTCTTGTCGAAGGCTTCCCCGACGGCATCGTCCAGGGTCTCTCCCAGGATTTCCATATCAAAAAAATCCCGTACCAGAACGATCTGCGTATGGCCGCCGCTGATGGTCAGGGCCAGAAAGGGGAAAGG
>DASSWC010000305.1:0-6300 GCA_035705395.1 Pricia sp. | reverse complement strand
TCCTTCGTAATAATAAGATTGCTCGATACCTTTAAAGATAATTTCCCGGTTGTTTATTTCATTGGTTAGATGCCCCGAAAGTAGTGGTTTTATCTCCAAATCGTTAACGGGACTTTTTTTTATGGAATGTTCTTGGAGCATACTTCTATAAATTCAGTAGTTCTTTAAACTTCCGTAATGTATTTGTTTTTTTCAGTCCCGGCTCCATCTCAAAGCGACTGTTGACGTCGATAGCATTACAATATTTTGCTTCGGGGCGGCTCGTGAATTCTTTAATCGATTCTACTTCCTCCAGCCCGATACCCCCACTTAAAAAAAAGGGTTTGGTCGAGGGATAGTTTTCCAATACCTTCCAATCGAAGGCGTAGCCGTTTCCGCCGGGGAGCTCCCCTTTGGTGTCGAATAAGAAATAGTCGCAGACGGGTTCGTAGGGTTTCAAGATATTGAAATTAAAATTGTCCTTTATTGAAAAGACTTTTATTATTTTGATCGTTGTCTCTAAGGACAAGCTCACCTTGTTGCGTATTTCTCGGCAGAATTCGGGACTTTCATCGCCATGCAATTGCACGCCCTGCAAATCATACTGTTGGATCTTCTCCAGAATTTCGTTGGGCGAAGCGTCTACAAAGACACCGATTTTTTTCATTGATTTGGGAAGCGGGGGAATCTCGCCGTCAAAAAAACGCGGTGATTCTTTCCAGAATATAAAGCCCAGATAGTCCGGTCGCACTTGGGCGACTTCGGCAGTATTCAGTTTCATTCCGCAGACCTTTAGCTTCATCGTTTTTTGGGCTTTATGGTGGTTTGGTTTGACGTCACTGGATGCTATCCAATCCATCGATAAATTCCTTCGCAGCGGCCCCCGGATTCTTGGTTCGCATAAAGTTTTCCCCAATCAGAAAGCCTTGATAGCCATACTGTCTTAAATCGCGAATGGTATCTATATCGCTAATCCCACTTTCCGACACCTTGACGAAGTCATCGGGAATGAGTTTTGAGAGTAATTTACTGGTTTCCAAGCTCACCTCAAAGGTCTTTAGGTTGCGGTTGTTGACGCCTAACATATCGAGACTGGGCATAATGGATTTTTGGAGTTCTTCTTGGTTATGGACTTCTAAGAGCACATTCAGGTCCAAGCTTTGGGCCAGTTCGGAGAAGCGCTTGATATCTACTTTATCCAGGATAGATGCAATTAACAAGATGACATCCGCACCATGGGCCCTGGCTTCCAGAATTTGGTATTCATCGATGATAAATTCCTTGCGTAGCAGGGGAATCCCCACCGCTGCCCGGGCGAGCACCAGGTCATCCAAAGAGCCGCCGAAATATTTGCCATCGGTCAAAACGGACATCCCGCAAACCCCGGCGCGTTCATACCCTTCCGCAACCTCTTGTACGTTCAGGTCTTGGTTGATGACCGACTTGGAGGGCGATCGCCGTTTGTGTTCGGCGATGATTCCCGTATTGCTATTGCGAAGGGCGTTGGCCAAGGAAACCGTATCGCGGTCGAACAACACCGATTTTTCCAGTTGGGAAACCGGAATCAGCGATTTTTTAAGATCGACTTCCTTACGCTTGTCGTAAACTATTTTATCTAAAATGGTCATTCTCTCCTCTTTGTTCCGAACTGTTTATCGAAGGCGATAACATAAATGAATATTTTGAATTCATGTCGGTACCCTTATCATAACTTGTCGGTACTAGTCCGTCTTGCTCAACTTCAGGAAGCTTTACTCAACTCCTGCAATTTTTTCAAAGCCTGCAGCCCCTTCCCGCTCATAAGCGATTCCTTGGCCTGCCCAAAACCTTCCTTGACATCCAAATTCTTGACCGTAGCAATGGCCACGCCGGCATTGGCACAGACGACGTTGTTCTGGGCTTCGGTGCCTTTACCTTCCAAGACGTCTACGAATAACCGGGCGGAGGCTTCGATGCTCTCCCCGCCGGTAATCTCGGAAGCGGCGATAGCATTGACCCCGAAATCCTCTGGCCTTAGCATATTTTCGGAGGTGTTGGAAATGGTCTTTGTCGTTCCGGTCAAAGAAATTTCGTCATAGCCGTCGAGGGCATGCAATATCGTAAACTTTTTGTCCGTATTTTGGTACAGGTATCCGTACATACGGGCCAGTTCCAGGTTAAAGACCCCGACCATCTGATTCTTGGGGAAGGCGGGATTCACCATGGGCCCCAGCATATTGAAAAAGGTCTTTACCGCCAGCTCCCGGCGAATGGGGGCCACATTTTTCATGGCCGGATGGAATAAGGGCGCGTGTAGCACACAAATGCCGGCTTGGTCGATGGATTTCTCCAGAAAGTCCGCCTCGTTGCTGAACTTGATGCCGAGGAATTCCATTACGTTGCTGCTTCCGCATTTGCTGGAAACGCCGTAATTGCCGTGCTTGGTCACCTTGACACCTGCCCCGGCGGTTACGAAGGAAGCCAAGGTGGAAATGTTGAAAGTATCCTTTCCATCACCACCGGTACCGCAGAGATCGATGGGGTCGTACTCCGAAAGGTCCACCGCCAGGCACAGTTCCAACAGGGCATCTCGGAAACCTTCCAGTTCTTCGATGGTGATGCTGCGCATCATATACACGGTCAAAAAAGCCGCGATTTGGCTGGTATTGTAGTCGCCTTTGGCGATGTTGACAAGTATCTTTTTGGCATCCTGCTTGGTGAGGATGTCGTGGTTGATCAGTTTGTTCAGTGTTTCTTTCATGGTTCAAATTGTATCGAAAGTGCTATGCTACCCTTCTATCCAATTGGCCAGGATCTTTTTTCCCTCCGGGGTTAAAACCGATTCCGGATGAAACTGCACGCCGCAGACATCGAATTCCTTATGGCGAAGCGACATGATCTGTCCGTTTTCGTCGACGGAGGTGGTCTCCAGGACCTCAGGCAAATCGGACGGGTCGACCACCCAGGAATGGTAGCGGCCTACCTCGATTTCCTGGGGGAGGCCTGTAAAAATAACATCCTCTTTAATAATTTTTATCCGGGTGGCGGTCCCGTGATAGACCTTGTCCAGATTAATGAGCGACCCGCCGAACACTTCGCCGATGGCCTGTTGCCCGAGGCATACCCCAAAGATACTTTTTGTCGGGGCGTATTCGGCAATAATTTTTTTTAAGAGTCCGGCTTCATCGGGAATGCCCGGGCCGGGCGACAGCACTATTTTATCGAAGGCGGCTGCCTCTTCAAGACGCAACCGGTCGTTCCGTTTGACGGTCACCTCACAATCCAAGTCCTCGAGATAGTGCACGAGGTTGTAGGTAAAGCTGTCGTAGTTGTCGATGACGAGTACCTTGACCGGACCGCCGCCTTTTTTCTGCGCAGCTCCTCGCGAAGCTTGGGAGTGGTTGGGTGTTGCTATGTTCTTATTTTCGTTCATTTCGAATGCTATCGGTATCTAATATATTGGCGGGAAACCCAATGCACCACGAATGGTGGAAAGCCGGAATGCAGGGGACTGGCCAGGGTCATCCGGGGGTGGCTTTATATCCCCTCCGCAATTTCCAGCGCCTGGGTGAGGGCGCCCAGTTTGTTATAGGTTTCCTGCAGTTCGTCTTCGGGATCGGAGGCGGCTACCAATCCCGCTCCGGCCTGATAGTGCAACCGGTGGTTCTTGCTGAGAAAGGTGCGGATCATGATGGCGTGGTTGAAATTGCCGTTGAAATCCATAAAGCCTATGGCACCACCGTAATAGCCTCGGCTAGTTTTCTCGTATTGTTCGATCAGCTGCATGGCCCGGTGCTTAGGGGCACCGCTCAGGGTTCCCGCGGGAAAGGTGTCCGCAACCACCTTCATGGTTGGGATGTCTTTCTTCATTTGTCCCGTTACCTTCGATACCAGGTGAATGACATGGGAAAAGAACTGCACCTCACGATAATTGGCCACCTCTACTAAACTCCCGTTTCGACTGAGGTCGTTGCGGGCCAGGTCGACCAGCATTACGTGTTCGCTGTTTTCCTTATCGTCTTCGGTCAATTGTTTCGCCAAGAGGGCATCCTTTTCGTCATTGCCCGTACGTTTGAAGGTGCCGGCGATGGGATGGATTTCCGCCGTCCCGTTTTTGACGACCAGTTGGGCCTCGGGAGAGCTTCCGAAAATCTTAAAATCCCCGTAATCGAAATAGAAAAGGTACGGCGAGGGATTGACCGATCGCAACGCCCGGTATACGTTAAATTCATCCCCCTTAAAACCCTGGGAAAAACGCCGCGAAAGCACCAATTGAAAGACATCACCGCGTTGGCAGTGCTTTTTGGCCAGCCGCACGTGTTCCTTGTATTCTTCATCCTCCAGGTTAGAAACGGCCCCACCATCCATCGAGAAATTATAGGAAGCAAAATTGCGTACGTTCAGGATGCGTTCGATCTCGGCCGTATTTTCATCCTCTTTATAGCCATGGGCGAAAATATAGGCCTCGTTCTTAAAATGGTCGATGGCGATAATGTTCCTATAAACGGCGTAGTAGATATCGGGAATCGCAATGGAGCCGGATTTATTTTCGAGTTGCACATCCTCAAAATAGCGTACCGCATCGTAGGCCATATAGCCGAACAGGCCGTTGTCGATAAATTTAAGATCTTTGGTATCCGTGTCGAACTTTTGGGCGAATTCGTGGATGATATGGACCACATCGATGTTTCTTTCAATGGGTATATCTTCGGATGTACCATCGGGAAACTGTTGCACGATCCTTTCATTTTCAACCTTGATCGAAGCGATAGGATTACAGCAGATATAAGAAAAACTGTTGTCGTTGGCGTGGTAATCGCTACTTTCCAAAAGGATGCTATTGGGGAAGCGATCCCGGATCTTCAGGTAGACACTGACCGGTGTAATGGTATCGGCCAGGATTTTTTTGGAATGTGTGGTCAATCGATAGGACATAGGAATGGGAATAAAAAAAGGAAGGCTTGTCGCGAAGACAAGCCTTTATATAGTTTTTAACTAAAAATGGTGCTTAGCTCACGATGTGCGTCGAGAGTTGTTCCACCACCAAATATTGTTGTTACCGTTCATGATGGTTCAAATATAGACATGATTTTTAAAACGGCAAACACATTGCATTAAAATAATCGAACGTTTAGAATTCCAGATCTACGACAAGATCGAACTCGTCGTAAATGGCCTTGTCACCCAAATCTTCAAAAAAGCTGCCAGAACCATATTTAATGCCATATTCGGTACGGTCGACCTTGACGTTGGCGGTTGCCTTATTGCCATATACCGATACATCGAAGATTACCGGTTTGGTGATACCCTTGATGGTCAGGTCGCCCTTTACCTCATACGAATTCTTTCCGGTGGATTTTACGTCGGTAAATACCAAGGTCGAGATTTCGTGGTTTTCGACCCCGAAGAAATCATCGGATTTCAAATGGCCTTCCAATTTTCCTTTGCTTTCCGGATCGCCCTCCAGATCGGTGGAAACCAAAGTGGCCATATCGACGGTAAACTCCCCGCCGGTCAGTTTATCGCCGTCGAAAATCAGGGCACCGGACTCCAACGCAACGGTTCCGGTATGCGAGCCCGTGACCTTATAGGCTTTCCAAGTGACCTTGCTGGTTTCGGTGTTTACTTCCTTTTTCTCTTCCGCAACCGGTTCTGTAGCTGTTGCTACCCCGAAAACCAGTGCCAATGCTAAACTCAATACTCCTTTTTTCATGGTGTTTCAATTTAATTTGTGTTTCTATTTAAAATTTATCGAACAAAATGTTCAGTTGTTCCAGTTCTTTGTCGGAAAATCGCGCCAGAATTTCGTCCTCGGCGGCCTTCATGGCCTTGTCCATTTCGGCCAGTTCGGCCATCCCTTCGTCCGTTATCCTTATCTCGATTTTCCGTCGGTTCGAAGGGCAGAGCTTGCGATGCACATAGCCTTTCGCTAAAAGCTTGTCGACCAGCCGCGTGGTGTTGCTCATCTTGGTTACCATACGTTCGTTGAGGGTAGAAAGGTTGGCGGGCTTCCCATTTTGTCCTCTCAGTATCCGCAAAACATTAAATTGTTGCAATGAAACGCCATAGGGCTTGAGCGTGTTGGTAACCGTTTCATTGATTTTGGTATCGACCAGCTTAAAATGGATAATCGTCCTGCTTTTTAAGGGGATTTTTTTATCCGTTTTAATGACCTGCTCCACATTCATACACCGACAAAAATTGTATATACAAATATATATGGTTTTTACGTCGAAGGAATAGGTGAAATGCCAAAAGTTTGTTAAAAATTTAGTTGGACGCCATTTCAGGTAAAAGGAACTGATTTAATCTTTTTGCGTTTAAGCGAAAAATTCGCCATTT
>DASSWC010000304.1:0-2699 GCA_035705395.1 Pricia sp. | reverse complement strand
GTGCAAGCACAGATCGCTGCCCCTCGACTTGCATGTGTTAGGCCTGCCGCTAGCGTTCATCCTGAGCCAGGATCAAACTCTTCATCGTTGTGCGTTATATAATTTCGCGCACGCCGCTGAATAACAATAACCCGGCCCTGTCTCTCCCTGTCCTTCAGAAAGAGTTCCGGACGCCGGCCATCGACTTTACGACGGCCAGCAATCCTTTAATTAAATTATATGGTTCCTTCCCCCGCGCAATGGCGGGGAAGTCTTCTTATCGAACTGATCTAGACCTTTTATATTTAAATGAAAGCTCTAAATCAGTTCGTATTCTCCACAGTATGTCAATGAACTTGTCTAAAAAACCGCTTGATCACCTCGGCATCTGCCTACTGTCTCTCAAAGCGGGTGCAAATATAAGCCCCTTTTTCGAATAAAAAATGCCTGAACGGGATTTTTTTGGTGTTTTTTTTCATCCTGTTCGCAAGCCACTATTTGCGAGAACTTTACAAAATATCTTTCATCAAAAGGGCTTTAAATTTAATACAATTAAACCGTTCATGCAAGGAATTTTTAGAAACCCATTCTCCAAAAACGTTCGATACCTATTATATAGTCCCCTTAAATTGAAGTTGTGTGCCTGCACCGCGAATGTTATCTTTGCGGACTTAAAATCCAGATATGATCAAAATTACGTTGCCGGACGGTACCATAAAGGAATTTCCCGAGGGAAGTACGCCGATGGATGTCGCGAACGGTATTAGTGCGGGACTGGCGCGCAACGTCATCTCGGCCCGATTCAACGATTCCGTAGTCGAGACCGTCACTCCCCTGAAGGAGGATGGCCGTCTAGTACTCTATACCTGGAACGACGCAGCGGGCAAAAAAGCCTTTTGGCACTCCACCTCGCATATCGTGGCGCAGGCACTGGAGGAACTTTACCCGGGCATTAAACTGACCATCGGACCCGCCATCGAAAACGGATTCTACTACGATGTGGATTTCGGGGAACATACGATCTCGGAAAAGGACTTCCCGGCCATCGAAAAAAAGTCCTTGGAAATCGCGCGCGGGAAACATGACTTTAAGTTGCACCCTGTTTCTAAAGCGGATGCCCTATCCTTTTATAAGGAACAGGCGAACGAATACAAGGTGGAGCTGATCGAGAACCTTGACGACGGGTCGATCACTTTCTGCGACCACGACACCTTTACCGATCTCTGCCGCGGCGGTCACATCCCGAATACCGGTATCGTAAAGGCCATTAAAATACTGAACGTCGCCGGTGCTTATTGGCGGGGCGACGAAAACAACACCCAACTGACCCGGGTGTACGGCATATCGTTCCCAAAGCAAAAAGATCTTACGGAATATCTCGAAATGCTCGAGGAGGCCAAACAACGTGACCATCGCAAATTGGGAAGGGAACTCGAACTGTTCACCTTTTCCCAGAAGGTGGGCCAAGGCCTTCCACTTTGGCTTCCCAAAGGAGCGGCCCTTCGCGAGCGACTTGAACAATTTTTGAAAAAGGCGCAGCGAAAGGCAGGCTACGAAATGGTGGTCACCCCGCATATCGGCCAAAAGGAGCTCTATGTGACCTCGGGACATTATGAAAAATACGGGGCGGATAGCTTTCAACCCATCCACACCCCAAAAGAGAACGAGGAGTTCTTGCTCAAACCGATGAACTGTCCCCATCACTGCGAAATCTACAAGGCCCACCCTTTTAGCTATCGCGAGCTCCCCAAGCGCTATGCGGAATTCGGCACCGTATACCGCTACGAGCAGAGCGGCGAGCTGCACGGCCTCACCCGCGTACGTGGGTTTACACAAGACGACGCCCATATCTTCTGTATGCCCGGGCAACTGGATCAGGAGTTCAAGAATGTTATTGACCTATCCCTATATGTATTGGGGTCGCTGGGCTTCGAGAACTATACGGCGCAGGTTTCGGTGCGCGATCCCAATACCCCCGAAAAATATATCGGTGATCCGAAAACATGGGACATCGCCGAAAATGCCATTATCAATGCCGCGAAGGACAAAGGGCTGCAATTTGTCGTGGAGGAAGGGGAAGCGGCCTTCTACGGTCCTAAACTGGATTTTATGGTCAAGGATGCCTTGGGAAGGCAGTGGCAACTGGGTACCATTCAAGTGGATTACACCCTGCCGGAGCGTTTCGACCTCACGTATAAAGGCAGTGATAACGAGCTGCACCGCCCGGTGATGATCCATCGCGCGCCCTTCGGAAGTCTGGAGCGATTTATCGCCTTGCTGCTGGAACATACGGGGGGTAATTTCCCCCTATGGTTGATTCCCGATCAGGCTATCGTGCTGCCCGTGAGCGAGAAACACGAAAAATATGCCGAAAAAGTTTTGAATTCCCTAGAAAATAACGAAATTCGCGCCCTTGTTGACGCCCGCAACGAGACCGTCGGCAAAAAGATTCGGGAAGCGGAAATGAACAAAATTCCCTTCATGCTTATCGTCGGGGAAAACGAGGAAAATGCCGATACCGTTTCCGTACGCCGGCACGGCGGGGAAGATCTGGGTACCCTTTCGGTCGCAGCGTTCACCGACTTGATTGCTGCCGAAATAAATAGTACCTTGAAAGCGTTTTCATTAAAACCGTAAAATTAAGTTTAATTAAAAAGTATTAGCCATAGCAATTCGAAAGAGATTTAGACCCAAACCCAGAAGGGAAAATAAGAATCCGC
>DASSWC010000303.1:0-2433 GCA_035705395.1 Pricia sp. | reverse complement strand
TGGACAGCTACCGGTCGCTACTGAACAGGTTCGATACCACAAATGAAAGTTGGGAAGGGTTCAACTATCTGGCCTTCATCGTTATCGCACTGAAGAAATTTAAAAAGAAGAACAAAAAAAAAGTTTAAATCACTTCACTATAAAAAATGGAAGAACTGTTCAAGTATTTTGAAAAATTTCTGCTCCTTTCGGAAGAATCGAAGAAATCCATAAGGGAAATATGTAGTTTTGCATCAATTCCCAAAAATCAAGAACTGCAACCGATCGGGCATACCTGTCGTACCGTCTACTTCATAAAAAAGGGTATCGCCAGAATATACTATTATAAAGAGGATATCGACATCACAGAATATTTTGCGTTTGAGAACAATATTATTGCAAGGGCTGAAAGTCTCTTCACGGGCAAACCCTCCAAAAAAGGTATTCAGGTTTTGGAAGATTCCCAAATTATCGCAATAAACGCGACGCAACTTTATAAACTATACGATGATTACCCGCAAATTGAACGGGTGTTTCGATTGATTTTCGAAGCGGCCTATGTCGATGCCATCCATAGGATCGAAAGCATCCAATTTTGTTCCGCCAAAGAAAGATACTTGGCACTACTTCACGAGACCGAACTCGTAAATAGGATCGCTTTGAAACATATTGCTTCCTATCTTGGCGTAACACAGGTCAGCCTAAGTCGCATCAGGGCTTCCCTGAACTGATTATTTATCAAATGTAAAAGGATTCTTCGTTCGCCTTTCCGAGCTTTGTGTAAACGATATGGCACAATGGGAATCTGGATTGCTTTGTTGATAGGGTTTTTATACGGTTACGTTTCCGTTAAGGGGCAGTTCTGCATGAATTCCGGTTTTTCCAACGTGGTCCGGAGAAAGGACACCACCAAGTTAAAGAGTTATGCAAGTGCGATACTTTTACAGATGTTGGTATTACCACTTATTTTTACGTTTCTCTATTTGAACGGACCAACAAGTCATCTCGTTGAAAATCTTGGCCTGCCCCCATTGTTTTTGGTAGGAAGTGCCATAGGCGGCTTTCTTTTCGGAATGTTCATGTATTATGCCGCGGGTTGTGGGGCGGGTATCTTCTATAAGATCGGGGAAAAAAATTTTGGGGCGGTCCTGGCCACTGTTGGATTCATTACCGGTGTATATCTTACCGAAAAAGGATTTTTAAAGGTTTTCAGGGAAGCCGCTCAAGGCACTGTATTGATAAATCAACCACCCGTTTGGCAAGGTAATTTTTCCTTGGTAATTGCTGTCATTGCTGCCCTATTGGCCGGAACCGTTCTGCTGTTCATGCTTAGAAACAAGGATAATAAACCCGGGGGTGCGCAATGGGGATGGAAGAAAACAGGAATTGCCATTGGGATTATCGGTGTCGTCGGTTGGTCATCTGCCCTATATGCAGGAAGCGGATACGGGTTGGCCATTATCCCCGGAGCTGTTGATTTGACGGAGCTATACTATTCATGGGGCCTGCTGTTTGTAATCGGGATCCCATTGGGAGCTTTCTGGAGTACACGAAAAAATAGGGAAAAGCGATTTACCATGCCAAAAACCGATGTAATTGGAAAGCGGTTGTTCGGTGGATTGGGCTTGGGAATATCGGGTAGCTTCGCTGCCGGATGTACGGTAGGGCACGGGTTGACATTTGCGCCATTGTTGGGAATAGGCAGCCTGGTAGCGACCGTGTTTATTTTTTTGGGAAGCGCGATGATGGGCTACCTTACAAGAAAATAGGAAACAGGACAATAAAATAATAATTATGGAAAAGTACTGGAACATAACAAAGGAGTCGTTTACTGGTTATTGGAATTATCTAGTTTCGGAAATCTCGAATCCAAGTTGGGACAATTATTTTTATTGGTTGTTGGGACTTTCCTTATTGGTGTTCTTATTGGAAATCATTGTCCCATGGCGCAAGAACCAAGCAACCATCAGAAAAGGGTTTTGGTTGGATGCCTTCTATATCTTATTTAATTTTTTCCTGTTTTCCTTGGTAGGCTATAATGCCCTATCAAATGTGGGGGTAGCCCTATTCAATGATTTCCTCGGGTTGTTCGGCATAAAAAACATAGTTGCAGTGCAAATAGGTTCCTTAGCCATTTGGTCGCAGTTGTTGATAATGTTCGTCATTGCGGATTTTATTCAATGGAACATCCATAAAATGTTGCACCGGGTACCATGGCTCTGGCAATTCCACAAGGTTCACCACAGTGTCAAGGAAATGGGCTTTGCGGCACAATTCCGCTTTCACTTCATGGAAACCATAGTTTACAAGACTATTCAATACGTGCCGCTCGCCATGATAGGGTTCGGCATTCGGGAATTCTTTGTTGTGAACATGTTCGCCGTTTTTCTAGGGCATATTAATCATGCCAACCTTAATTGGAACTATGGTATCTTGGGTTATGTCATCAACAAT
>DASSWC010000302.1:0-2550 GCA_035705395.1 Pricia sp. | reverse complement strand
TTGTGTGGCCAGCACCATTTCAACCTCCGAGGTGCCGATGCCAAAGGCAATCGCCCCGAAAGCCCCGTGGGTAGAGGTGTGGGAGTCGCCACAAACGATGGTCGTACCCGGTTGGGTAATCCCGTACTCCGGCCCCACGACATGTACGATACCGTTTTTTTCGTGTCCCAGCCCCCAATAGGAGATACCGTGTTCCCCGGCATTTTGCTCCAAGGCTTGCAATTGCTTGGCCGATAGCGGGTCTTTCACCGGAAGATGCTGATTGATGGTCGGGGTATTGTGATCGGCGGTAGCAAATGTCTTTTCGGGATACATAACGTCAATATCCCGGTTCTTGATGCCCAAAAAAGCAACGGGACTGGTCACTTCGTGCACCATATGACGATCGATAAAGAGCACATCTGGCCCGTTTTCGATCTGTTGCACCACATGCGAATCCCATACCTTATCGAACAATGTTTTTTTCGTATTCATGGTCTATGATTTCTAGGGATGCGAAGTTACGGAAATCGCTGCTGTTTGGAAATTATTGAGAAGGGAAATTACGATGTTCAACCTCGGTCAATCCATATCACAGCCTGGTTGGTGGCATCCGTTTTTTCAGGCAACGGACATCCGAAACCGATATAAGGCATTCATGGAGCAAGCACCGGACAATGGTGCGACTTGACGTCTATCACAACCGTTCGGCGGAGATATTGGGTACAACGTAAGAGCATGTCTAATTTTGTAATACCATAATTGAATCCTATAGAACCAATCCCTTCAAACATGAAAATTTTTAAGATTCTTCTGTTGTTTATTACCGTATCTACCCTGATTAATTGCGCCTCGGGGTATCAAAAGATAGCTCCAAAATCCATCAATTACATATCGACACATGAAACGGATTCCGTAAAACTGGAATATAAATACGATTTGCTCGACAAAAAATACGCCAAAAAGGAACTACGAAAAGGTATTAAGCTGGTCGCGGTAAAAATGACAAACCACTCCAATAAAGACCTCGTTTTCGGCAAGGATGTGAAGTTGGCCTATGAGAATGGCGCCAATATCTATGTGATGGAAAACGAAAAGGTTTTTAAAAAGCTCAAACAAAGTCCCGCGACCCATTTACTGTACCTCCTTTTGACCCCTGTAAACCTTTACACCACCAGCGGTAGTTCTAATGGCTTTCAGCAGAATACCAATGCCACCCCGATCGGTCTGGTATTGGGTCCCGGTTTGGCCGGAGGAAACTTGATCGCCGCAGCCTCGGCGAACAAAAAGTTCAAGACCGAAATGTTGGAGTACAACATAAATGGAACCGTAATCAAGAAAGGGGAAACCGAGTACGGCCTGATCGGAATCGAGGCGGATTCTTACGAGGCCCTTAAATTGATAGTCGGATATTCGGATCGTTCCATTGTCTTGCAGGAGTGATGGCCGTACCTGGCTATTGCTGTCAATCCCTGTAGAACACCCGAAACGGCAACACGTTCGCCGAGCGTACCGCGATACCGATCAGCAATTCCTTTTTCAGGTACTCCCAGTCCGCTTCCCTATAATCCGTTTCGGGATTTTTAGTCAGATAGATATCCGTCGTCGGGGTATAGCCCACGCCGTGTTCATGGGATACCATGACACCCTTTTCAACGCTTGCCTGGGTAATGCTGCTTTTGTAGACGCTGAAGCAGTGTTGCACAATGTCCTGTCGGGTGATGATCCTGCCTTTTGACAGCACATGTTCGCGATAGGCGTAGATCTTTTCGGTGGGGGAGGGTTCGTCCTTACCCCCTAAAGAACCGGTGACCAGCGTTATGGAGCCGGGCTGAAAGGCCGTGCCCTTATGGGCATCGAACTTGAGGTAGGGGTTGATCTTGTTGGCCCTTTTGCCGGTGGTCGTCCAATATTGCGTATAAATATTCGTGTCACTGTTCTTGTTGGTGCCGTTCCTGTCGATGATCAGATAGGGAATCTTATGTTTGGTAAAGTGGCGCTGTTCGATTTTTTGCTCGATACGTGATACGGCCTTTTTCAGGCTTTTCAGATTCTTGTCGATATATTCGTTGCCTATGGAGGAAAAGGCCACGGCTTCTTCCTTCAACAGGTCGAGCGTATAGTTAAGGAGTTCGGAGCCGTCGCGCTCGTCGAATCGGGAGACTCCGCCGAACCTAAGATAGGCATGCGGATGTTCTTGGTCTTTCGGGCCGCGGTTTTGGATAAAATAGCTGTTGCCGCTATCTCCGGAAATCCGTTGGATGTCCAAAAAGAAATCGTCATGCGTATGTAGGGGTATAATATTGAAATACTGCTGCAGGCGCTTGCTCGTATGCTGTAGCTTTTTGTTGAGTACCGGGAAACAGTTGATATGGCAGTGCAGGTTCTCGAGCATGGAAGAAGACACGACCGAAGAAAACCCGATCTTGATCCATAGCAGGGGCTCTTCAAATTGCATCAACTGTTTTTCGGGAAGGAATTCCGCAAAGGCCTCGGGATAGTTTTTCAGGCTTTCCTTTACTTCTATAGGATGGTCTACCGTGTAAAACCGGCTTTCATAAAACGCCATGA
>DASSWC010000301.1:0-2282 GCA_035705395.1 Pricia sp. | reverse complement strand
ACTTGGTTCGGTGCCTTATTGGGACCCATAGCTGTACCTTTGCTGTTTGGATTGATTCCCGCATTCAGATCCTGTGGGCCGGCTGCGGCCATTTCCTCCGTGGTGGCCGGATTGGTCACATTTAGCATAACAAAAATGCTTACCATGGATAGTATGGCGCTTGAAGTTGGCCTGCCGGTTATCGTCAGTATGCTCGTCTTTTCCTTTTTCGGATGGGTTGGAAGGAAACCTGTGTCGAAAGAGGTTAAAGATCTAGAGGCCGAAATATCCGGTAAGTAAAATCAGTACAATGCAAAAGCTTGCAATACACAACGGAAAGATCATCACTCCCTTTAGGATAATCCCCAAGGGAACCGTGATAGTAACGGGAAACAAGATTACCGCGGTCTGTGAAGGGGATGTAAAGGTCGGGGATGCCATCCCGATCGATGCCAAGGGCAAGTATATCTCCCCCGGCTTCATCGATATTCATGTACATGGCGGGGGAGGACATGATTTTATGGACGGGAATGTGGAGGGTTTTCTAAAGATCGCGAAACTCCATGCGAAATTCGGTACCACGGCCATGGTACCTACCACCCTGACCAGTGAGAGAGACCATTTGATAAAGACCATGGACCTGTACGAACAGGCAAACAGGAACAATAAAAATGGCGCCGAATTTTTGGGGCTACACCTTGAGGGACCTTATTTTGCCATGAACCAAAGAGGCGCCCAGGATCCTAGGTTCATTCGCGATCCGGACCCTGTGGAATATCGGGAAATCCTAAAGAGGGCGGAGATTATAGCCCGGTGGAGCGCGGCGCCGGAACGAAAAGGAGCGATGGAATTCGGGCGCTATCTTCGGGAAAAAAAGGTGTTGGCGGCCATTGCCCATACCGACGCCGTCTATGAAGAGGTCGTAGAGGCGGTGGAAAACGGTTATTCGCTCTCCACACATCTCTATTCCGGTATGTCTGGGGTGAGCCGAAAGAATGCCTTTCGGTTCGCGGGGGTGATAGAGAGCTCCCTTTTGTTGGACGAACTGGATGTGGAGATAATCGCCGATGGTATCCATTTACCGGCTGCTCTGTTGAAATTGATCTACAAAGTCAAAGGTCCGCATAAAACCGCGCTGATCACGGATGCCATGCGTGCCGCGGGCTGCCCACCAGGGGAAAGCGTTTTGGGGAACAGGGAACATGGCTTAAAGGTCATCGTGGAAGACGGTGTGGCCAAACTACCGGATCGCAGTGCGTTCGCCGGCAGTGTTTCGACCGCCGACCGACTGGTCCGAAATATGATCGGTATGGCGGATGTGCCGCTCCTGGATGCCATTTTGATGATGAGCACCACGCCCGCGCGCATTATGGGGGTAGGGCACAGAAAAGGAAGCCTGACGGTCGGAAAGGATGCGGATATTGTCATTTTTGACCAGGACATACAGATACAGGAAACGATTATTGCCGGACGGCGAATTCGTGCCTATGAATAAAATGATCAAACTCCATTATAGCAATGCAAGTATTCAAGACACTATTTCGGGCTAAATTAGCCTTGTCCTTTTTGATTTTTCCGGTAACCGCGTTAGCACAGCATACGGGAAATAAACCCAATGTCATCGTCATTTTGACCGATGACCAGGGCTCGATCGACCTCAACTGCTACGGTGCCAAAGACCTGTATACCCCGAATATGGACCGACTTGCAAAGGAAGGGGTGCGATTTACCCAATTCTATGCAGCGGCACCGGTCTGCTCCCCGTCCCGGGCGGCACTTCTGACCGGAAAGACCAATCTGCGCGCGGGGCTCCCGAACAATGTTCCCATTCCCCAACATGCCGAAGAAAGCGGTCAGTACGGATTGCCTACGGAAGAGATTACGATGGCCGAGATGCTCAAGGAAAATGGGTATTATACCGCTTTGATCGGAAAGTGGCACCTTGGCCATCGAAAACAAAATCTTCCCAACGGACAGGGTTTCGATTATTTTTTCGGCCATCAACGCGGTTGCATTGACAACTATTCCCATTTTTTCTTTTGGAACGGTCCCAATAAACACGATCTCTACCGGAATTCCGAAGAAGTATATTACCCCGGGGAACATTTTACGGATTTGATGACCGAAGAGGTAAAGCAGGTTATCGATAAAAAGAAGGATGAGCCCTTTTTTATTTATTGGGCCTTTAATTCACCGCACTACCCCTATCAAGGCACCCCGAAATGGATGGAGTATTACAAAGACCTACCGACCCCTCGGAAGGAGTACGCCGCTTTCGTGTCGAATACCGACGAAGCGATCGG
>DASSWC010000300.1:0-4833 GCA_035705395.1 Pricia sp. | reverse complement strand
GCATTCGGTGGATCTCGAAATAAGTCATAAATTTGGCTAAATACACATTCATAATATTGACGGTTTTGGTGAACCGTCAATATTGGATTTTAGACCTTTCGGGGCATGCCCCGAAAGGTCTTTTAACTGTGCATTCTTGTTACCATTTTCTGTGTATTCTTATTTACCGAAAACTGTGCAGATTTATTTTCCGATTACAGCTTCCTGCGAAGCGAGAAATAATACCGCATTATTTTTGTTTTAAATCTATTTCCGATGCTAAGATTGGAATGAAAGAGAAGTGAGAAAACCCGAAACTTGCTACATTCCCAAAATGTCTTTTTTTGCACTTTCCCAACCGATAATAGCAGTTTTGCGTGTATTTCCCCACATATAACCGCCAATTTTTCCTGTAGATTGTATTACGCGATGACAGGGAATAAGAAAAGCAACCGGATTATTTCCAATAGCTGTGCCTACCGCTCTTGAAGCATTTGGGTTGCCGATTTGTCCCGCAATATGCCCATATGTTGATAGTTGACCTGATGGAATTTTTAACAATGTTTCCCAAACTTTGAGTTGAAAATCGGTTCCTCTTAAATGCAATTTTATTTCTGACAATTTGCTCCAGTCATTTTGAAAAATGAATAGGGCATTCTGCTGTATTACATCCAATTTTCGTTCAAACGTTGCATTGGGGAATTTTTGTTTCAAGTCGTTTAAAGCGTTGGTTTCATCGTCGTTAAAAGCCATATAACAAACACCTTTGGGGGTGGAGGCCACTATTAGATTCCCGAAAGGACTTTCGGCAAAACTGTATTTGACAGAAAGGTTTTTACCCCCCTTTTTGTATTCAGCAGGTGTCATTCCCTCAATGTTTATGAAAAGGTCGTGCAATCTTCCTGTTCCTGAAAGTCCTGTTTCAAAAGCCGTGTCAAAAAGCGTAGCTTGTTGGTCTTTCAATAATTTTTTGGCGTGTCCCAAACTTATGTACTGTAAAAACTTCTTGGGCGTAGTTCCTGCCCATTCGCTAAAGAGGCGTTGAAAATGAAAAGGACTTAAATTCACTTTTTGGGCAACTTCGTCAAGGTTCGGCTGTTCTTTGAAGTTGTTTTTGATATATTCTATTGCTTCTGCAATACGGTTGTAATTCAATTTTTGTTGTTCGTTCATCGTTCCTGAATTTTATACTGCAAATTTTCAAATTAAAATGCTGTTATAAAATCCGAAACTTGCTGATTTTTGTCAATCGGCTGATGTAGGCTTGTACAACGATTACCGATATTGGCAGCTGCTTTTTTTAAGGAATGCTATATTTTTTAATTGTTGTATTTGTCAAAAAAGGACTTAACAATCTCATAATAGTGATCCGGAGCTTCGATATTTAAATTATGTGCCGCGTTTGGAATTATGTGCAGTTCTTTTTTGTCCTTCGGAACACCTGTTAGGGCGTCGTAAATCATATTTGCTTGTTTTACACCGATAGCGTAGTCATATTCACCTTGTACAACGAGTACCGGTTTATTAATTACAGCAATTTCATCAATTATATCCAAATGATTATACGCAGTCGTGTTGCGAAAAACCCGGTTTACAAATTCATATTTTTCCATAGCTTCATCAAACTCCGCTTTCGTATAATGTGCCCTTTCGTAATAAGCGGAATCTTTTCCCAGTTCCACTGCTACTTCTTTTGCTTTTCGATTTGCCCAATAAGCGTTGAACCCCAGTTCTTCTGTGAACTTGTGCTTAAGTAAATTCATATCATTAAAGAACTGATTAAAATCACTTTCTTCTATCTCTTTTAGTTTGGCCAATATCTCACGGTACCGATCTTTTGCCACTGAATCTTCGGAATTTTCTATACGTTTTGTGGCCAATTGTCGTTCGTGTTGGATGAGCGCCATGATTGGATAAAGCCCATCAGCTTTTCCGCTGACTGAGGCAAACGAAGTAATTTTTTCTTGGTGTTTGATCATATATAGAAGGCCTAAAGTTCCTCCCCAAGAAGAGCCAATAAGATTGATGTTTTTACCTTTGAATTTTTTTTGCAAAGAGTCAACTACCACATCAAGATCGACTACGAATTGTTTCATTGTAAGCATAGCGGAGTCGGTGACGCCATCTGATTTACCACCTCCTCGTTGATCCAAATATGCGAAAAGATAATCTTCTTCAAGGTACTTTCTATTGAATTCGTGAGCGAAACCCGAAAAAGCCCCAGGCCCTCCGTGCAAATTGATGATTAAAGGACCCTCAGTATTTCCCACAAGACGTACATACAACCTTGAATTTTCAACGGGAACATAAAACTCCGTATCCGTTTTGGTTTCTTCGTGACAAGAAACTAAGAGGAGAAATATGGTAAATAAAAAAAAGCAAAAAAAAAGTCTCTGTTCTATAATTTTCATAGAAGTTCATTTCGGAGGCTATACCCCCTATTACTTCAATTTAAGTTTAAGCACAAAATCGTCCGCGGTCATAAAAAGAGTCTGTTCGTCGGGAGAGAAAGCGCAATTGGCCGTCGCTAGCCCGGTGTATATCCGTGCGATGGGCTGACCGCCCTCATTAAAAACCCAAACTCCACCCGGACCCGTGGCGAAAAGGTAGCCTTTGGAGTGCATTTTCATACCATCCGGCAAACCCGGTTGGCCCGCTTGCCCGATGCGATCGGTAACGTCAAAGAAAATTCTTTTGTTGGTGGTAACTCCGGGATTGGTCACATCGTACTGGTACCAGACCGCATGTTGCGGATCGGATACCGCGACATACAGTTTTGATCCGTCGGGGGAAAGCGCGATACCGTTCGGACGCGACAGTGTATCGACCAAAACAAGCTCGCCCGAGGTCTTCAGACAATAGACACCCTGAAAATCGAGCTCCTTGTTGGGGTCATCCATCTGTTCGGGCAGGCCGTAGGGCGGATCGGTGAAATACAGGTTGCCGTCCCCATCGAACACTCCGTCGTTGGGGCTGTTAAACCTTTTTCCCTTGTAATCGCCGACGAGGGTTTCGTACTCCGGCCGGGGATTGTTCAATGTACTTTTCATTTTTGCAACCTGACGCTCACCATGCTGCATGAGGATGAGATCGCCGTCGGGACTCAATAAAAGTCCGTTCGAACCGGGCTCGCTACCATATTTCCCTTCGCCCAGATACCCGGAAGGATGTAAATATTCAGAGGCATTTCCTTCCGCATCTATTTGGAATATTTTGTTGTTCGGGATGTCAGAAAACAGCAAATAATTGCCATCCGAAACCCACAGTGGCCCTTCCGTCCATTCATATCCGCTGCCGATTACCTCTATTACGGCCTTGGGATCGATAAGCTGCAAGGCTTCCTTTTCTAAAATTTCTATGGAGAAGTTATGTTGCATTTCTTGGGATAAGACGGCAAGCGATTGCATTGCAAATATCGAAAATAGAATGGTTTTGATCATAATTTTGACTGTTCTTTATATTCTGGATTCCGCTAATTCACAAACTGTGTGACCAAGAAGATTATCCCAATGGCCGAAACCCCAAAGATTAAAGTACCCAAGGTCTGCACCTGATTACCCTGCTTTACGTTCATGCCGGTTAGCTGTGTAAGTACCCAAAAGAAACTGTCGTTGGCATGGGAAACCACAGTAGACCCCGCACCGATGGCCAACACGGTCATCGTAGTCAAAAAAGGATCATCAAGTCCCAACGCCGGCATCATAGGGGCAACAATCGAGGCTGTGGTAATCAAGGCGACGGTCGATGATCCTTGGGTCGTCTTCAAACAGGCGGCCAACAGGAACGGAAAAAACAGTCCGATGGACATCCCCGAAAAACTTTCGGTAATCAGGTCGGCGATACCCGAATTCTGCAACATCGCCCCGAAAATGCCCCCGGCACCGGTGATGAGTATAATCGGCGCGGCGATCAACAGCGAATCGCCAAGCCATCCCGTGGCGGAATACACCCGGCTATCCAACCTGTCGGGCAAAAGCAAGGATAGGGCTACACCGATCAACAGCGCGATTACCGGCTCCCCCAAAAAAGCGATGACCGGATAAACCCCTGACGAAGTCAGTGCAAACCCAGGATAATCGAAAACGGATTTCAAAACGATAAGCACGATCGGAACAATAATACATAACAGCGAAAGCCGCAACTTGGGTTTGTGTATTGCATCCAACGATGTTTCGATCTTAATGGGAATTTTGACCTTGGAGGCAATCTTGGTGGCAAAAAAGTAACAACTGACAAGCGAAAGCATGCTGATGACAAGTCCCCAAAGGATAACGCTGCCAAGTTCCGCGTTCAGAATACCTGCCGCCGCTATCGGACCCGGGGTGGGAGGTACCATGACGTGGGTAGCGGTAAGGCCCAGGGCCAGGGCTGCCGTCGTACCGGCATAGGAAACCTTGGCCTTATCGGACAGAGCCTTGTTCAACGAGTTCATGATGATAAAGCCCGAATCTGCAAAAACGGGAATGGACAGCAAATACCCCGTCGCCATCATCGCTAGGTGAATGGACTTCTGCCCTATCAGCTTGATCATTCGGGTCGCGATGACCATTGCCCCGCCCGATTTCTCCAAAACGGTACCGATGGCGACCCCGAAGAAAATGATGAGCCCGATTTTTCCCATGATACTGCCGAAGCCATCATTGATCGATACAATAATTTCGGTTACGCCCATACCCGTAATGAATCCATACCCGATCGCCGCCAACAGCAGCACAAAAAAAGGATGTATGTTCCAACGGACGATACCGATGATAATAAAGGCAAGGGCGATGATAAGGGCAATGACGTAGAGCATTTGGTTGTTATTGGGTTATTCGTTTATGGTGTTATTATCTTATTAATCTTTTAGAGTAC
>DASSWC010000299.1:0-7146 GCA_035705395.1 Pricia sp. | reverse complement strand
ATACCCTTGGACAATGGTTTGTATACTATCAATGTGGATTATGCCTTGGACGAGGTCGGGGAAACGGATTTGATTATTGTCCCACCTATGAGCGGGGACATGGAGACGGCTGTTTCCGAAAATAGGGAATATGTACGATGGATCCGTCAGCAGTACGAACAGGGTGCCGAAGTGGCCAGTTTATGCGTAGGCGCCTTCATACTCGCAGAAACCGGATTGCTGAACGGACAAAAATGTTCGACGCATTGGAAAACCGTCAACGAATTCAGGGAGATGTTCCCCGAGGTAAACCTGGTCGATCACAGGATTATTACGGACCATAACGGACTTTATACCTCCGGTGGGGCCAATTCTTACTGGAATCTGCTGGTCTATCTGGTGCAAAAGTTTACCAACCGTGATATTGCGATAAAAACCTCAAAATATTTTGAAGTGGAAATGGATCGCAACAACCAAGCTACTTTTATGATCTTCGAAGGCTATAAGCTCCACCCTGATGAAACCATCCTTGGTGCACAGGAATATATTGAAAGGAATTACAAAGAAGGAATCACAATAGGCTTTTTGTGCGAAAAATTCAATATGTCACGCCGTACCTTCCAAAGAAGGTTCAAAGCGGCCACCCAGGAAACGGTCATTGAATATTTGCAAAAAATACGTATCGAAGCGGCCAAAAAACTTCTGGAATCGAACCGGCTTTCGGTTAGCGAAATAATGTTCGAAACGGGATACAACGATCCGAATGCATTTCGCGATGTGTTCAAAAAAATCACGGGTATAACCCCTTCGGTCTATAAAAGTAAATATGATCTAATGATCCCGACGATATGTTGACCAGAAGGAAGCTATTTTTGGTCGTATTTGCCATATCGGCTATCGGGCTTTTGATTGTGCAGTACCAGTACCTAAAAATCGGTCTAGGGCTTGCCGGTGCCCAGTTCTCCAAGAAAATTGACATGGCAAGAACAAATATTACCAAGGAACTCTCCGAATACAATTCCCTGACCTATTCCATCGGCAGGACCATTGATAAGGATACCTCAAATCTTGCGATAGGGCTTGACAGCCTGCGGGGCATGACGCAATACTTTCTCGACGATTATTTAAGGTATCAGTTGGGGGTATCTGGTATCGACGCCCCTTTTTCCTACGTACTTTACGCCAGGGATTCCACTACGTATCTTACCTCGCCTGCCGCTCATATAAAGAACGACGATATTCGCCTCTATCCCATAAAGATCGAGGGATATCTCGCAAGAAGGCTCGAAAAGGAACTCGTATTGGAGCTTGGTTTTAAGGATATCAATACGTATTTTCTGTATCAATTGAACGGCCTTACAATTCCCGGTCTGGTGTTTCTTTTGGCCATAATCGCGGTGGTCGTTTGGGTGCTGAAATCCTTTTATTGGCAAAGCACGCTGATAACGACGACGAACGAATTCATAAACAATCTCACCCACGAGCTCAAGACCCCGGTGTTTTCAATAGCGATTGCGACCAAAATACTGGAGGAGGGAATGAATCCTGAAAAGAAACCCATCCTGAATGTTGTAAAAAGGGAAACGGGACGATTGAAAATGCACATAGAAAAGGTGCTGGAGCTGGGCAGTCTGGAGTCCGGTAAAGCCATATTGCAATTTTCCGAAATAGACTTTAGACCCGAACTTCAACGCATCTGTGAAGATTTCGACATCCTCTCGGAACACGAGGGCATCGATTTTGGGTACAAGCTTGCGGAGGGCACATATCCTGTTCTGGCCGAAACCTTCCATTTGGAAAATGCGATCAGCAACCTTCTGGACAATGCCAGGAAATATTCCGAATCCCCAAAAATCCGATTGGATGCCCGAACTATCGGAAGGCAGGTACATATCGCTATAACGGACAACGGTCCGGGCATTGCGAAGAACGACCTAAGGCGGGTATTTAGAAAATACTATAGGGTAAAAAATGATGCCGGACACCGGGTCAAGGGCTACGGTCTTGGACTGACCTATGTTCAAAGGATTATTCGCATGCACGGCGGAAAGGTCGAGGTAGAGAGTGAATTGGGAAAGGGCACTACCTTTACGATTATCCTGAACCTGATAAAGAAAAGTAACTATGCATAAGTTGATCTTGGTCGAAGACGATACCTCGTTGGGCTATCTTCTTTCTGAATACCTGGGTATGAAGGGATTTAATATGACATGGACGAAAAACGGCAGCGAGGCCCTATCGCACATGCAGGCCAATGCCTATGACCTGGCCGTTCTCGATGTGATGTTGCCCGATATGGACGGCTTTGAGCTTTCCAAGAAAATGAAATCCCTGTGCCCGAGCTTACCCTTTATCTTCCTTACGGCGAGATCGATGAAAATCGATGTGCTGAAAGGGTTTTCGATGGGCGCGGTCGATTATCTAAAAAAGCCCATTGATGAAGAGGAACTTGTGGTCCGTATCAAGGCGTTGCTCTCCAGATTGGACTCGGCGAACCCAGACGAACCGATCCTTAACGAACATATAATCGGTTCCTATCGCTTAAATGCAAGAAATATGGAACTGTTTTTTGGGGAAAGATCCATAAAATTGACCGGTAAGGAATGCGATCTTTTAGTCTTTCTTTCCCTCAATAGGAACCGGTTGTGCACCCATAGGGAGATATTGACGACGCTTTGGGACAAAAACGATTATTTCAACAAGAAAAGCTTGCACGTCTTTATATCCCATTTGAGAAAACACCTCACCAAAGACCCAAAAATCCGTATCGACAATGTGCATGGCCGTGGTTTCATATTGCGTATTTAGGGAAAACAGCTTTAATCAAAATTGAATTTTATCCCGCGTGAAGATAGTAGCCGCCAAGCGCAGCTTTGAAAATACAATTTCACTCCGGCAGTATTCCCGGTTGTATCTAATTTCCTATCGATTATACATATTTTTCTACAGCCTATACAATTATCACTTATAAGTTTAGTCGTTATTTCTATCTTGTTTCCCACAATCTGATTACATAATCCGTGATTTGGCAGGAAGACTTAATTTTTTTCCTTGCCTTGACTATCCAAAGTCCCCCTTTTTACAAATTTGGATGCTTTCTCCCCCCGTCCAAAGTGGTACAATACTTGGCTTTTATTCATACCTGTACTATGATATATCCAGTCTTAAATCGCATTGCGGAGGAAATAAACACTTTTATGTTCAATAAATGGGGCACTACTACTAACGGCACCAATCAAATCGTGCAACTGGACAATATTGCCAGCATCAATGACGAAAAAAATGATCTTCAGGATAAAATCATCGTCAGCCTTATAAAAACGGAGGAGGAACCTACCCTGAAAAATGGCCCGTTCTATTTAAAAAAGAACGATTCGGAAACGAAGAAGCACAACCCTGCTATTTTCCTGAACCTGTATCTGCTGTTTTCCGTTACAAAGAAGAATTATAAGGAAGGGTTGCAGCTACTTTCGGATACCATTTTATTTTTTCAAGCTCAAAAGGTCTTTGAAGGCAGCCTGTCCGGAAATTCGGAATACGAGGAGACCTTTAAGGTATTTATGGACCTCCATGACATTCCTATGCAAGAGGTTTTTGAACTCTGGAGCAATCTGGGAAATAAACAGTTCCCCTTTATTATCTACAAGGCCAGGGTGGTAAAATTGATCGACAGGGACCACTTTACGGATTCCCATTTAATTAAGACCGCCCGAGTTTTGAGCAATTAAAAATGCATAAACAAGAGATAAGTAACAAATATTTTTAACATAAACCTGATACAATGATTACCATCAAAAAAACACCGGGGGTGTACATTGAAGAAATTTCAAATTTTCCACCCAGTGTCGCATCGGTCGACACAGCTGTTCCGGCCTTTATAGGGTATACGGACAAAGAGGATGCCAAATTTAAAGCTCAAAAAATCTATTCCCTGTTAGATTTCGAGGAGCGCTACTGCGACTTCAATTCATGGAAGCTTACCTACGATGTTAAAACGAATGCGGTGGATGAAGATTTTTCCAAGAACGAACTCTACTATCATATGCAATTATACTTCGCCAACGGCGGGGGCAAGTGCTATATTATTTCCACAGGGTCCAAAGCCAAGAACAGTAAGGGAAAAAAGGAGGATTTCTTGAAGGCCCTTGACATACTGCTAAAAGAAGACGAGCCTACCCTGATCCTTATGCCCGAAGCGGCCGGTATGCCGCTCCAAAGTTGTATGGACGTTTATAAGTCCGCCTTACAGCAGGCGGCCAAGCTGATGGATCGGTTTGTGATCATGGATGTCCCCGAGGATGATGGGGATAAGGATATTGAAAACTTCAGGAATAATGTTGGCAGCGAAAACCTAATGTTCGGTGCCGCGTATTATCCCTATCTAAAAACCAATATAACGAGTTATTCCAAGGTAAGTAACGAGGATATTGTCTTTAAGGAGATTACCGTGGAGGATAAGGATGGAAAGAAGACCAAGAGCGTTACCAATGCCGATATAGAGCCTGGCAATATGGACCGGCAGAAAATGATTCAAAAGGTAAAGGAGCAGACCCGTGAGATGCCCCCCAGTGCTGCCATAGCGGGGGTATACGCTACTATAGACAGTACTAGGGGCGTTTGGAAATCCCCGGCGAACGTAAGCTTGAATTTTGTATCGGGCCTGGTAAAAAAGATTTCCCACGAAGAGCATGGGGAACTGAACATCCATACCGAAGGTGGAAAATCTATCAATGCCATCCGATCATTTACCGGAAGGGGTATTATGGTATGGGGTGCCCGGACCCTTGCCGGAAACAACAATGAGTGGCGCTATATAAACGTCCGTAGGTTTTACAATTTTGTAGAAGAATCCGTTGAAAAGGCAACCCAACAATTTGTGTTTGAACCCAATGATGCCAATACATGGGTACGTGTAAGTACCATGATAGAAAATTTCCTTTCCAATCTCTGGAGACAGGGGGCACTCACGGGGGCAACACCAAAAGAAGCATTTTTTGTAAAAGTAGGACTGGGGGTTACCATGACCATGGACGATATCCTCAATGGAATTATGAATGTAGAGATAGGATTGGCAGTGGTAAGACCTGCTGAATTCATTATCCTTAAGTTCTCCCAAAAAATGCAGGAATCCTAAATGACAAAATGTAATTAATCGATAACAATAAATAGCAAGAAATCATGGCAAACGAATATCCATTACCAAAGTTCCACTTCCAGGTTGAATGGGGCGGTTCTAAAATAGGATTTACAGAGGTTAGCGGGTTGGACATTGAACGGGAAGTAATTGAATATAGGGACGGTTCCAGTAAGGAATATTCCAAATTAAAGCAACCGGGATTGACCAAATTCAGCAACATAACCTTGAAAAGGGGCTCCTTTGATTCGGACAATGACTACTACGATTGGTGGAGTTCCATTAAACTTGAATCCGTGGAACGACGTGATGTTACGATAAGCCTTTTAAACGAGGAGCATGAACCCGTGATAACATGGAAGGTCAAGAATGCCTGGCCCTCAAAAGTTACCCCGACGGACCTTAAGTCCGACGACAATAGCATTGCTATCGAAACAATGGAGTTGGTGCATGAAGGATTAACCATAGACAATGGATAATTATTATCCTCCCGTAGGGTTTCATTTTAAGGTAACCTTCAAGGGTATAACGGAAGAGACCGATACCCGGTTTCAAGAGGTAACGGGATTAACGGCTACCGTGAATACGGAAGACGTGGTGGAGGGCGGCGTAAATCGATTTGTCCATAAACTTCCAAAAGGTACCTCCTATGATAATTTGGTCCTTAAGCGGGGCATTATGAAGGATTCAAAATTAGTGGACTGGTGCCAAAAGGCGATAGAGGAACTCACTTTTGAGCCCAAAGATATCCTGGTAAGCCTTCTCAATGAAAAAAACGATCCGCTATGTTCCTGGAACATCATCAATGCCTATCCTGTAAAATGGGCTTTTTCCGGGCTAAATGCGGAAAGCGGGGAATTGCTTATCGAGAACATGGAATTCAACTATCAATATTTTAACGTGCAAAATCTTTAAACCATGCCAATTCAGGTCAAGGAACTTGTCATACGGGCCACAGTGGATGAAAATTCTGGCTCCCAAAATTCGCTGGCACCGGAAGCCTCCCCAAGAAGTGCACCCGATGGCAAAGATCGGGAACGGCTTATCCGCCAATGCGTAGACGCGGTTTTAGAGGTGCTACGCCTTCAAAATGAACGTTGATCATGAGTTCGGGAAAATTAGTTAAACTAAAGATAATACAGTACAAGGACGATAAGTTCAAAAAGAAGAGCGGGCCAGAGATGGATGTTCCCATAAACCCTTCTAAATACAGTCGCAATATTGCCATAAAGTATAACGAAGATCAAGAGCAGGGTACCCAGGGCAATAATCCACCTTACGGAAAAACGCCTCCTGAGGAAATGCAGTTTGAATTCGTTTTTGATGGTACAGGGGTAGTTCCCGATTCCGGAAATGTAGAGGAGGACGTAAAAAAATTCAAGGAACTGGTCTATGCCGTGGATGGGGAAATTCACCGACCCAATTTCCTAAAGATTATTTGGGGTCCGCTTTCGTTCAATGGTTCGTTAAAATCGCTAACGATCAATTATACCCTTTTTAAACCCAATGGGGTGGCGATAAGGGCCAATCTCAACGCTACGTTTTTGTGCGTTTTGGAGGAAGAGCGAAGGAGTGTCGAAATGGGTAACAACTCTCCCGACCTAACCCATATCCGGTATACCAAGGAGGGGGATACACTGCCATTGATGACCTATACCATTTATAAGGATGCTTCACTGTATCCTCATGTAGCGCAATATAACGGACTGACAAATTTTCGAAATCTAAAACCGAATACCCGGATCGTTTTCCCCCCAATTGACAGAACCTTAAAATGAAAAGTGTTACCAATTACATATTGCGTTCCAATGGCGAAGAGTTTGCCCGTAACTTTAAGGTTAAGAGCATCATGGTGCTACATGAGGCCAACCGAATTTCCAGGGCAAAAATTTTGCTTTTGGACGGGAATGTAAGCGAACAGGATTTTTCCCTTAGCAACACCGATTTTTTTATCCCCGGCAGGGAATTGGAAATTGATATTGGTTTTGAGAACGAAGTCCGGAACGTTTTTAAGGGAATCGTCGTCAAACACG